>SMLU01000004.1:0-300000 GCA_007859745.1 Phycisphaerae bacterium RAS1 | reverse complement strand
GATGCCGCCACGCTGATACAGGTCCGGGTCGGCCCTGAGCGCCGCGATTGTCTCGAGAACGACGCGATGCTCCTCGGTGTCGATGAAGACGTTCGGGCGTGCCGGCCCGCCAGCGGCGCGAGTAGGCGCAACCGGCGGCGTCGGCGCGTCCCGCGCCGCCTCGACCAGGCGGAGCAGCTCATCGACCGTCCCGCCGGCGTCGAACCAATCGCTGGCGTCCTTGCCCGGGCCCGGCAGCTCGAGACTACGAATCTCCGCGGCGCGGTTCTGCAGTCGCATGACGACGTCCGCGGCGTGCTCACGACCGGCGGCATCGTTGTCGGCGATGATTGCGACGCGCCGACCGTGCAGCGCTGAGTCGTCCGACAGTTTTTTCCACTTGCCGGCGCCGCCGGGGTTGCACGTCGCAATCAAGCCGGCAGAGGCGAGCCGGTCGGAGTCCTTCTCGCCTTCGACGACGAAGACCCATTCATCTGGACTCGCCGCAAGTAGTTCCGGCAACCGGTACAGGACACGCGGCGTGCGGCCGAGCTTCCAGTTCCATCCACCGTTGTCGTTCGGCCGGCGCTGTTTGAACTGCTTCCCCTCGTAGCGCACTACCTGGAAGACCAGCTCGCCCGCGGCGTCGCGGTAGTCGTAGGTTGCTTCGATGCGCGCGTGCCCGTCGCCGCTGTTGCTGGGCGGAAACAGATCACCCAGGCGCAGGCCCATCGCCTTGCACACGGCGACGGGCGCGCAGCCGGCGTGGCAGTGCAGCAACACGCGTCCGTCGTCGCCGAGCGCGACGCTGAGGCTGGCGTGTTGGTCGTCATGCGCAGGGCAACGCGCTTCGTGGCTGTCGCCGCACCTGCGGACGCCGGTCAGGCGACTGAGCACGTTCTGCAGCGGATCATCCCTGATCACGCAGGTAACTCCCGATTGCCGCCCATACGTCCTGTACCGACCGCGCGAGCACGTACACACCGCCGGAGCGTTCGATCATCCCCTGGAAGGCGCGCTGCTCCTCGGTCTGCCGGCCGGCCGGTCCCTTGACCTCGATCTCCAAGCGCACGCCGCTCGGCAGGATGCCGGTTAGGTCCGCCTGGCCGGGCAGGCCGAACCGCACGACGCGCCCGCCGGCGCGCCGCGGACCGCCGAGGCGCGCAACGCCGACGTTCGCCCGCCACAGGCGCATGTCGCGCCGCGTGCCGAACTCGCGCAGGATCGCGATCTGGATCTGCTTCTCAGTCAGCTAGCTGCCTCCTGTCGGGCGAGAAAGCGTTCGCGCAACGCTTCGCCACGAACCTCGGTGACGAACCCGCGAGGCCAGCAGCCGAACGTCTCGCGGTAGCGATGCGCGGCCCAGCCATCGGCGAAACGGCGCTGCCGCGCCACCGAGAGCAGCCGCTCATAGACGGCGCGCTTCTGCTCGAGCGTCGCACGGGCGGGGTCGATCAGCTCGACGACACCGTCGATCTTCACCACAACGGGCGGCTCGCCGAAGCGCTCCTTGAACCGGAAGAAGCTCCACCCGTCCCGATACCCCATCGCCTCGCGTTCGGCCTCGATCAAGTTCCAGATCTGCTGGCGGTACTCGAAGCTGGAGTCGTCGAATTCGGCCAGCTCGCCGGCGCCGTGTACGTCGGGCCAGTCCCGGCGAGGTTTCTCGGACGCGGGCGTCCAGCCGCACTCCGGGCAACACTCGATGTGCAGCTCGAAGAGCAGGCCGCACTCGGCGCAGCGCCGCAGCCCCAGCGGTTCGCTGTGGCCGACCTTCTCGCCATGCAGCGAGTAGTTCAGGCGCCGCGTCACCAGGCCGTGGATGTGGTGGTTGCCGGCGTGGTCGAGAACGACGGCCCCGTCCTTGCCGTCGGCGGCGCGCATGACCCGGCCGATCATCTGGAGGTGTAGGTTCAGCGACGCCGTCGGCCGGGCGATAATTGCACACTCCAGCGCGGGCAAGTCCCAGCCCTCGGTCAGGACCATGCAATTGCTGACGATCAGCGTTTGGCCGGATGCGAGGCGCGACAGGATCGCGTCGCGTTCATCGCGCGGCGTCGAGCCGTCGATGTGCTCGGCCGCGACGCCGGCCTGTCGGAAGTCAGCGGTGATCGCTATCGAGTGCGCGACGTCCACGGCGAACGCGACCGTGCGTCGGCCGGCGGCGCGTTTCAGCCAGGTCGCAACGACGTCGGCGTTGAGTTCCGGCGTGTTCGTACGCGCGGTCAGCGCGCCGATGCTGTAGTCGCCGGCGATCACCTTCACACCGCGCAGGTCGGGCGACTTCGACGCCCAGACCCTTGGCCGGTGCAGTATGCCCGTGGCGCACAACTCGTCGGGATAGGCCGCGACCACCAGCTCGCCGAAGAGGTCGTTCAGGCCGTGGCCATCGAGGCGGAAGGGCGTGGCGGTTAGGCCGACGACGTGTGCCTCCGGATACGCATCGAGGACGGACTGATAGCTGCCGGCGGTCGCGTGATGGCATTCGTCGATGACGATCAGGTCCGCCGGCGGCTTGTCGCGGCGGATCAGCGTCTGTACCGATGCGACCTGCACCTGCGCGAGCGGCATCGGCGCGTAGCCGGCCATGATGATGCCGCACACGAGACCGTGGGCCTCGAGGCGCTTGGCGGCCTGGTCGATGAGCTCCTTGCGGTGCGCAAGCCACAGCGTCGGCACGCCGAGCTGCTCGACCAGCGCTGTCGCCATCACCGTCTTGCCGCTGCCGGTGGGTGCAACGAGGATCGGCCGCCGGTCGAGCGCGGCGGTCACATCCTCGACGGCGCGTCGCTGGTAGTCGCGCAGTTCGTGTCGCATCGGAACCCAAGGGCCTCCCCAGCCGATCAGAAGGGGACAACTTTCGGCGGCGCCTCAGAAACGAAAGTGGCCCACTCCGGCGGCGTGAGCTGTTCCGGCTGCTTGCCGGGGAACATCTCGCCCAGAAGGCGGAACCACTCGCTTTCGACGTTTTCTGGCGTGCAGTTCGCCGGGCACGCCTTGGCGAACGCGTCCCAGGCCTGTTGCATCGTGAGGCCTTGCGGCGCAGGCGCTGCCGGCGTGCTGGGCTTCGGCGCCTGGGCGGCCGAGGGCTTGGCCTTTGGCGCGGACGGCCGCGTCCCGGCGGGCGGCTTCGGTGCGGGCGCCGGCGTCCCGCCGGCGTTGGCCCGGAACTTGGCCCCGAGGCGCGTGGCGATGGAACGGCGCGCTGCGTCATCCGCCTGCGGCACGCCCGCTGGCGACGCGTCCTCAGCATCGACGTACTGCACCTTGATGCGCGTGCGGTTGTTGTATTGCTCGAACGCGAGTTTGACCTGCACGACGAGCTGGCCGAAGTCAGCGTCCTGGAGCCAGAACGGATCGCGCCCATCCCAGCCGAACGCGCCCGTCAGGTTGTCGATCGTGACGGCGTTGATCGTGCCGTCCTTCTTCTCCAGGTAGAAATAGCCCGTGATGTCGAGCTCCTCCTCGACCGGGTTCCACTCGCCGTTGATCAACTCTTGAATGAGCTGAAAACGGACGACGAACGTCGCGAGCTTGTTCTGGCCGGTCTCAGCCACGCCGTGCTCGAGGATCGTGGCCTTGAAGCGCCCTTCGCGGTTCGGAAGCATGCGGTTGGTCTCCTACTTGAGCAGTTGTGCCCACAGCGTTGTGTCGAACTTGGTCACCGGCAGCGGATCGGCGATCGTGCGGCTCTTGGCCATGCAGTGCGGCAGCTCGCACGGATAGACCGTGCGCGTGCCGGACCCCGTGCCCTTGCCGTCGCGAACGTCGATGTCGTACCCCAGGAACAGAACGTGATCGGCCCATTCGCGCACGCGCAGCCGGATTGCCGCCTTGCCGCTCGACGGGCACTGGAGACGTGGCTCGTAGCGCAGCCAGTCGTCGCCACTGGGATTGGGAACGGTGTTCGTGCAGTCGTGACAGATCAGGATCACGTGCCGGCCGGCGCGCGTGTGCTGATCGAGGTCGCCCAGCAGCGTCAAGAACGTGTCGTAGACGTGCTGGTAACCCTTGCCGAACCCGTAATCTTCGATCCGGCGGATGACGATCTCTTTCTTCTCGTGCGGGACGGTCGCGATCGTATGCGCGACCGCGAGCTCCTCCGCGCGCGTCGCCGAGTCGAGGACGATCGTCTTGATGCCATCCCAGCCGCCTGCGTGCAGCGCGTCGCGGACGTCCTGCCAGGTATGCACGCCGGCAACAGGCCGCACGTCGAGGTTCAGGCCGCTCTCGGCGAACGACGCGCGCAGGCGCGGCAGCGAATCTTCAAGGTCGAAGACGGCGACCGGTCCCGTCGCCGTGGCTGCCAGCGTGGTCTTGCCGATGCCGCCGGGTCCGTACAACACGATTCGATGTCCCGTGCCTTCGCTGATCGCGCCGAACGACACTCGCGATTCCGGCATCGGTTGGCCGTTACCGCGCGGCGGATCGCCCGCGGGCGGGCGGTTGCGCGCGACCGGCACAGGTCTCGATGGGGCAGTGCTCATGCGTCATCTCCTGCTGAAAGTTCGGGGTGAATGTCGGTGAGAATCTGGAAGCCGGACGGCACCGTTCCGGGCGTCACGCGCACGCCGTTGAGACAGAGGCTGGCGAACTCGCACGTGCCGCAGGTGAAGCGGTGGACGTTGCGGAACCAGCGCCCGTGGCGGCGGGCGTCGAGAAGCTGCTTTGCTTGCTGCCAGACCTCAGCCTGAAACTCGGCCAGCTCGTCCTCGAGACGCGGAACCTCGCGGCGCTGGAAGTAGTAGTCGGGACGGTCGCCGACATCGACCAGCAGGCGCTGGCCGAACGCTTCGGGCGTTTCATCGTTCTCGCGCTGCGTGGCGTAGAGGCGACCGTCCTTCGTGTACTTGCGTTTGTCGGGAGGGGTTGCTCTGAGCGGTGAAATCGTTGGCTTGCGCGTCACATCGTACAGGACAGTCGCGACATCGAAGCCGAGCGCCCGGGCCGCGAGCACATATTGCGAGATCTGCGGATCGCAGCGCAGGCGAAGCCAGTAGTCGCTGTCGGGGCCGATGTCTTCGCCGGCTGTCTTGTATTCCAGGATCGCGAGCCGCCCGTCGGCCAGCCGTACGATCGCGTCGATCTTGCCGGCAATGACGAACGCGCGGCTCGGGCGACCGGTCTGCGGGTTGACGAGCGGCAGTTCGAAGGTGCGCTCGACCGCGATGATCTCGAGGTCGTCCTTCTCGTAGCGCCAGAAATGGCCCGCCAGAAGTTGCTCGACGGTCTCCCGTTCGACCTCCCACTCGAAGCTGTCCGCCCATTCGGGTACGGACTCGTGCCCGGCGACCGCATCAATGATCGCATCCGCCGGATCGGCGCCGCGGTTGTGACGCTCCAGTCCGCGGTGGAAGGCGCCGCCGAGGCGCAGGGCGTCGCTGGTGCGCACGCGCGAAAGCCCAAGCTCGTAACGGAGGTAGTGCTGCTTGGCACAACGTCGCAGCGTTGCCAGGCGCGTTGACGTTAGCAGTTCGCGTGAGCGCGACATCGCCGCGGTCGTATCGGCGGGCGCCACATCGCTCGAAATGGGCAATTGAATCGTCATGGCACCCTGTTCCCCCGCAGAGCGCCTTCGAGCACCTGTTGCGTGTGGCCGAGCTTCCGGAGCAGAGGCCGGACGGCATGACGCAGCTTCTCCTCAACGCGGTTGAATGCGTTCATCGCCTCCTGTTCGCCGTCCTGCCGACATCGCGCGACCGGCCGCGCCTCAAACCAGTCCGCAACCGCCACATAGCGCAGTGCGGCGCCGATGACCTCGGCTTCGAGCAACTTCACATCCGTCAACCTCGGCGACGGCTTCTCGCTCACACCGTGCATACCGAAGTCCTCGGGAAAGTAGTCACGGCGGAAATCGCCCTGGCCGATCGAGTCGAGCGGCGCGGAGCCGTTCGGCCGCGCGCCCAGTTCACGACGGGTTTCACGAGTCCCAGCCATCACGATCCCGTCCCGTTCAATTCGCCGTTTCCGTGACCGTGGCCAAGGCGCGTTAGTCGTGGAGTCGCAGCCGGCGCGTGTCGCCCGTACTGTTCGCTTTGTTCAGAGCGCGATTTGATGAAATTCACGATGAGGTCCGCGACCGTCCCGACGACCTCGGTCGCGTGCTCCGCAGAAAGCTCGCGGTAGTGGCGCTTCAGTTCGATGGCGGGAGTACTCGGCACGGGTCAGGACCTCCGAAGCTTGAGAAGGAAGTCCTCGATGGCCGGATGCGGGCGCAAACGGGGTTCTGGACGCCTCGCTTCGGCGCCCGGACCAGCGTCGCACTCGTCGATACGCCGAGCCGCCTTGCAGCGGATCACGTCCAGGCTCTTGACGAAGCGCCAGACGAACTCGTCATCGACGCGATGAACCGCGAGCAGGCCGCCGAGCACGAGGGCTGCCTCTTCGAAAACATCAGCGAGCAGCCGGCGGGCCTCCGCCTTGCCGATCACGTCCGTGTCCACCGCACTGCCGGTCATTGGCTTCACCTCTATGGGGCAAAGGGGGGACGCGGCCGCCGGACGGGGACACGGACCGACGAGATTTCAGGATTCGTTGGGCGGGAGGCCGCCGATGGCGCGGATGGCCCGTTGCTGGCGCTTCTTCGCGGCCTCGTAGCTCAGGCCCGATTCATGCGCGCACTCAGAGAGTGGCCGACCATAGACCTGTGTCCCCACCAGCAGTAGGAAGTCGGCATCGCTGATCCGCCCGGCCATGTGGTGCGCCTTTAGGACTGCAATGCGCGCCTCTTGCTCGACCCAAAGTGCCTCGACCCCCGCATGGTGCTCGTCCTCGACGTCGTGGTCGGCCAACTCGACCGGGTCGGTGACGACCTCCCGCTTGGCACGGTCCCACCGACTCCGGTACTCGTCATGCAGGCGGTGAAAGACGTCGTTCACGATCTTTTGCACGAGTCGATCGGGCCGCCGCGCCGGATCGAGCCGGCAGACCGTCTGCAGGAACGCCCACACCACGTTCGCCCACAGCGTGTCCGGATCGCTGTCCCAGTGCCGTTTCCGGCGACAGATCGACTCGAGCGCCGGCCAGAAGATCACCAGCAAGATGGTTCTCCAGCGCGGATCGCGGTCCGCGGCGTGGGCCTGGACGATTGGGAGCAGTACTCCTTCCTTGGCCGGATCGCGGGAACTGGCGCGACGCATGAAGTCGATGACGGCTCCCCAGCTTGCGAATCCGTCCAAAAACACCTGTCGCTTGCTGAGCCGTGCGAGCAGTCGCTGATAGCCTTCTTCGAGAATCTCACGTTCAAGTCGTCTACGGTCCGCGTCGCGATCGACGCTCGACATGGCGCCCCGCCTTGCGGCCGGGCGTCAGACGCCTCACGAAGGCCGAATCAGGGCGTCGAGCGCCTCTCGGTTACGAATCTCGATTCATTGCGGTGACGTTGGGAATCTGGTCTCCTTAGCGAGCGCGGCGCGCCTCGGCTCGCCCAACTCGTTAAGCGCGCCGCAGGCCCGACAGAGCGTTGTCACCGGAAAGCCCACGAAGTACTCGTGACCCCGGGCGAAGCTGATGTGCAGCCGCTGCCCTTCGAGCATGCCGAGGAGTTTTCCGCAGCGCGAGCAGCGCCATTCGCGGTCACGTTTCACATGTGTGCTTCCGTGCATTTCACCGTCCTAGTGGGGCGCGCGAATGCGCATCGCCACGCGCCAAGATGCCATGCATGGCGGAGGATCGAAATGACGAAGTGCTGACTGACTCGTGACTTACTGCAGGGTCCGGGGGGACGGTCGCGCTGGCCGGACGCACGGCCCTTCCGGCGGCAGTCGTCAGGCCTGCGTCAGGGCGGCGCCAGACCGATGTCAGGCCGTAAGCCCTTAAGATGTCGAAAGATACGCGGCTACGCGGATTCGGCCGCGGCGTCTAGCAGATTTGCGAGTTGTGGCGCGTGAGCGCGGATGCGCGAGTCGTTCCAGCTGATAAGATCGGGAGGAACCGAGAACCTATAGGACTTGCTGCTGTTGTTCTCGACGAGTTTGTTCACATCCAGACCGGCCGGCTCCAGATCCTGCCTGAGCCGCCGAATGACCTGATGGTGATTATCATCCGCGCAAATCTGCTGCACCGGCACCCACCCCAGATCTGACGACTTGGCTTTGATGGCCAGCTTCAGGGCGGTCTCGAACGACTGCTGCGTGACATAGACGTCCTGGTTATTGATCAGGACGAGATGGCGCTTCTTGTTCGCTTGCCCGTCCAGATGGACCGTCGCATCACTCTCGTACCGTGCGCCGAGGTCATCAGCGGGCGAATAAGTTGGTTCCCAGTCTGGCGGCTCGCCCGACTCATCGGAACCAGCCGGCGCGCCGCCAGCCGCCTGAGACGCATCGTCCGCCTGCGCCGCTTTTCGCTCCAGCAGTCGAGCGACTTGATCGCGGAGGGCCTCCGCGACCGGCTTTGTCACCAGTTTGCGCAACTCCTCGAGCGGGGCGGCGATCAGCTTCTCCATCGCGTGCCAGCCCTTCGCAACGAGCGCCATGATTCGACCGCGGCTGAACCCGCGAAGGCGGATGGCCGTGAGCGGCAAGCCCGCCGATTCAACGCCGTGGACGAGCTGTCCTGACAGGGACTCCAACCGCGCCACTGACTCGTTCGGCCAGCCGATGACCTTGGCCATTCCGGTTGACGTTTCGGCCAGCCACGCGAACTCGCTCCCGAGTCCGGAGATACTCCCAGCGAAGCAGTGAAAGCGCGCCTCGATCTGCCTCGTGGGCAGACCGCGCACCCAGTCGCACAGCAGGAGCGCCTTTTTGGCCCGCTGCGTGCTCTCGTAGCTAATTTCCAGATTCCCGATTTCAGCGCGGAGCCGCCGGCGGACCGCGGGAGCGACAGAACCCAGCTCCGTGGTCAGGATGGCTGCGTACTCTCCGGACTGCCATTCACTCTTCGAGAGGTTGAAGTGGATGCGTTGGCCATCGGCCGTGCCCGTCAGGTGCCAGACCACCTCGAATGTGCCGATTTCGCTCGCCCGTTCAGCGCCATCCCGCAGGAATGCGTGCATCTCAATAGCGGTATCCACCGCGACACCTCTGGCGGCGGCCAGCTTGCCGATCTCGGTCGCCTCCAGCCCCTTCTTACCGCGAACGATCAACCCGCCATCGACGCAGTGATGAATCGCCTCATGCAGCTTCTCCGCAAATCCCGCTTCTCGGCCGTCGCCGCGCCAATGTACTGAGCCCGTATATGAAGCCAGCAGAATTTCGCGAATCTCCGCTTCCGAATGGCACATGCGCGACGCGACCAGGTTCAGTACGTGCTGCGACAGCGGGACCGTCGCAAGCGCGGGCTCGAGGTCACCCAGCTCACCCCGCACGTAGGTCTCGAACAGCCTGTCCTGATCGAACTCGCTCTCCGCGATGACAATCGCACGGCCAAAGTTCTTCTCTAGCCCCAGGCGGCCGGCACGACCGCTGATGTTCTCGTATTCGGCCTGGCTGATAGGAACGGTTGTCCAGCGCCCAGCCCGATCCCGTTCCCATCGTTCCGTGTCGATGAAGACGTTGCGCGCCGGCAGATTCAACCCCATCGCGAGAGTCGTCGTGGAACAAACCACGAGGATCTCGCCGCGGCGGAACGCGCGCTCGATGACCTCGCGCTGGTGCCAATCCAGATCGGCGTTGTGGAACGCCACGCGCCGTTGAAGCAGCTTCGCCAGATAGTCTTTTCCATCCGAGTCCTCAAGATCCCGCAATTCCGTAAGCGCGCCATCCGCGTGGCCAAGGTCAAGCGCCGCCGCGATTGGACGTGCGGTCTCCATGCATTCCTTCTTGCTCCGGCAGAAGACCAGGCTCTGCTCACCGCGCGTCGCCAGCGATCTGACCTGCTCAACGAGAATGGCGAGCCGATTCGCCTCGCCATTCGATCCGGCCAACGGCTCGGAACTCTGCCTTTTCTCGTTGTGCTCCATGTAGCTGAAGAGGCCCTGGTAAAGCACCCCGCGCCGCAGCTCGACGGGTCGTCTGTGATCTTCGCAGAGCGTCGCGCCCAGCCAGTTCGCCAGGTCTTTCGCGTTCCCGAGTACCGCGGAGAGACAGATGATCTGAGGCTTGTGCGCGGCGAGCAGCACCTTCGTCAGAAGAATCTCAAGCGCCGGGCCGCGCGTCTCGTCCCCGAGCATTTGCAGCTCGTCGATCACGACCAGGCCCACGTTGCGCAGGATTGTCGGGCTATTCACCATCAGCGCGTGCATCTTCTCGAAGACAATCACGGCGATGTGAAACCGGCCGCGGCGGATGTCCAGGTCGTTGTCCCTGCGGTCCCGCGTCGAGATGACCACGCGCACGCCCAGCGAACCATATCGCGATCGGAATTCGCGGAACTTCTCCTCGGCGAGCGACTTCTGCGGCACGAGGTAGAGCACGCGTCGGCTCTTTCGCGCAGTTCTGACTGCGGCCATCTCGCCAACGAACGTCTTGCCCGATGACGTCGGTGAGAAGATGACCGCGTTTTCGCCGTCCAGAACCTTGGCCCTTTGCACGGCCTGCTGCTGGATCGGAAGGAGTTCTGTAAATCCCGCCTGCTGCCACAGGACGAGGATGCGCGGATCGATGCCGAAGGCCTCCAGTGCCGTGATTCTCATGTCCTGCTCTCGCTTCGTTCGTGCGTGCGGCTACTGACGCCCAAGCAGCCGCTGGACGGCTACAACCGTTCCCTGAATCCGAAACTCTCCAGCACTTACCCGAATCGACGGCATGGCGGGGTTCGCCGGCTCGAGCCGTACGGCGCCCGGTTCACGGTAGAACCGCTTCAGCGTCGCCTCGGATTCGATCAGCGCCACCACGATGTCGCCGTCCTCTGCGGTCTCCTGCTTGCGGACCACGACGTAGTCGCCGTTGAGAATCCCCGCTTCGATCATGCTGTCGCCGAGAACCTGTAGCGCGTACCCGGGACGCCGGCGGAGAAGTTCTGACCGCACGGCCAACGCACCGTGCTCATCCTCGATGGCCTCGATGGGCCGTCCGGCGGCGATGCGACCGACGATTGGAACGTTCACGTGTTCGCCACGGCCCCGTTGCCGCGTTGGTTTGACGATCAGCGACCGAGCCCCGAGCTCGCCGCGCTTCAAGGCGCCTTTCCGTTCGAGCGCCTGAAGCACGGCGAAAGCGCTGGAGCTCTTGATGCCGAACGCGGCACCGACTTCGCGCACCGTGGGCGGCATGCCGTGGGCGCGAATGAATTGCTTGATCCAGTACAGGATCGCGCGTTGGTGCGCCGTCAGCCGGTTCTGGCTGCGTCCAGGCATCGATGCTCCTCGGGTTCGCCGAAACCGGGGCATAGTATCTAACGCACGTTAGATGCGACAGCCCGGTTTCTCGTCCCCGCCGATGCGTGCCGACGGGCCTTTCTCATTCGTGAAAACCGCGATAACTGGACTTGATTGCCGCCGTGAAACGAGCAAGGGTGTGGCTCGTGCCGACGCGCGTAAATCATGCGGCGGCAAGATGATAGGAGCCATGCGAATCGTGCCGCGGGTCGCTTTTTACACCCGGATCAGCACCGACGAGGACCACCAGAAGTACTCGTTGGACGCCCAGAAGGATCGCCTCGAGGCATTCTGCAAGGCCCAATACGACGACGACTGGACGCTGCACAAGCTCTACCGCGATACAGAATCCGGCACCCACATGAACCGGCCCGGACTCGAGGAGATGCTCTTCGACGCCGACTCCCGCGCGTTCGACGTGCTGCTGGTCTTTCGCGTGGATCGCCTCTCCCGCAAGGTCCGCGAGCTCGCCCAGATGGTGGACGATCTCACGAAGAGCGGCGTCACGCTGAAGAGCATCACCGAGCCATTCGACACGTCGAACGCCGCCGGCAAGATGATGCTCCAGATGCTCGGCGTCTTCGCCGAGTTCGAGCACGCGACGATCGTCGAGCGGACGCGGGTTGGCCTGGAACGAAAGGCCAAGACCGGCAGCTACGTCGGCGGGCACGTTCCGTACGGCTACCGGCTCGACGACGACAAGCGCCTCGTAATCCACGAGGAGGAGGCGCTGATCGTGCGCAAGATGTTCACGATGTACGCGCTGGGCCGGGAAGGTGCGTCCACGATCTGCACGAAACTCAACGACGCCGGACTGCGAAACCGCAACGGCCGGAAGTGGGGCCGGCGCGTCGTCCTCTACATGCTCAAGAACCCGGTCTACGTCGGCAAGATTCGCTGGCGCGACGTGCTCTACCAGGGTCAGCACGACCCGGTCGTCTCGGACGTGCTGTTCGAGAAGGCGCGGGAGGTCCTCGACGATCGGCACGAAGATCTGAAGGGCCGCCAGTGGCACAACGGCGACGAGCGGCTGCTCTCGGGCGTCATCAAGTGCGCCCTGTGCAACTCGCACATGTTCGGCGGCGGCGGCCAGAAGAACGGGCGGTACATCCCGTACTACGTCTGCTCGAAGCGTGTTAACGACCACGCGTGCAAGCAGGATTACGTCCGGGCCGAGCTTCTGGAGGCGGCGATCGTCCAGGACATCAAGGCGATGTTCCGCGACGAGGACTTCATGGCCCGCGTTTGGGACGAGGCGAACCGCCGCCTCGGCGCCGAGAAGCCCGACGTCGAGAAGGAGATCGCGCGGGTCGAGGCGGAAGCCGCCAAAGTCCGGGCGTCGATCGAGCGGTACTTCGAAGCCTTCGAGGCCGGGACGCTCAGGGCCGAACTCTGCAACCAGAAGGTCGCGGACCTCCACGGGCGGGTTGAGCACTTGGAGACCGAGAGACGCGATCTGGAGGCCCGGCGGGAGCGGCTGGAACTGCCCGCGATCGACCGGGAGATGCTCGCGGCCCTCGTCAACAACTTCGAGCAGGCCCTGGCGGCCGCCCCTGTTCCACAAAAAAAGCACCTCCTCCACCGGCTGGTGAAGAAGGTGCTCATCCACGACCGCCGAACCGTCGAGGTTTGGTACGCGTTGCCGAACGCGCGCCGGTTCGAGGACTGGAACAATAAGCTCCCCGAGTAGGACTCGAACCTACAACAACCCGGTTAACAGCCGGGTGCTCTACCATTGAGCTATCGGGGAATAGCGCCTCGGCGACCGGACGCCGAGATAAGTAACAGCCTACCAAACGCACCGTCGAAGTCAACCACCGCCGCGGCGACGATCACGGTTGGGGACCCGTTGACGGCGGCGGACGCGACGATGGCCCGCACACAACGGCCGCGCCCACTGACGGCGGGGCCGCTTCCCCAGCAACCGCCACGCGGTTGCGGCCGGCTTGCTTGGCGACGTACAGCAAGCGGTCGGCCTCGGCCAGCAGCGCATCGGGCGTTTGCTGGTCCGGGCTCCGCTGGGCTGCGCCGGCGCTGACCGTCGGCGTGATACGCGCATCGCCCTCGGCGATGACGATTTCAGCGACCGCCTCGCGCAGCCGCTCGGCCAGGACGGCCGTCCCGATCAGGTCGGTTTCGGGGCAGGCTACCGCGAATTCCTCGCCGCCGACGCGGCCGCAGACATCGTAGCGACGTACGGTCGCCTTCACGGCCCGGGCGACGCGCGTCAGCACGGCGTCGCCCACTTCGTGGCCGTGCGTGTCATTCACGCTCTTAAAGTGATCGATGTCCAGCATGATGCAGCCGAGCGGATGGTCGAAGCGCTGGCTCATGGCCCAGAAGCTGCTGAAGCGTTCGAAGAAACAGCGGCGGTTGGCCAGCCCGGTGAGCGCGTCCGTGTCGGCCAGCAGGCGCATGCGCTGGGCGAGCTGTTGCAGCTCCAGACCTTTCTTAGCCAGCTCGATCTGCCGCCGCAGGGCTTCCTCCTGAAGCTCCAGGATTCGCTCGCCGGCGCGGACGCGGGCCAGCATCTCCTCGCGGTGGAAGGGCTTGACGAGGTAGTCGTCGGCCCCGGCTTCGAGCCCGCGAACAATCATGCTCTTGTCACCGTTGGCCGTGAGCAGCACGAAGTGAATCGCGCCGAGGGCTTCCAGCTCCTGCAGCTCGCGCACGTTGCGCACGACTTCCAGGCCGTCCATGCCGGGCATGCACCAGTCGCTCATGACGATGCCGCAGTTCATGTCGCGGATCGCGGCCATGCCGGCGACGCCGTCGGCGCAAGCGACCACGCGAAATCCGCCGCGTTCCAGCGTGCGCGTGACAAGCAGCCGCGTGGGTTCGTCGTCGTCGATGACGACAATGGTGCGGGAGCCGGAATTCTGCATCTGCGCACTCGATCCACGGGCCGCCATGGCGCGGCCGATTCCATGACGTTCCCCCGGCAACAGCATCGTCCGTTGCGGCGTGGGCCAGCAATATACATATGGAATCCAAACGCGCGGGCCCGATACAAAGCGCGCTGGCCTCGGGCTGCGAGGCGGCGGATAATCCAGCCGCAATCGCGTTGCACGTGAGGAATGCGCCCATCCCGACCCCCAACGAACAACTCTGGCTGATTCCCGCCGCCGGGCAGACGCGCATGCAGCCGGTGGCCGAAGTCGCCGTTCGGCTGCGGACGTATCGGCCGGTGACGTTCGGCCTGCCGGCTGAGGCGGTCGATTGCGTGCGGCCCGGCTCGCTGGTGCGTGTGCCGGCGCGGACGCGCGGGCGGTTGATCGACGGGCTGTGCCTGCGCGTGTCCCAGGAGCCATGGCGCCAGACTCGGCCACAAGTTGCCACGTGGTTTGAACCAGAGATCGCGCTGGACGAATCGTTGGTCGAGCTGGGGCTGTGGCTTAGCGGATACTACCTGTGCCCGCCGTGGCTGGTATTCGCGCTGATGGTGCCGGCGGCGATGCGCCGCGGGCGCCTGCGACGAATCGAGTGGCTGGAGCGGAGCGGCGGCGAGGTGCCGCGATTGTCGGCGGGGCAGCGGCGGCTGCTCGACGCGGTCGGCCCCGCGGGCGCGGCATTGCGCGACGCGCTGCGGCGGGCGGAAGTCGGGCGCGGCACGCTCGCGCGGCTGCTGAAGCGCGGGTTGCTCACGAGGTCTGATCGCGACGATGTCGCCCGGCCGCTCCCGGCCGAATCATCCGCGGACGCGCTGCCCGGCGCTGTCAATCCGGCCGAGGGCGGCCGGGCTACACCGGAAGATGAATATACGCTCACGGCGGCACAGGAGGCGGCGCTGGCCCAGATTGCCGGCGCATTGGCAAGCGTGGACCCATTTCGCGTGCTGCTGCTTTTCGGCGTGCCGGGCAGCGGCAAGACGGAGGTCTACGTCCGTGCGATTCGCCGCGTGATCGCCGCCGGGCGGCAGGCAATTCTGCTGGTGCCGGAGATCGCGCTGGTGACGCAAATCGTCGATCGGCTGGTGCGGCGATTTGCGCGCGTGGCGGTGCTGCACAGCCAGCTCACGCCGAAAACGCGCCGCGAGGCGCTGCGCCGCATCGCCGCCGGAACGGTCGACGTGGTGATCGGCACGCGCACGGCGGCGCTGGCGCCGTGCCGTCGGCTGGGGCTGATCGTGGTGGACGAGGAGCAGGAGTCTAGCTTCAAGAGCCTGGCGTCGCCCTTCTATCACGCCCGCGACGTCGCGATCAAGCGCGGCCAGATTGAGCGGATTCCGGTCGTGCTCGGCTCGGCGACGCCGTCGCTCGAATCCTGGCACAACGCGCACACGTCGCCGCACTTCACGCTGCTGAATCTGAACGAGCGCGTGCCGGGGGCGAGCCTGCCGCGGGTTCGCATCGTCGCGCCCGCAAGCGGGGAGGAGCACGACGGCCTGCTTTCGGCCGAGCTGCGCGACGAATTGGCGCGCACGATCGGCGGCGGCGGGCAGGCGATTCTGCTGCACAACCGCCGCGGATACGCCCCGTGGCTGCGCTGCACGGCGTGCGGCGCGCTGTGCCGCTGTCCGCGCTGCAACGCGGCGATGGTCTTCCACCAGCCGAAGGAGATGCGCTGCCACCGCTGCGGCCAGCGCGGCGAGGCGCCGGGCCGCTGCCCCGACAAGTCCTGCGGCGGGCGGCTGGAGCGGGCCGGGCAGGCGATTCAGAAGCTCGAGGAGACGCTGCGCGTGCTGCTGCCGCAGGCGCGGCTGCTGCGGCTGGATCGCGACACGATGCGGCGGCGGCACGATTACCAGGCGGCGCTGCGGAGCTTCGAGGCGCACGAGGCGGACATTCTGCTGGGCACACAGATGGTCGCGAAGGGGCTGGATTTTCCGCTGGTGCGGCTGGTCGGCGTGATCGACGCGGACGCGGCCCTGTCGCTGCCGGATTTCCGGGCGGCCGAGCGCGTGTTTCAACTGCTGATGCAGGTGGCGGGGCGCGCGGGGCGGCGCGAGGGCGAATCGCTGGCGCTGATTCAGCCGGTGGGCGAGGTGTCGGACGTGCTGACGTTCGCCGTGCGGATGGACTACACGTCGTTTGCGGCGGCCGAGCGGGCGGCGCGACAGCGCTACGGATTGCCGCCGTTTTCGCGAATGATCCGGCTGATCGGGGCGGACGAGCGGCCGGGGCGAGCGCGGGACGAGATGGCGGCGGCAGCGGAGCGGCTGCGGAAGCTGGCGCCGGCGATCCATCCGGAGATTCACGTGGATGATGCGACGGCGTGCGTGATCCCGCGGCTGCGGGAGATGCTGCGGTACGACGTGGTGCTGCGCGGGCCGCGCGACGGCGTGCTTCAGAAGCTCATTGAGCGGGCGCGCGATGAAAAGCAACTGTGGCCGAATGTGAAGCGGTTTACCGTGGATGTGGATCCGATAGAGTTGCTTTGAGGGGGATAAGGGAGTCAAGGGCGCGCGCTTGTCGGAACCCGCCACGGAAGTGGCGGGCGGGAAGGCCCAGCACTTCCGTGCTGCGTTCTGATAGGAGTCCCGAATAACGGCGACCCCGTTGGAGAAGAACGCCGGGTTGATTCTCAAGCGTCGGCGTAGCTTTGCCGGGGGTTGCGGGCAGAATCACAGGAACCCGGCGGCGGCACGAGAGCGCCGAGCAGTTGCAGGAGGCGATCCATGTCCAGCGGCTTGCCGAGGAAATACATGTCCGGCAATTCCATGACGAAGTCACGGAACTCGTCCCGGCTGCGCCCGGAAATGAAGATCACCGGCGTGTCACTCTCCTGCCGCAGCATGCGCGCGACGGCGCGGCCGGTGCCGCAGGGCATGCAATGATCGAGAATACACGCATCGACGCGCTCCGCCAGGCACTGCGAGACGGTCGCAATGCCGCTGTCGGCCTCGACCACTCGATATCCGCGCGCCGTCAGCCGCGTCCGAATCGAGCGCCGGACGTCCGTGTCATCATCCGCGATCAAGACGGTCGCCTGCTGGGGCATGTCCGCCGCTCCCGGTTTCAGCACCGTTGACACGTTTCTGAATGCGCCGGTCGCATCACTCGATGGACCGCGCCAGCCCGCTGCACCGGCGCGAGCGCCGTGGCGGTGCTTTGTTCTTGACACTCTGTGAATTACGGCGCGGCGATTCTATTCGTATCTGTACGTACCCCGTGGGATTCGTTGAGTCGAATAATGGGCGCCGTTGCTTCGAAGGGGTAGCCGCGCAATCGCGGCCGCAGACTACGGAACGTGGTGTGCGCCGGCGTCCGATGGGCTGCTCCAACCATCCATGTCCACGCGCAGGCATAGCGCGATGAGCCCCGCCCAGGTCTCGGCTCCGGTCTTCGCCAGAATCCGCCCGCGGTGCTTGTCGACGGTGCGTTTGCTGATTCCCAGGCGGTGCGCAATCGCCTTGGACGGTTCGCCATGCACGGCCAACTGCATGACTTCGTACTCGCGCGGCGAGAGCCGTTGCAGGACCGACTGATCGGCGTCGTGCCGGGCGATCTGGTCTGCGCGGTGCAGCGCGCGGTCGATGACCCGGAGGATGTCGTCCTGCCTGAATGGTTTCTCGACATATGAGACCGCTCCGGCCTCCATCGCTTCGACGGCGGAGGGCACGTCTGCATGGCCGGACATGACGATGACCGGCAGCCGGCAGCCGCGCTCGGCGAGCTGCTGCTGAAGCTCGAGCCCGCTCATCCCCGGCATTCGGACGTCCACCAGCGCGCAGCCGCGGGCGCCCGAGTCGTAGGACGCCAGAAACTCCTCCGCCGATGAAAAGGCGACGGCGGTGATCCCCAAACCTGCAAACATCCAGACCAGCGAACTGCGCATCTCCGCGTCGTCGTCCACAACGAAGACGCTGTAGTTGTGTTGCTGGGAGGACATGTGGTCTCCCCGGCGCGCATCAACGCGCGCTGAAGTTCCTAGACACCGGCCGCACCGCCCTGGATCGGAAGCCAGAACCGGAACGCGGTGCGGTCCGCGGCGCGCTCGGCGCGCATCGTCCCGCCGTGGGCTTCGACGATGGACCGGCTGATCGTGAGCCCCATTCCGAGGCCGTCCGGCTTGGTAGTATGAAACGGCTCGAAGAGTTTGTCGGGCGTTTCGGCGAACCCCGGCCCCGAATCAATCACGGATACCTCGACCGAGCGGCGCCGGGCGTGCGACGTCACGTGCAACTCGCGCTGAGCGTGGTCCATCTGCTTGACGGCTGCGATCGCGTTGAGCACCAGATTGGTCAGCACCTGGTGAACCTGGACCGCGTCGCCAAACACCGAGGGCAGGTCTTCCGCCAATTGGATATGAACGGTCACGCCATGAGCGACCAGCTCATGGTGCAGGATTTGCAGAACTTCGTGAACGAGGTCATTGACATTGAGGGTGGACCGTCGAGGAGGCGATTTGCGCGCCATGTTGCGGGTGCGGCGGATGATGTCGCCTGATTTCTGCGCCAGCCGCATGATCTGGCTGAGTGCGCCGGTCAGTTCGCCGGCGGCGACGCCGTCTCGCAGCCTCGTGACGCAACCCTGCGCATAGTTGCTGATTGCCGTGAGCGGCTGATTCAATTCGTGCGCGACGCCGGCCATGATCTCGCCGGCCGTCGCCACCCGCGCAATGTGCGCCAGCTCCGCGTGCTGCCGGATCGCATTCTCCTTGGCTTGTTTGCGTGCGGTGATGTCGAGATGGGTAACGACCAGGAGCGGGCGCCCCTTCGTCTCGACACGCCGGGCGTGCAATTCATACCAGCTCCGGCCTTCCCCGGTCTCGCATGAGAATTCTGATGAGCAGGATTCGCGCCGCCCGTGCAGGACGTCGCGAATGCTGGCCGCCGCCGTTCTGAACGCTCGCGCGTCGCAGCCGGGAAGGGTCTCACAAAGCGCGAAATAGTCTTCTCCAACGCCCGCGTGTGGCGTGCACAGCCCGACGGCGCGCGTGAAGCGCGTCCACGCGGCGTTGGCAAAGATAATCCCACCCGCGGCATCGAGAAGGAGCAAGTACACGGGCAACGCGTCGAGCGTCAAGCGCAGAAGTTGTTCCGAGAGTTCCGCGCTGACTGACACCGTCGACTCCGTTCGACTCTATTGACAGGCGCTAACCTGAGCTGGCGAATGATACCACCGTCGTCCATCTACGCAACAAGGTATTCGCCTGATACGCAGCGTATCGGCCTACGTGAAATACCGCCGCATACGCACTAGTGCCCATTCACGCCCCGGCAACTCGCGCCGATGAAGTGCACGGCCGCCGGCGAGGCCGCGAGTTCGTGACTGGCTCCGGTGCGCCGTTCGTGCTCCAACCTGGGCGTCCGGCTTCGGGGTGCAGTGCACCTGCGCTCCGAGCCGGGGGCCGGGTAGTTTGGGTGTGTGCTTCGCTCCGCCGCGACTCGTGCGCGTGTGAAGCCCTCCCGAAAGCGCTTTCCGATCCGCGACCGTGACGAAGCGGAACACTGAAACCGCTTGCAGACACGCGCGGCGCGCATCGAAACGGCGGCTACGAAATGGCTTCGTGATATGTGAGGGCCGAACAGGTGCAATCTGCGGCGGAGAATAACACTGGAGTGTGGTCCGTAGACGCTGACCGCGGCGCGGCGGCCGCGCGGTGCCGCATCTGTGCACTGGGCTTTGCATGCACGGTCGTCTTGCTATGCGGCCTGGCTTTGGCCGGCTGGCTGGTGGATTGGAACACGCTTAAGAGACCGCTTCCCAATGCGCCTCCCCTGAATCCACTCACCGGCGTCTGCCTGAGCCTGCTCGCGATCAGCCTGGCGCTGAAATACAAGCCGGACATCGGCCGCGCGCGTCGAAGGGCGGCGGATGTTCTCGCGATTTTGGGCTTCGTCATCGGAATCGCGCGCCTCGCCAGTTGCCTGGCCGGGTTTGAGTCGGAATGGGGTGGACTTCTGTGTGCCGACGACTTGGCGACCAATCCCGACGGTCACGCGCGGACGTCGCCCAACGCCGCGCTCAGCGTCGCGCTGAGCGCGCTGGTTCTCATGTTCATCGACTTTCAGTCGCATCGCGGCGTGCGGCCGGCGCAGATTCTGGCCATTCTCCTGGCCATGCTGGGGCTGCTTTCGCTGCTCAGCTACGCGTACGACGTGCCGTCGCTCAGCGGCCTGGCCGACGCCGTGCTGATGTCGCCGACGGCCACGCTGTCGGTCATGCTCCTGGCTGCGGGCGCCCTCCTGGCTCGCCCGGACTGCGGCTTCATCGCTCCATTCCTCGACCCCGGAATCGCCGGCGTGCTTCTGCGCCGTCTGCTTCCGGCGGTGATCGTGGTCCCTTCCGTCCTCGGCTGGCTTCGGCTCAAGGGCCAATGGCTGGGGTTCTACGACGTGGAATTCGGGACGCTGCTGTTTGTGGTGTCCATGGTTGGTGTGCTGGCCGGCGCAGTGGCCGTGACGGCCCGCGTCATCGACCATCTCGACGAACTCAGACGGCAGGCCGTCGCCGACCTGTGCCGAAGCGAGGAGCGGTTTGCGCTCGCGGTCGGCGGGTCGTCGGACGGTCTGTGGGACTGGAATCTTCGGACCGACGACGTGTGGTATGCGCCGCGGTTCAAGGAGCTGATTGGATATTCCGAGCAGGAGTACTCCAATCGACTGGAAACCTGGACCGAGAGCCTGCACCCGGATGACCGAGAACCGACGCTTGCCGCACTTCGCGAGCACGTCGACGGGGGGCGCGCCTACGACGTGATCTATCGGCTGCGCACGAAGTCCGGTCCCTACCGGTGGTTTCGAGCGCGCGGCAAGGCCGTTCGCGATTTGTCGGGAAGCGTGTACCGCATGGCCGGATCCATCCAGGACATTACGTCGATCAAGGAGGCGCAGGCCGCCCTGGCCGACAAGGAAGCCGAACTGCGTACGATCCTGAACTCGACCGCGGACGGCATCGTGGCCATCAACGCGCGCGGGATTGTGACATCGTTCAACGCGGCGGCGGAGCGGATGTTTGGATACCGCAGCGCGGAAGTCGTCGGGCGGAACGTATCCATGCTGATGCCGCCGCCCCATCGGCAGCATGACGGCTACCTGCACCTGTACTACGAGACTCGCGATCCGCGAATGCTCAATCAGGAGCGCGAGCTTGAGGGAGCCCGCCGCGATGGAACGCGCTTCCCACTGGCGCTGCGCGTCAGGGAAGTCCTCGCCGGCGGCGAGCGCGCCCAGTCCGATCGCGCATTCGTGGGCGTGGTTCAGGACATCTCGGTCCGCAAAGCGCTCGAGAACAGCCGGGCAGAACTGCTTCACGCGGTCCAGGACACCGCCGCCGAATTGGCGCGGTCAAACAAGGACCTTGAGGAGTTTGCGTACGTCGCGTCGCATGACCTGCGCGCCCCGCTGCGCGCCATCAAGAACCTGGCGGAGTGGATGGCGGAAGATCTCGCCCCGCATCTCGGGGACGAGAACGGGCAACGCATGAGCCTGCTGCTCAACCGCGTCATGCGCCTCGACCGGCTGATTGATGACCTGCTGCAATACTCGCGCGCCGGCCGCGTGCTGGGCAAGGTCCACACGGTCGATGTCGACGAGCTGGTGGACGAGATCATCGAACTGGGTGCGGCGACGCCAGGGATCGAGATCGTCAAGACGTCGCCTCTGCCGAAGCTGGAGACGGCCAGTGCGCCGTTGCAGCAGGTGCTGCGGAACCTGATCGGGAACGCCATCAAGCACCACGACGGCGCCGTCGGGCGAATCGAGGTGTCGGCGCGCCGCGTCGGCGCATTCTTTGAGTTCACGGTATCCGACGACGGCCCCGGCATCGCACCCGAGTTTCACCAGCGGGTGTTCGGACTGTTTGAAACGCTCAAACCGCGGGACACGGTCGAGGGCAGCGGAATGGGACTGGCGGTCGTCAAGCGCACCGTCGAGCGGTTCGGCGGGACCGTGGCGCTGGAGTCCGACGGCCGGCGCGGATCGACGTTTCGATTCACATGGCCTGCGGAAATCGTCGAGGCATCTCCACCTGCACATCATCTGCGGGCGGAAGCGGCGGCAGCGCCGGTCGAGTCGTTGGTGGGCGTGACTTAGTCAATGCTGAACCCTTGTCCGGAGAACTCCGTGAATCGTGCCGTGAGTGTACTGGTCGTCGATGACGATGAAGTGGACCAGATGGCGATAGAGCGCTCGTTCAAGCGGCAGAAGATCGCCAACCCGATCTTCGCCGCTCGCGACGGCATTCAGGCCCTGGAGCAGCTCCGCGGAACCAATGGAGGGCCGAAGGTGACGCGGCCGTACGTCATCCTGCTGGATTTGAAGATGCCGCGGATGAACGGACTGGAGTTCCTGGCGGAGCTGCGTCGCGACCCTGAGCACAAGCAGGCGATCGTGTTTGTCCTCACGACATCGAGGGACGAACGCGACAAACTGGGCGCCTACGACCACCATGTCGCCGGATACATCTTGAAGTCGAACGTCTCAAGAGAGTTCGTGGAAGTCATCAGCCTGCTCGATCACTACTGGCGAATTGTCGAAATGCCCATTGAGGACCCGGTGGCATGCGCGATCGCCTGACCATTCTCGTGGTAGACGACGACAAGGCCGACCGCCTGGCCATCCGCCAGGTGCTGCGCGACGCCCCCTTCGACGCCGCGCTGCTCGAGGCGGAAGGCTCGGAAGAGGCCCTGCGCCGTCTGGCGGAGAACGCCGTCGATTGCGTCATTCTGGACCATCGCTTGTCGGGGGAGCTGGGACTGGAGCTGCTCCGCAGCCTGCGACAACGGGAGGCGGATCGGCTTGACGGCGGCGTCCCCATTGTGGTTCTCACCGGACGCGGCGACGAGCTCGTTGCGGTCGAGGCGATGAAATCCGGCGCCACCGATTACGTCCCCAAGTCAGAACTGACGGCGGCGCGGCTGGCGTCGGCGATTCGGACCGGGATCGAGATTCACCACCAGCGGGGCGCGGCGCTCGCGGCCCAGGCGGCGCTTCGCCGGGCGCACGATGCGCTGGAGCAGCGCGTCCGGCAGCGGACGCAGGAACTGGAGTTCGCGAACGAGGAATTGCGCCGCAGGAATCTCGAGCTGGACGAGTTCACGTACATCGCGAGTCACGATCTTCAGGAGCCGCTTCGAAAGCTGACGTCGTTCAGCAGGCTGCTGGCGCGGGACGTGGGCGCGGCGCTGTCGCCGCAGGCCCTGAAGGACCTCGACTTCATCTGCGAAGCGGCGCGCCGCATGCAGGCGCTTGTGCAGGATTTGCTGGAGCTCTCCCGGACGGGAAAGACGGCGATGAAACGCCAGACGGTGTCGCTCCACGCGTGCGCGGACCAGGCGCTCGAGGCGCTGAAGGCCCGCGTGGAGGAGACGAACCCGGACCTCTCGCGCGATGACCTGCCGGAAGTGGTCGGCGACATGACCATGTTGACGCAGCTTTACCAGAACCTGATCGGCAATGCGCTCAAGTTCAGGTCCGCCGATCGGCGCCCGAGCGTGCGTCTCACGGTTGAGCAGCGGGATGGACAGCGCGTGCTCGGCGTGCTCGATAATGGCATTGGAATCAAGGACCAGTACTCGTCGCAGATCTTTGCGGCGTTCAAGCGGCTGCACGGTCGGGACGAATACGAAGGCACGGGAATCGGCCTGGCCATTTGCCGCAAGGCCGTCGAACGCCACGGCGGGACGATCTGGGTGGAGTCGCAGCCGGGGAAAGGGTCGCACTTCAGGTTCACGCTCGGAAACATGGAGACCGCGGAATGTCCAGACGCAATCGACAACCGGCCGTCATTCTGCTCGCGGACGATGACCCCGGCGACCAGGAGTTGACCCGCCGCACGCTCGAAGAGAGCGCGTTCGAGACGGAATTACGAATCGTGACGAACGGCGAATCGGCCCTGGACTACCTGCACCGGCGCGGCGCGTACGCGGACGCGCGGACCGCCCCGCGGCCGGACCTGGTCCTGCTTGACTTGAACATGCCCCGCATTGACGGCAAGCGCGTCCTTGAAGAGATGCGCGCCTGCGACGACTTGTGTCGCATCCCGGTGGTCATCCTGACAACGTCTCAGCAGGAAGAGGATATCCTCCGCAGTTACGACCTGGGGTGTAATTCCTTTGTTACCAAGCCGATCGAAATTGAAAACTTCATGAAGACAGTCCGCGGCATGGGAACCTACTGGCTCGAACTGGTGCTGCTGCCGCCCCATTAAGGTGAAGTGATGCAAGCCGAAGTACCGTCCACGCCAAAGGCCATGACGATTCTGGCGATCGAAGACGATCCGGGCGATGCCGAACTCCTGCGCCGCCGGCTCGCCCAAATCCCCGGATTCCAGTTTCAGTTCCGGCATGCGCGGGACACGCGCGGCGCCAAGGCCGAGCTTTCCCACACGGACGTCGACATCGCGTTTCTGGATTACCATCTCGGGGCGTCGAACGGGCTCGACCTGCTCGAGCAGCTCCGCTCGTCGGGCGAGACGCGCCCCGTGGTCGTGCTGACGGGAAACGCCGACGTCTATACAGCCGCGAGCATGACCCGCGCCGGGGCGGACGACTACCTTGCCAAGAGCGACCTCCATCCCGAAGCGCTGCTGCGCGCCATCAAGAACGCGAATGAACGGCAGTTGGTGCGCGAGCACTCCAAGCGCTCAGAAGTGATCGTCGAGCGCCTCGCGGATGAGAATGTTGAGCTGTCGCTCGCCAACCGCCTGGACGCCTTGACCGGGCTCTTGAGCCGCGCCGCCTGGACCGAGATCATCACGCAGGAGCACGAGCGCTCGTCGCGCTACAGCCGTACCTACAGCGTTCTTCTCATCGACGTGGACTATTTCAAGTCGCTGAACGACATTCGAGGACACGCCGCGGGCGACGAGTGCCTGAACCGGCTGGCGAAGTGTTTCCTCGAAGTGTGCCGCTCAATGGACGCGGTCGGCCGCCACGGCGGCGAAGAGTTCGTCGTTCTTCTTCCGGAGACGGACAGCGACGGGGCGCTGGCCATGGGCGAACGCATTCGCAAGGCCGTCTGGGATCTTGGCATTGCACGCTCGGACAGCCCGGACGCTTCGCCGGTGACGGTGAGCATCGGCGTCGCGAGTTCTCCGGCGGACCAGTGGGAGGATGTCGTGACGCGCGCCGACGAGTCGCTGTACGTCGCCAAGGCGCTCGGCCGCAACCTGGTCTGGGGCGAACGCGCCACGAAAGCGACCGCGCGGGCGCAGGGTCCGCACGAGCGGATCACGGTCGTCGTGGTTGACGATGACGCGGGGGACGCCGAGCTGCTCAGGCGTCAACTCGAGGAGCTCCGCAATCTCTCATTCGACTACATTCACTGCGACAATGCAAAAACCGCGCTGACGGCGCTCAAAAGCCGTCAGGAAGCGCTGGTGTTTCTCGACTACCGCCTGGGCGAAACGAGCGGCGTGGATACGCTCGGCGAGCTGCGGGCGGCCGGGGTCCTCGGCCCGGTCATCGCGGTCACCGGCAACGCGGACGAGTACATTGTGGCGGACCTCATGCGGGCGGGCGCCGACGACTACATTGCCAAGGGCGACGTCGGTCCGGACGTGCTCCGCCGCGCCATTCGCAACGCCGCCAGCCAGTATTCGCGGCGCAGCACCGAAGCCCGCAACCGGCAACTGGTGGCCGAGCTTCAGTCGGCGAAGCGGTCCTTGGAGGGGAAGAATCGCCGGTTGACCGAGCTGTACAAGACGGCGCACCAGTTCGTGGACAACGTGTCGCACGAATTCCGCACGCCGCTCACCGTCATCAAGGAGTTCAGTTCGATCTTGCGCGACGGGCTGGCCGGAAGCGTAAGCACCGAGCAGGGCGAGTATCTCGATATCGTCCTCAATCGGGTTGACGACCTGAGCACGATGGTGGACGACATGCTCGACATCAGCAAGCTCGAGGCCGGCGTTCTCGGCGTCGCGCGGCGCAATTGCCAGATGCAGGACGTCATTCAGAACGTGCGCACGACGCTCGAACGAAAGGCCGCGGCGGCCAAGGTGAACCTGACCATCGGCGAGGCGCCGACCCTGCCGGACGTGTACTGCGATCCGGAGAAGATCGCGCGGGTCCTTATCAATCTGACCGTGAACGCGATCAAGTTCTGCGAGGAAGGCGGAAACGTGTCGATCGAGGCGGCGCGCCCGGACGACGGCCCGTTTGTGCGCGTCCGCGTCACCGACAACGGCCGCGGCATCGCCCCCGAGAATGTGGAGGCGATCTTCGAGCGGTTCAAGCAGTTGGAAGGCAATCTGCGCAGCAGCACCAAGGGTTTCGGGCTGGGCCTGAGCATCGCCAAGGAGCTTGTCCACCTGAATTTCGGCGATATCACGGTCGAGAGCCGGCTGGGCGAGGGCAGCACGTTCGCCTTCACGGTTCCGGTCGCCGATCCGGCCACCGTCCTGCCGATCTGTCTGCGGCGCCTCAGCACGCCGGCGGCGTCGTTGCTGTCGGCGCAGGCCGGCGCGGCAGTCGATGCGCGCGTGCTCGACGCGCTGGATGGCTTCCTGCAACACCAGTTGCGCCGCAGCGACCTGCTGTTCCGCACCGCGCCCGACTCGTGGCTCATCGTTGCGGCCGCCGGAGAGTCGGAGCTCGGGTGCATGATCGCGCGGATCGAGCGGGCGCGCGCGGATACGAATCGCAATCGTCCCTCCGGGCCGCTGCCATTGCTGCGCATCGAGATCAAGGGGACCTGGCGTGGATTTCAACAGAGCCGCGAGTTGATCAAGCGCTTCGAGTGCGAACGGCGCGGCGACGCCGGCGCGGGCATCTAGTGGGAGACTTCGGTGACGCCACGGCCTCTGATCCTGATTGTCGACGACGACGCCCAGTTGACCCACGTTCTGCAATTGCGGCTCGAATCCGCCGGCTGTGCAGTGGTTCTGGCGCGCGCCGCGAACGAAGCGCTGCGGGTGGCGCAGGCGGAATGTCCGGATCTGATCATCACGGACCTTCACCTGATCGATGAGCGCGGATTCGAGTTCCATCGGTTGTTGAATGAGCGCCTGGCCTCGCCGCCGCCGGTGATCTATCTCACCGGCGGGGCGAGTACGGAAGATCAATGTGAGGCTCTCAGCCTCGGGGCGAGCGCGTTCGTGACGAAGCCGTTTGATTTTGCAGAGCTGCTGCGCCAGGTCCAGCAATGTCTACGGATCGGTCGGGGCCGGATGCAGGAGAGAACTCTTGCCTGAGAAAAAGCGAATCCTGCTCGTGGACGACGACCGCGACATCGCCCGCGGCGTAGCCATTCGGCTGCGGGCCGAGGGCTTTGACGTCACGGTAACGTATGACGGCGAGGAGGGGCTGAGCGCCGCGCTCGAAGCGGCGCCGGATGCGATCGTATTGGACATGCGCATGCCGGTGGTGGACGGGTTGACCGTCCTGCGGAAGTTGCGCGAGCACCCGGAGACGATCGACATTCCGGTCGTCGTGCTCTCCGCCAGCGTGGTTGAAAAAGGCAGAGTCGAGGCGCTGAATCTCGGGGCGCGCTACTTCCTTGAGAAGCCCTTCGACGCGCCGCGGCTGATCGACGCGATACGGGCGGTACTGCCGTCTGAGGGCGAATGCAGCACCGCGGCCGCCGCGCGACTCTGCGAAACCCGTTCAGGAGACTGACCATGACCCGTCGGGACCAAAAGAAAGTGCTGGTTGTTGACGACGATCTGGGCGTCGTTCTTGCGCTGGCCAAGCGGCTCCGCGAAGTCGGATTCCAGGTGCAAACCGCCACCAGCGGAACCGACGCCTTTCGCTTCGCCCGCGCCGGCGGAATCGACGCCATCACGCTGGACGTGGGCCTGTGGGACGACGTCGACGGACTGGACGTCGCCTCGGTCCTCAGCCGCGAGCCGGACACGTCCGAGATCCCGATCATCTTCATCACCGGACGGGCCGACAGCGAATTCGAGGAGCGCTACCGCGATTCCGGAGGGCGATTCTTCCTGGCCAAGCCGTATGACTTCGACGTGCTGCTCGGGATTCTCGACCGGATCTTCGCACATGACGAACTCGCGGAAATACGCCAGGTGTCCGAGCTGAAACGGCGTCAACCGGCTCATTGAGCGCGCCGACAGCTCTTCGCATCCGACTCTGGCGCGCGGCGCCACGCTGCGATCGAAAGGGAGCCGAATGTCACGCAAACTGATTCTCATCGCGGACGATGACCACAGCTTGACGGCGGCGCTCGCCTTGCGCTGCCGGCATCTGGGCGCCGACACGCGCATCTCCCCGGACGGACTTCACGCTTATCAGGTTCTGCTCCAGGAGACCCCCGACCTGGTCATTCTCGATGTCACCATGCCCGGCGCCGGCGGACTTTCGATGTGCGAGGAGCTGGCCCGTGACCAGCGTTTCGCCCCGCTCCCCGTCATCATCCTTACCGGCCGGACGGACGACGAGACTATTGACCGCTGCGAGCGGCTCGGCGCGCACTATGTGTGGAAAGGCCTCGATACCTGGGAACGCCTGAAACCACTCATCTGCGAGCTGCTGCAAATCCAACCCGACGCCGCGGCCGGCGGGCCCCCGCTCGCCGCGCCGACGAACCGTGCGCCGGTCGAACGACCCGTCGGCGCCGGCCCCTGTGTTCTGGTCATCGACGACGATCCCGATATCGGCCGAGCTTTCCAAACCCGGCTCGGCGCGCAGGACATCCGCGTGATCCGCGCCCAGACGGGAATGCAGGGGTTCTGGATGGCGCTGAAGGAGCGACCTGACGCCATCATCACCGACTACACCATGCCGGACGGATATGGCGACTACATCATCTCGCGCTTGAAGGCGCACCCGTTGACCCATCAGACGCCGCTCTTCGTCCTGACCGGCAAGACCGTGGGCGGGCGGCGCGACTTCTCGCTGGAGCGCGAGCTGCTCGGCCTCGGTGCGAGCGCGGTCTTCATCAAGCCGCCCGATTTCTCGGCGATCGCCGGCGCGCTGCGTGCCGAGATCAGAGATTCAAAACCGGATGCGGGTGGAATGCCGGTATGTAGACCGGAAGCGATCCCAGAGCTCCTTCCGAGCCGAGACCGTCAGGGAGCCGGAGCTTGAACGACGTTTGTTGCTGAAACGCCCCGGGACGATGCCATGCCAGACGTGGACGAGCAACGCGACTCCGAGATACTGGCGATTGTGTGCTCAATTGGGGAAGCGCTCGCGCCGCACCAGCACCTGAAGGGACAAGCCTTGGGCGGCCTCGCGCTCGCCATTGCCGCGGAGCTGCGGCTGGCCAAACCCACGCTGGATGACCTGGAACTCGCGGTGCGCGCCCTGCCTCTGGTCGGCTGGATTCGCGATCGTCCGGACGACAGCATGGAGCCGGGCGAGTTTCTGGCGGGCAGCATGCGCCTGGAGCTGGCCGGCCGCCTGCTCGCCAAGCTCTACCCGCACCGGCCGCGGATTCACGAGGCGATCTGGTGCTCGCGCGAGCGCCCGGACGGCGGCGGGCCGCTCGGCCTGACGACCGAAGGTCCGCTGGAAGCCGCGATCATCCATGCGCCGGCGGTCTACGAGTGCCTCTGGAACGCGGCACAAGGCAAGATCGCGGAGCGGCGCGTGCTGGTGGACGCCGCGTTTCGCGAACTCATTGGTACGCAGGTGCACCCCGTTCCCGGGCAAGCGCTTCTGGCCCTTGCGGACGACGCCATCCGCGCGTTTGCGCGCATCTGCGCGCTATGCGACAAGATGCGCAGTCCGCCGAATGACGCGCTCAACGATCCCGAGCCGGCCGAGTTCGCGCACGGCGACACGGAGCCCGCGTCGATTGATCGTCTGCGCGCCGCGCTCACCGACGGCAATACGCCCCCGGCTGAGCTTGCGACCCTCATCGCCCGGGTCCCGGGTCTGGCCGACGACGTTCTTCAGCACGTCAACTGCGCCCTGTTCTCGCCGACTGAGCGAGTGTCCACGCTGGAAGGCGCCAGCGCTCGCCTGGGCGCCTCGGGGATTCAGTTTGTTCTGGAAAAGCGAGCCGCAGGTGGCGTGTCGGATCATCGCGGTGCGCGGTCCCCGGCGGCGCCTGTTGCAGTCCGTTGAGAAGTCGTCAGGTGCGTCGGCCATCGTTAGCCGACGGTGTTCCCCAAGATGTGCCGAGTTGTCATACGTCGTCGGCCACGGAAGGGGCGACGCCACGGTCGTGTTACGCGCCGACGCCGAGGGCAGCCAGTAACTGCGAAATCGCGCTTGGAAAAGCCGCCAGGATCGCCATCAGCGCCACCGCCAGGGACTCGCCGGCGACCAACCCGGAGGCGACCGGCACGGCGAAGCGGTCGGCGGAGCGGCGCGAGAGACGAGCCCAGAGGGCGGCCAGCGCCGCGCCGGCCGCGAAGGCCAGCGGACTGTCAAATGTCATCACCCAGGAGAATCCCAGCCCGGTGGCCGACGGCACGAAGCGCGCCGCGCGCGGGAAGCGGGCCTCCAGCAAGGGAAGTGCGACGCCGACGAGTGCGCCGATCACCGCCGCGCTGCGCGCTGAGGGCGGAATGGAATCCAGCCCCGCTGTCAGAGCCTGGGCCACCGCCACCCACATCATCGTCGCCGGCGGATTGAGTTGCTCCAGCCGCTGCGCATCGGGAAACATCATGTACCACGCCGGCACGACCGCGAGCGTGCCGAACACGACGCCGGCAAGCTGCGCCAGGAATTGCCGGCGCGGACAGGCGCCCAGCACGTGCCCGCACTTCAGATCGGTCAGCAGATCGGCGGCGCTCGCGCCGGCGCCGGCCGTCACACCGGCGGACATCAGGTTCACCGTCGTGTTGCCCTGGGCCAAAACGGCGAAGAGCAACTGGGTCAACTTGCCGGCCGGGCCCATCGGCGTCGTATCGGTCTCGCCCGTGACGCGACAGCATACCAACGCGACCACGAACGTCATCGCGACGCTGACGACGCCCAGCAGAATCGAGACGTTGAACGCCAGGTGCAGCAGCGCGACCATCCCGATGCTGATTGGGATCATCCCCGCCACGAACCACGCGAACGGCACGTCGCGCGCGGCCGCTGCGCCGCCCGTGCGGGCCGCGGCGCTGAATCGGAAGGAGCGCGCCACCGCGGGCCACGCCAGAGCCAGCGACGTCAGGCTGGCGAAGACCATCGCCGCCGTCCCGGTCCAGAGCGCCCAGCGCGGCGGCAGAATAGTCCCGTCCGGACTCATGATCCGCGACGGAACGTAGCCCGGATCCCCGACGTGAGATGCGTCAATCTGGTACAGAATCGGCGTCACGACGCAATAGAGCAGGACGGCCCCGCCGATCATCGACAGGCACACGCGCAGCCCCATCAGCATCCCGGCTCCGACCAGCAGGGCGCTGGGCTGGAATCCGAAGCCCGCCAGCGGATGATCCGGAATCGGCGAAAAACGCGCCGGAATGGCGATCAGCTCCGGCAGACGTATCGACGCGATCACGCGATCCAGCCAGGGAAGCAGCCCCTCCTGAATCCGCAGCACGCCGACCGCCGCGCCGCCGCCCAGCGACAGCAACAGCGCATACGCCTGCTGCAGCGCATCCCGGCTGCGGCTGTAGAGGCTCCGCAGCGTCTGGGCGGCGGCGATGCCGCTGGGGAAGGGAAGCTGCTCGATGTCGATCATCTGCCGCTTCATCGGAATCGCGGCAAACACGCCGAGCGCGGCGGTCAGGAAGATGATCGGCATGACGAAATACCACGGTGCGTGCGAGCCGGTCGTGAGCAGCAGCGCGCCGAACGCCATGCCCAGCATGCCGCCGGTCGAATAGCCGGCGGCGGAGGCGGTCGACTGCATGCAGTTGTTTTCGAGGATGGACATGGCCGGCAGCCGGCCCAGGGACGCCGCCCGCAGCGCGTTCCAGAACACGACCGACAGCACGCACGCGGTGATGGCGACGCCGAAGGACCAGCCGATCTTCACCGACAGGTAGAGGTTGGAAATCGACATGAACACGCCCAGCGCGCCGCCGGTCAGGATGGCGCGAAGCGTGAGCTGGGGTCCGGAATCACCGTTGCCGCCGTTGCCGGGTGCGCCGTTCATGGCGCGAGAAGGGAATCAACGAACGGCCCGATGTCAAGGACGTTTACCATGCCGTCGCCATTCAGGTCCGCCAGGCCGCGGTCGCAAAAAGGATGCGCCGCGGCGTATGCGGCCGCGTCCTCAATGGCCAGCACGAACGCGTTGATATCGAGGACGTTCACGCGCGCGTCGCAATTCAGGTCGCCCAGGATATCGCGCACCGCCGCGTCCACATCGAGCCGGCCGGCGCCGAGCTGCCCCGCGAAGCCCGGATTGCCGGCGTCGATCGCGACCGCCGTGTTTTGCAGATAGGTAGTCACCCGCACGGCGCGGATCGAAGCCGGCCAGTCCGCGTGCCGCGCCAGGAGCAGAGCCGCCGCCCCCGAAACCAGGGGCGTAGCCATGCTGGTCCCGCTCCAGGCGGCGTACTGACCGCCGGGGATGGTGCTGTATACGGCCTCGCCGGGCGCGGCCAGGTCCATCAGCGCTCCGAAGTTGCTGAAGCTGCTCTTTACGTCCGCGCCGTCCACGCTCACGACGCCCAGCGCCGCGGCCAGCACGGCGGGATACTCGGGCGGAGCGGAGCGATTCAGATTGCCGGCCGCGGCTACAACGACGACACCGGCCAGTTCGGCTTCATCCAGCGCGTCTTCCAGCACCTTCGAGTCATACGTGGTGCCGATGCTGACGTTGACCACGACGGCGCCGGCATCCAGCGCGGCGAAGACGCCCGCCGCCAGCAGGAAATTGTCGGTCAGACCGTCGCTGTCGAGCACGACGAGCGGCAGGATCGCTGCCTGCGGCGCGACGTGTGCGAGGATGCCGGCGATGTGCGTGCCGTGGCCGACAGCTTCGTCGACCAGGCCGTCGCTGTCGTTGTCCTGTCCGTCTCCAACGTCCTCCAGGTTGGCGGAGCCGTCGATCAGGTTCTGTCCGCCGGGGGCGATGTGACCGGCCAGCGCCGGGTGGGCGATTTCGAGGCCGCCGTCCACCATCGCCAGGAGCACGCCGCCGCCGTTGGAATGTTGATGCGCCTGCGGCAGCCCGATGGCGGACCACACGGCCTGCGTCTGGTACTGGTCGGGCACGGGCATGACATTGAAGAAGAAAGTCCGGCCGCGGGCTTCGGGCGCCTCGCTGGCGTAGTTGAAATCGACGTAATTCACGTCCGGATCGTCGCGAAGCTGGTCGCGAAAAATCTCCGGATCAACGCCGTCCGGCATGTCCAGCAGATAGATCGGCCGGTTCGCGATCGCTCGCAGCGTGGCCGTGCCGTGCCGCGTGTTGACCGCGTTGATGTCGGCCCCGGGAATCAGGCGGACGATGGCCTGATCCGGAATGAGCGGATCGATATCGGCCGCGTGAACCTGTCGCGAGAGCAGCAGCGCGAACAGCGCAGGAAGCGCGCCGAGCGCGGATAAGCGCGAACTCATAAGCCACCTACGTAAACAAAAGGCGCCCAGTGCGCGGGATGCGGCCGGGTCGCCCTCAGCCGCCGCTGCGCCTGTCGCAAAGCCGTTGCAGCTGCCGCCCCATGTCCATCATACCGCCACAGTCCGTAGAAATCCGACATTAATTCGGCGGTCGAGGAATCATCCACCGACCACAGGCTGACCATCAGCCCGGCTGCGCCGGCGGCCAGAAAGCCGTGAATCAGACCCAGCAGCTCGTCCCCCGCGCCAACGACCGATTTTCCTGTCTCGCAGCCGCTGAGCGTCACCAGCGGGCCTGCCAGCCGCAGCGAATAAACGTCGCGCAGCCGCAGCCAGCCGTCGGCGAGCCGAACGCCGGCGGCCATCGGGTTATCGGCGGCGGCGTGACCGTGGGCCCCCAGGTGAATCAGCCCGGCGTCGCGCATGTGGCGCGTGACACGCGCCAGTGTCGCGTCGGCGCCGACCAGCAACTCGGCGCCTCCCAGCGACGCCGCTACCTGGCGGGCCTCGTTTTCAATCAGCGGCGCGGCCGCGTCGGCAAAGCCGACCACCACGCTGCGTAATGCCGCCGAGCTGGACGAAGCGTCGGTTCGCAAACCGGCGTCCGGCCGGTCTGCGACCGCGCTCGCCACGGACACGCTGGCCGAAGGCGCGTACGTGACCTCGAATCGATCGACCAGGTATGCGCCGTCGTAGAGCGCAGCGAATGGGACGGCGTGCAGCGGCCCGTGCGGAACGACGATCAGCTTCGTCGCGCCCTCCAGCAGCGGCATCAGCGGCGCGAGCACCGATTGATACAGCGCTTTCAGCTCGCGCTGCACGTCATCGAGCAGGCGCCGCCCGCGCCCACCGCCGTCGGCGCCGGGCCGCAGGCTGCGACGAAGTTGAAAGTGCAAACGCTCCACCTGCTCGTGCACCTGGCCCATGTCCGTCGGCAACGTGACCGCGCTGGCCTCGTCCGCGCGCGCGACAAACGCCAGCACTTGTCCGCCGAGAGCGAAGTACTCCAGCACAACCGTGTCCGGCCGCAAACGCGACTGCACGGTCGACAGGTCGGTCGGCGGTGCAAACAGCATCGCTCCGCGGCGCGTCGTGGAGACGCGACTCTCGAGCCGCGCGATTTCGTCTTCGAGCGCGACCACGCGCCGCCGCCGGCGCTCGACCGCCTCGGAGCGCGCGTCGCCTTCCGCCAGGCGGCTGTAGAGCGCGCTGGCCTGCGCGCGGCGCTGATGCAACTGGGACAGAATCGGCCCGTCGGCCGCGTCATCCACCGCAACGTCATCGAGAATTCCCTGCATCCGGTCCAACAGCAGCCGGCTCTTGGCTTTCTCGGCGACCGCGAACGCCTCGGCGACGTTGCCGGCGGTCGGCGCGCGCAGCAGCGCGGCGACCAGATCCTCGTAGACCGCGAGCCGATTGCCATGGAACGCGGCGCGGAAACGCTCCGCCTGCAGCGAGCCGCGAATGCGCTCGACGCGCTCGACCGCACGCCGCAAATCCCGCAGCGCCGTTTCGGCCTGGTCGCTTCGCCCCGCGATGAGTCCGCGCAGGTGAAACAGGTCCGCCAGCAGCGGGGCGAGATCGAGCGGCTCGGCGTGACCCAGCGCCGCCGCAACTTCGCGCTGGGCCGCATCCAGCCAGCCTTCCTCGAGCGCGATGCGCGCCAAATGGTAATGGGCCATCGCGGCATCCACGGGCCGGCCTTCGAACGTGTGCAAGGCGCCGCGGAGCAGCGCCTCGGCCTCACGAGCCCGGCCGGCGCGGCGCAGCAGCTCCGCCCGCACCGCGTCCACCCGGGCGCGCTCGATCGACTGGCCGAGCGCTTCCAGACCGCCCGCCGCCGCGCTTAGCGTCGACTCCGCTTCGGCTTCGCGGCCCAATTCCAGCAGCGCCCGCCCCAGCGCCGCCCGCGCCTTGGCCGCCTCCAGCGCCAATCGCTGGCTGATGAGTTGCGGCAGAACCTGACCAAGCTGGGCGGCGGCATCAGCGAACATCCCCAGCGACAGGAGCGCCTCGGCCTGCTCCGCCATCACGCGCGCCAATTCGCCCGGAGCGGCGTCCTGCTCCAGATGGCGGCGGGTGCGCTCAAAGTGCAGCAGCGCCTGGCTCAACCGTCCCTGCCGGGTCGCGACGTCCGCCAGGTTTCCCTCGACGATCGCCGCTGCCCAGGCCATTTGCGCCTGCTCAAACACCGGCAGCGCTTCCGCGAGCGCCTTCTCCGCATCCGCGAAGCGGTCCATTCCCAGAAGCGCCCGACCGCGATTGCTGTCGATCTGCGCCGCCGCGACCGGGTCCGTCGCCAGTGCGGCGCGGGCGCGCTCGAAATGGCTCAGTGCCGCCGCACAATCCTCCCGCGCCAGAAACACGCCGCCCAGATTCGAATCGACCCGCGCGGCCAGCAGGCGTTCGCCTTCCTTCTCAAAAACGTCGTACGCCGCGCGGCCGGCGGAGATCGCCTCGTCGTAACTGCCCGCCAGGCACAGCGCGTGCATCGATGACATTCGGGCCTGAGCCGCGTCGCGCGGCAGTCCGGCGCGCTCGGCGGCCGTCACCGCCGTGCGGAAAACCTGAAGCGCTTCGTCCGGCCGGCCGGCGTAGGCCAGCGTCTGCGCCCGCGCCCGCAGCGCGCGGCAAAACTCACCCGAGCCGCCCAGCACTTCCGCCAGTCGCAAGACGAGTTCCGACGCGGCCAGCGCCTTGCTCACGTCGGTGAACGCCAGTCGCTCCACTTCCTGAATCAGGCCGATGATGAGCGGCGCTGCGTCGCGCACCGCGCTCAGCCGCGCGGCGCGCTCCTCGGGCCGCGCCGCCGTCAGCTCCGCCAGCAAGGCCGCGGATTCGTCCGGATTCAGGTTCATTGGATTTCAATGGAAGGCAGGACCACGCACTCATCGCCAACCGCGACCAGCAGGTCGAAACAGCCCGCGGCGATGTCCAGGCTGAACGCGCCATGCTCGTCCGCCGTCGTCTCAGTCACAACCGTCGGGTCGCCATGCTCGGTGAGAAGCACCGCCGCCGGCGCCGCGCCCGTTCGCAGCGTGACCTGGCCCATCACGCGCCGCGCCGACTGCTCGCCGCAGCGCTGCACCTCAAGGTCGACATCGGCCAGCTCGCTTTCGTACGCCAGTTGGTACTGATCGGCCGCCCCGCGCAGCCCGACCGTGGCAAGCTGCGCCCGACTGTCAAACGTGCAGTCAGCGATGACGCGCCGCAGCCGTTCCAGCCAGCCGGCCGCGGTCGACGCCGTGGCCCGGGCTGAACGTCGCGCAAAGAGCTCGCGCGCGGCGGCCATGGTCGCCGGCGGTGGCGCGACCGACCGATCACTGCGGCCCGCATCCAGGATCGCGCCCCAGCGAGCCACCGTCGCGGTCAGCTCGGGGTCGGCGGCGATCGCCCGCCGGGCCTCAGCCGCTTCTGCTTCGGTCAGTTCACCCAGTAAGTAGGCAATCAGCATGGAGTCTGTCATGGTCCACTCTTTGCCAGAGGTCTCTGCCCGAACAGAGACGGCCCGCGGCCGGAAAATACCAGCAGCTATCCCGTAACGGCCGATTCGATCCGAGCCGCGCGCGTAAGCCAGCGGTTCTTAGGCCTCCGCTCCCTCACGGTTGCGGCTCGGGGAGAGTTCTGGGATAGCTTGTACGCAACCGGTCGCGGTTATCGGAACCCATGCCGGCCCAGAATGGTCTCCAGCTTCTTGAAGCATCGCGCCCGCGTTGGCCCGATTCCCCCCACCGCGATGCCGGTTCGCCGCGAAATTTCGGCATAATCCGGCGTCTCGGCCTCGAAAAACAGCAACTCCAGCAGCTCGCGACAGCGTGGCTCCAACTCCGCCAGCCCCGCCCGGATCAGGTGCTGCCGCTCCAGACGCAGCACCTCCTCCTCGTTCGGCTCCTGCGGGTCCGCGTACTCGCCCGGCAGCTCAGCCGGCCCGCCACGGCGGCGCTTGGCGACGCGCCAGGATTCGCGGTAGGTCGTCCGCACCAACCACGCGGCCGTGCGCGACTCATCACGCAGGCTCTCCAGCCGTCGCACGACCACCCCGAATACCGTCTGAAAAACATCGTCGCAGTCCGCCTCGGTCAGCCCCAGTTTCCGCGGAATCGAGTACACCAGCCGGGAGTAGCGCGCAACGAACCGATCCCACGCCGCGGCATCGCCGCGCAGACAATCCTGAATGAGGCTTCGATCAGTGGCTGACACAAGGCGTCCCGTTGGGTACCCGAGTGTTCAGCCTAACCGGCGGTGTGCGGTCGGAGAAGTCGAGGCGCGTGGAACTGGCGTGGCCGAACTATCTGGCAGACGCCGCCGTCCGTTTGGTATTTCCGAACCCGCCGCGCCAAGCGGCGGGGTGACGAGCGTCAACGGGCGGCGCCAAAAAGGCGGGGGAGACTGCTGTTATGGCCGGCAGGTCGGGCAAGGAGCAAAGCCCCGGCTCAACGCGTCATCGCGCGACGCTGGACGTTGCAGCCGTTCGGGCTTCATCTTTGCGACCTCGCCGCACGACGGGCGATGAAAATTGCCATACTTCGGGTCCGCGGCGTATTCAGGTTCGGCAGGCGGCGGGGCGACGGACCAGACGCCGCGACGGCTGCGGCGCGCGTCGGACTGGGCCTTCAACAGCACATCGATGTACCTCTCCTCGCCCTGCGGCCTCCGCACGTACGCCAGCCCCTCGGAAACAAGCACGGCGTTGACGAGCCGGTCGTCGAGAAAGGCGTACGCGCACAACCGCTGCTTCTTATCGCGTTCGGCCCCGTCAAAGCGGAGCCGCAGCTTCTTGCCTTCGACCAGTTCGGCGTTGCGCCGGCGAGCCTGCTCGAAGAAGGGCTCGCCCTCCACGGGGGCGCGGATGCCGGCGTAGACGAGCTTGTCGCCGGGATCAACCTTGAGGGTGTCGCCGTCGAGCACGCGCTCGACCTCGACCCACTTGCGCTGCTCGGCCGGGGCGGGCGCCGGCTTGGCCGGGGCGGGGCGGAGGAGAAGGGTTGCGCCCAGCAGAAGTCCGACGCCCGCGACGCCGACCAGCAGCGGAGCCCGAGAACACCGGGTTGCAGCGGATCGCTTTTTTTTCAATGCGAATGAAGTCATCGACCGGTCGCTCGATCGAGCGCCTCCCACAGCTCCTGCACGACCGGGTTGTCCAGCGCGCTGAACGGTGACGCCAGCGCGTTGTCCAGCAGCTTCGGTTCGCGGCCGCGCTGCGCGTGGCCGTCCGTGAAGACCACGTTGACGAACGTGCGGTGGGCGCTGCGGACGACGTCCGGCTGGTGCAGCAGATCCGCGGCGTAGGCCACGACCTTGCGCATGCTGGAGAAGCTCTTGCCCGTCAGGTGCGGCCGGCGCCCGTACCCGGCGCGCGTATCCATGTTGGGGACGGTGGGCCAGGGGTTCTGCGGCGTGCCGAGCTGGTGAAACGGGTTTTCCTGGAGCGGGCAAAAGAGCTGCTGCACGTGGTCGATGACTTTCGAGCCGACGAACAGCGGTCCGAAATTCTGATTGAAGTCGCGCCCGTCGAACAGGATGTAGTTGTACTGCCAGGCGCCCTCGTTCGGGTCGTTGTTGAGCGGCGGAAGCGAGCCGTTCTGGTCGGCGTACATGTTGCTGGCGACGAAGACGCAGCGCAGGTTGTTCAGGCAGCGCGTGCTGCGAACCTGCCGGCGGGCCTGCGTGAACGACGGCACCGCAATCGCGATCAGCAATGAGATGATCGCGACGACCACGAGCAGCTCGATCAGCGTAAAAGCGTGGCGTTCGACGCGGTGGCGCATGGTCATATTCCTGGGGCTGCTGGAGACGATCATGGGTGCCACGGGCAGCTTGCTGCCCGTCCAGCACTGGCGGACGAGCCGCCAGTGGCACCCGACGACCGTCGCGTCGGACATTCGAGGTCGTTTCTTAGCCATTCATACCGAGGCGCGGCGGCGGCCGTTTGATACGCGCGCCGGCGCCATGCCGCCCGGCGCGGGCGATTCGGCCAGCCTGCGGGCAACGTCCCACAGCACCGGGCTGCAGCGGCGGGTGAGCGTTCGCAGAGCGTGAACGGCCCCGAGCCGCGTTAATGCCGCCACGGCGAAAAATCTCAGGGCGGCCTCATCAACCGGACCCCGCCGGCGCGAATAAGCCGTCCGCAGCCGGGCGAACGCCGCCGCCGCGTCTCGCGCCGGCGCGTCGGTCTGGACGGCGTTCAGGTGCAGGTGGGCCAGGATGTTGCCCAGGTCCTGCTCCGGCCGGCCGCCGGCGAGCGTGTCCAGGTCGAGCAGCGTGACGCCCGCGGCGTCACACAGGAGCTGCTTGCCGTAGAAATCGCGATGGACGGTGCAGGCGACGCCGGGGGCGGCGGGGGCCAGCTCGGCAACGACTCCGACCAGCGGCGCCGCGGCGGCGTGCATGTCGGGCCGTGCGAGCTTCAACGCGTCGCGCCAGCGCTGGACGACGCGGACTTCGTCCACGGCGCCAAACGCCGGCAGGCCGTGCGGATCCAGCCGGTGCAGCGTCGCCAGCGTTTCGGCGATCAGGTCGAGTTCCTCTGAGGTGGGCAGGCGAACATCGCCCATTTCGCGCCCGCCGACGTACTCGAAGAGGAGCAGCTTCGGCGCAGAAATCTCGCCGATGACTCGCGGAATGCGGATTCGGCCGCGGCTGAGCCGCTCCAGCTCGCCGCCGACGCGCGCGTGCCGCTCCGTCAGCGCAGCGGCGGCCTCGCCCGAGTGCGTCTTGCCGATGACGCGAACCGTGCCTCGCGCCGTGCGCCACGAATAGAGGATGGCCGCCCGGCGACCGGGTTTGAAGGCCAGCAACCGGGTCTGCATTCGGCCCAGGCGCGGCGCGCGGCGCCCATCCGGGCCCGAGACCACCGCCCGGACCAGCGGCCCGGCTGCGGCGGGATCGAGGCAGGCCGCGAGCTGCGGCAGTCTCGCGTCGCAATCGGGTGAGTGAATCAGCAGATCGTAAGGCCGCCCGCGAACGGCCAATCCACGATCGATGCATCCGAGGGTACCGGGTGGGGGAGCACCGGCGTCCCGCCGGTGCGTCCGCGACATCACCGAGTGCGCACCGGCGAGACGCCGGTGCTTCGCTTCGTTTCGAGGCGACCCATAGAATCGCGCGCGGCGCCCTGAACCGAGCGGTAGCGACCACTGAAAACGAAAGGCGCCGTCGCGGGCTGGCCAGCAACGCTCGATGTGCACATTCTGAACGTCGCCGCCGCTGGGGAGCCGGTCGCCCAGCCATTCGCGCAGCCGCGTCGCCAGCCGCGATTCCTCGAACAACTCGCAAATGAGCGGGCCGGGAGCAGCTACGCCTTTCCGCACGTCGGCAGCAATCACGCCACGTCCCCCGTCAGGCCGCGTCCGCCGAGCTCGGCTTCCGCCGCTTCCAGGCAGCGCACCGCCAGGTCTCGCCAACCTGGGCGGACGTGCCGCATCATGCCGCGGGCCAGTTCCAGCAGTGAAAGGCAGCTATAAAGTCGCAACCGCTCGCGATCCGGCGCCGCGCCGCCGCCGCGTTCCCACGCATGCAGAAACTCCAGCGCCCAGGCGCGCCCTTGGTCAACCCGGACATTGAGCTGCGGCCGATGGCCCAGCATGCATAACTGCGTGGCGAAGTTGGCCGCGTCGATCCACGCATCCCCCCGCGCCAGCCGCTCAAAGTCCAGCACCGTGAAGCGCTCGCGCTTAATGCGTAGCTGATTCCAATGGAAATCGTTGTGCAGCGTCACCGCGTCGGTCCGTGGCAGCGCGGAGAGCCGGTGATTCACGTCGCTCCGCAGCGCTTCAAATCGCGCCCGCCGGTCCGGACAGGCCGCCGCCAGGTCGATCGCCGCGGAGGAAACGCGAACCTGAACGTGATGCGTGCGATGCTCGATCAGATCATCGATGCTCAGGACGTGAAACCGGCGCAGCAGCGTCGCGACGCTCCGCAGCACGTCGCCGGCGGGCCGCTCCCGTAGCGTTTCCAGAAGCGTGTCGCCGCGGGCCCACTCGATCGCCAGCACGCCGTCGGCCGGATTCGCGCCGACCGCCGCCGGCGCGCACACGCCATCCGGATGCGGCGCGGCTCGTGAAAGCTGCTGATGCCGCCGCAGGAGCGTTCGGCACGCCGCCGGCGCGGTGCAGCGGACGGCGATTCGCTTCGACTTCGTCTCGCCGCCGCCGCGCGGCCGGCCGTCGACGCGCAGCCGGACGATCCACTTCTGTTCCGGAACATATCTCATGAGCTGGCGTTGCAGCGACGATTCGTCCGGCTCGAAGTCACTGCCCGCCTCGGCCAGCCACTGCCGCCACGCATTCAGCGCGTCGCTTTTGCCGGTGAAGCGCCGCAGACCGCGCAGCCGCCGGTCATTCGGGAACGCGTAGAGCTCGACTTCCACCCCATGGAGGTTCACGACCTGTCCGCGGCGCGACATCGGCCGCCGCAGCGGCGCGTGGACGTAGACGATCTGACCTTCAGGCCAGTCGCGATGCTCCGGCAACGCAGGATCTTCCAGCAGCGAATACGCCAGGCGCGCCGATCGTCCGGGATCGTGCAGCGCCTCGATCTGCCGGCAGGCGCGCCACGCGCGGCGCTGCGCCGGATCGACGCGCGTCAGGGCGTCGCGGCAGGTTTCGAGCACGGCCTCAGGCGAGAGCTTCTCCGCCCAGTCGTCGGGCAGCATTTCCATGGCTCGGGGCGTCGTCGCGATCAACATGCCGCCGCCTCCGCGGCGAGGGGCTGCTCCGCCGCCGCAGCCGACTGAAGCGCAGCGTACTGCGGACAGTTCCGCAACAGCTCGTCGTGCGGTCCGACGGCCACGATCCGGCCGTCTTCCATGACCACAATGCGATCGAAGCGCTCCATCCGCCGCAGTCGATGACAGACGACCAGCGTTGTCGCGGCGCCGCCCGCCATCCACGCGTCCTCGACGGCGGCCTGCGTCCGGGCGTCCAGACCGCTGGTCGGCTCGTCCAACAGCAGCACGGCCGGGCAGCGCAAAAGCGCCCGGGCCAGCGCCAGCCGCTGACGCTGGCCGCCGGAAAGCGCGACGCCGTTCTGTCCCGGCAGCGTGTCGTAGCCGTCGGGGAGACTCTCGATGAAATCGGCGATTTGAACGCGCCCTGCGGCGGCGGCGATCTGCTCCGGTGTGGCGGCGGGGCAGCCGAGGGCGATGTTCTCGCCGATCGTCAGGCCGAAGAGCACCGTGTCCTGGCTGACCCACGCCGTGTGGCGACGCAGTGAATCGAGCGTGAGGTCGCGAAGGTCGAGACCATCAAGCTGCAGCGCACCCTCCTGCGGGTCGTAGAATCGAAGCAGCAGCTTCAGCAGCGTGGTCTTGCCCGCGCCGCTGGGACCGACAATGGCCACGCGCTCGCCCGCCGCAACGTGCAGCGACACGTCGCGCAGCGCCGGCCGCCGGCCGTCGTAGCCGAAGCTGACGCCCTCCAGCGCGATCTGGCCGCGGCAGGCTTCGAGCGCAGCCGCGTCCGGTCGCGACTTCACCGACGGCCCGATTTCCATCAGGGCGGCGATGCGTTTGCCGCAGGCGGTCGCCTTGGCGGCCTGGCTACTGAGCTTGGCGATGTCACGCACCGGCCGGTTCACGCTGCGCAGATACGAAACAAACACCAGCAGATCGCCGGCGGTCATCACGCCGGCCAGCACGTCGCGAACGCCGACGAAGAGGATCAGGCACAGCCCGGCGGCGGATGTCAGCGTCACGGTGCGGTAGAGCCGGGCCTCGAGCCGCGTGGTTTTCAGGGCGGCGCGGGTCGAGCTGCGATTCTGGCGACTGAAACGTTCCTGTTCGGTGCGCTGGCGGTTAAAGGCCTGAATGATCGGCATCGCGCCGAGCACGTCCTGCGCCAGCGACAACGTCGCGCCCTCTTTCTCGCGCTGTTGCTCGGTCGCCTGGCGGATGCTGCGCGAGATGCGGTAACTGGCCAGCATCGACAGCGGCGTCGTCAGCAGGCCGACCAGCGCCAGCTTCCAGTTCAGCAGGAGCATGGCGACCGTCAGCGAGAGTACGGTCAACACGCTCTGATTGGCCGAGACAATGCCGCCGACCAGGAGCTGGCGCAGCATGATGATGTCGCCGCTCAGGCAGGTGAGCAGCTCGCCCGTGTGTCGTTTCTCCAGCTCCGCGGGGGAAAGCGTCTGCAGGTGCCGGAAGAGCGCCTGGCGAATTTTGCCGACCACCTCCTGACCGACCTGGGCCAGAATGATGTCGCGGATGTAGGAAATCAGCGCGTCCAGTACGGCGATGACGAGAATCGCCGCGCATACCCAGGCCAGCAGACCCATCGGTTCGGCGGCGATCCGGCCGACCCACTCCGCCAGCCAGCCGCGCGGCGCCTGCGAACGCGCCAGAATGTTGTCAAAAATCACCTTGATCGGCCAGGGCGCCGCGAGTTGCGTCGCGATCACGCCCAGGCTGGCCAGCGCCGCCAGCGCCAGCGAGCCGCGGTGCTTCATCGCGTAACTGCCGAAACGCGACCAGATCAGGCGCGTTTCCAAGAGGTCCAGACGCCCGCGGCGGGTCTTGAACGTGAAATGCATGCTCACGCCCCCCGCACGGCGTCGGCGGCCACCGTGGACGGCGCCTGGGTTTCGACGGCGGACGCTTCGGCCGGCTCGGCCGACCCCGTCAGCCACGCGCGCATCGTCGCGACGTTCCTGCGCACGTCGAACATCCGCTCGACGCGGCGGCGCCCGGCGAGCGAGTATCGCTCGGCGATTTCCGCATCGCGCACGACCGACTGAATCGCGTCGGCCAGCAGCACCGGCCGTCCCGGCTCGACCACGCGCCCGCTCACGCCGTCCTCGATGATCTCCGGCACGCCCCCGATCGCGGTGCTGATCGACGGGCAGCCGCAGGCCATCGCTTCCAGTAGAACCGTCGGCAGCGCGTCCACATTGCCGTCGGCGGCCCGGATGCAGGGCAGCACGAAGCAGGTCGCCTGCTGCATCTGGCTCCGGACGGCGTCCTGCTGAAGCGGGCCGAGCAGCTTCACGTGCTGCTCGAGGCCGAGGCGCTCGATCTCGCATTTCAGCGCCGCCTCTTCCGGGCCGTCGCCGATGATCCGAACTTGTACGGGCGTTCCGCGATCGCGCAGCAGTCCCGCCGCGCGAACCAGATCGATGAACCCCTTCTTCTCAATCAATCGCCCGACGCCCAGCAGCGAAGGGCTCGCGGCGTCAGGGCCGGCCCCCAACACGGCCGAGTTCTCCACGTAGCGGCCGACCTCCGAGTCGGCCGAGTTCTCCACGTAGCGGCCGACCTCCGAGTCGGCCGAGTTCTCCACGTAGCGGCCGACCTCCGAGTCGGCCGAGTTCTCCACGTAGCGGCCGACCTCCGAGTCGGCCGAGTTTGCGCGGCGGATCCCGTCGCCGGCGGGCGCGAACCGTTCCAGGTCAATCCCGTTGTAGTTGACGCGAATGCGCTCCGCGACGACGCCCGGGAGGTTCTCAATCATCCAGCGCCGATTCTCATGACACACGGTGACCGTGAACCGCGAGTGGTTGATCTTCGCCGCCAGCAGCCGCCGATCGACGTTGTCGCGAAAGATGTCGAACGCATGCAGCGTCAGGCTGTAGCTCGGCCCGCCCATCAGCCGTGCCAGCATGGCGACGGTCGCTTCGCCGGTGCCGAAATGCACGTGCACGTGGCCGACCTTGTGCTTGCGGGCCCAGCGGACCAGCAGCGCCGCCTGAAGAAAGTCCACCAGCCCGGCTTGCCGCCGCAGCACGCACGCTCGCCATGCCGCGCCGTACGCCGGCGCGCCCTTGCCGAAGCGCTCGCGAAAGAAGGTCCACGTCTTCGCCAGGCAGCCGGTCAGCGTTTCGGGCAGGTATCCCGCCTTGGCGCGGACGCGCGTCACCGACTCGTGAAACATGCCGTCGTCGGGCTTCTTCTGCGCCAGGATGCGAAGATCAACCCCTTGCCGCTCCAGCTCGAGCATCTCGTTCACAATAAACGTCTGGCTGAAGCGCGGGTACATCCGCAGGAAGTAGCCCACGCGGCCGCCCCTGGCCGCTGGTTGGCCGCGCGTTTCGCCGCTCATGACGTCGCCGCCTGAAAGGACGACGCCGCCGCCCGCGCGGCGACGAGCGGCCCGATCACGTCCAGCACGCGCCGCGCGGTGTGCGCCCAGGTGAATTTCGTCCGCACCGTCTCGCGGCCGCACTCCGCCAGCCGTCGCCGCAGGTTCGGGGAGGTCCGCAACAGGTCCAGCGCACCGAAGAGATGGGTCGCATTCCCGGGACTGCACAGCAGCCCGTTTCGCGCGTGCTCAACGACCTCGTCAATCTGTCCGATCCGCGACGCAACGACGCACGCCCCGGCGGCCATGTACTCGAACAGCTTGATCGGCGAGAAGCAGAATCCCTCGATCGAAACGTACGGCGCGACGGCCACGTCCATCGCCCGCACCATCGCCGGCACCTGCTCGTGCGAAACCGCTCCGGTGAAGACGGCGGATTCGCCCAGGCTCAGCTCGGCCGCCTGCGTCCGCAGCGACGGCTCCTGCGGGCCGGCGCCGACGATCAGCAGCCGCGCCGCTGAATCGACGGCATGCAGCTTCGCGAACGCCTCGACCAGCACGTCCGCGCCGTGCCACACCTTCAGGCTGCCGACGAAACCGACCACGAACCGCCCGGCCAGCCCGAGCGCCGCCCGACACGCATCCGGAGGCGGCGCGGCGTCGAAGTGCTCAACGTCCGCGCCGTTCGGAATCACTACGATCTTGTCGCGCTCCACGCCGCGCTGCGCGAGCTGATCGGCCAATTGCCGGCTGACGACCAGCAGCGCCGCCGCCCGCTCAAGCACGCGCCTCTCAATCGTCTCGGCCAGTTCGATTCGTTGCAGCGCGCGGTAGCGGCGCGCTTCGTCCGTCAGGATCGCGTTCACTTCCACGACCAGCGGCACGTCCAGCGCCTCGGCCAGGTCCAGCCCCAGGTGCGAAAAGAGCGAGAGCCGCTCAAGCACGACATCCACCGGGCGATCCGCCAGCGCCCGCCGCGCCTCGTCCAGGGCCCAGGCGTTGTACAGCAGCGGGCGAATTTCGCGCGCCAGCGCATCGCCGAGCCCGCGCGGCGTCATGTAGTCGCGCAGCAGGCGCGCCGATTCATCCGCGGGCGGACAGCCCGGCGGCAGCAGCCGAACGACCGGATGACCCGGACCGGGGCCGGCTTTGGGACTCAGCAGCCGAACCTCGCAACCGGCGGCGGCCAGCGCCGCCGTGATCGACCGAAGGTGGATCGACGGCCCCTTGGTCCCGTCCGGCGGAATGCCGAAGTCGTTACACACGTACAGCAGTCGCACGGCTCGGCTCCTCGGCGAAGAATTGCGAGAACCGCTGCTCGACGAACTCGAGCGCGGCCATATCCAGTTCGTGACGCATCGGTCCGTCCTCTGCGGCCAGCATCTGCATAACGCGCTGCGTCAGCACCTGCGGGGTCAGTTCGTCCGGCGGCAGGCAGCGGGCTGCGCCGAGCCGTTCCCACAGCCGGGCGCGCATGAGCTGCTCCAGCCGCGGCTTGACGCGCGGGATGACCAGCATTGGCTTGCGAACCGATGCGACCTCGCACATCGTGTTGTAGCCGCCCATCGAGACGATCAGATCGCTCTGCTTGATGCGGCAGCCCATGCACGGTTCAAAGTCGAGCCAGTGCGTTGCGGGAATGTGCGCGGCCTTTTCCCGCAGCTTCGCGGCAACCGGCGGCGGCAGGTCCGGCCCGCCGACGACGGTCGAGGTCGCGCCCAGCCGCGCCACGGCGGCGGCAGTCTGCTCCAGGTACGTCGAAAGCAGCCGCTCGCCATCCGTTCCGCCGCCGACGGTGACCAGCACCTGCTTGCCGGCGATGCGCGGCCGCGGTGCGTGGTCGCAGGGATCGCGGCGGACGTAGCCGGCGTAGTGCGTCTTTTCGGCGATTCCGCCGGGCAGCCGGTATTCGCGAACGACGTCGAACACGCCCTGCATGCCGTAGACCCAGATTTCGTGGAAGCACGCGTCGAGCGCGCTCTGCACGCCGTCGTGCGTCCACTGCGCGATGGTCGACTCGGGATCGTCCTCCACGTCGCGCATGCCGAAGACGATCGGCACGTCGGGGCGGTTCTCGTGCAGCCAGTTGAGCGTCGGCAGCAGCTCGCGACAGACGCCCAGCGGCGCCTTATCCACCAGCAGCACGTCCGGCGCCAGGTCCTTGGTGGCCTGGAGCAGCAGCGACTGGCGAAACTGAATCATGCGCTGCAGCGACATGCCCAGGAATTTAGAGCAGTAGCCGTCGCCCTCTTTGGAAAGCGCCGGCAGCTTCAGCGTGTCGATTTTCGCCTTGAGATTGAACATCGGCACGTAAGGCGTGCCGGTGGCGATCAGGAAGGAACACTCCGGAAAAACGCGCCCGACACGCTCGCAGATCGCCAGCGTGCGGCGCAGATGCCCGATGCCGACGCTGTCGTGGCAGTAGGCCAGCACACGCTTCGGGGTTCGCGAGGGTCGCAGGTCGTTCGAGCTTACAAACACGTGTGGACCTCGGGCGGAAGGACGACGGGCTGCGAGCCGCGTGAAACCAACGCACAAAGGTGCGGCTCCGCTGCCGCCTACAGAGCCGGCGGCGGCGCGTCTGATACAACCCCGTTCAGATTTCGTTAATCCCCGGGTCCGCCGGCCGAATTCAGCGGGAGCGCAACGCCGCCAAGGTTGTATCAACTCCGTCGCCGCCGCCTCTTCAGGGGAGCGCCGCTTTGCGACCGGCCTGTGCAGGGCGCACGACGTGCATTGGTCTTTTGCTGCCACGACGCCCGCGCAGCGCTCTGGCGGCCCCTGTTTCCCGTTGTTCAGAGGAGAACCGTTCATGAGCCTTTCGCGCCTGACCGCGCGCGCCGCGGCGTTTTGTGCTTCGGCCGCTCTCGTACCTGCCGTCCTGGCGGCGATCCCCGATCATCCGATCATCACGGAGGTGTACACCGACCCGCCCGGCGTAAACGACGGCCCGGTCGGCCGCGACCCGGCCAATCTGCATCAGGAGTACATCGAAATCTACCTTCCACCCGCGGCCAATCTGCGCCCGGGGTTGAACAAGGACGCTCTGCGGCTGGCGTTTTATGAAGTCGAAGGCGACGAGGACAGCACCGGCCCCGGCCTGGTGAATTACCGCTTTGACCTGCCGACGTTTGACCTCGACCCCTCCAACGGGCTGACGCCGGGCGCCGTCGCCCGGCCCGCCGGCGGCGTCGTCGTCCTCGGCTGGGTCGATTACCTCGGCAATCCGCCGACCGCTCTGGCCGGAACGGCTGCGACGCGCGTCGCCCTCATCAACGGCGGCGTGACCAGCACCCCCGGCTACACGTTCGTGCCGATCAACGGCAACCAGTTCGGCGGCACAACCAACTTCGCGCCGGTCGTCGCGGAGTCGCTGATCGACATGCCGAGTGAGACGCAGAGCGGCATCATTCAGAATGGCTCAAGCGCCTACCTGCTCGTGAATCGTGATGCCGCCGGCTATGTACAGCTTTACGACGACCAGCACATCCCGGTCGGCGGCAGCGCCAACCCGAACCTCCCGGCGGGCACCGTGCTGCAGGCAGGTTGCCTCATGGATGGCTTCGCGCCAAATGACTTCGGCAATTTCGATGTGCTCGAGCAGCCGTACGGACAGAACAACAGCTTCGACCTGGCAATGGTGTTGCCGGATGGCGGCGCCTTCAGTCGGCTGATCTGCCAGCTTCCCGAGCGCGAGAGCGCCGGCCTCAATCCCGGCATCGCCGCCGGCTACGCACGAAGGTACGTCGACATGGGCAAGACGACCGAGGATGCAAATACCGGAAACGACGATCCGGTTTCCGACGCGCTCAACGCCTATCGCCACGTCCGCAGCGCCGGCCCGTTCTACCCGACGCCCGGACGGTCCGTGATGACCACGAGCGCGCCGGAGTTGGGAGTCGCCGCATCGAGCGAACAGAACTTCAGCGTGCTCAAAGACACGATCGGCCGCCCCGCGCTGCTTTGCGCCAACGTCGGCGGCGATTTTGACGTCAACTTCTCCACCGTCGCAGGCGCATCGACCAATCCCGCCGTGGCGACGTTCTCCGGCGGCGACGCCGCATCCGCCGTCGCGGGACAGTCGTTCGCGCTGCCCACCGTCGCGATCTCGCCGACCGCCAGCGCGGCGCACAATTCGAGCGCCTCCGCGACCGTCACGGTCACCGCGACGAACGCCGGCGGCGGCGACCCGGCCGTGCTCAACCCGGTTCAAAACGTCCAGATCACCGCCACCGTGCTGAACCCCACGACCGGTCTGAACGCGGCGGGGCAGCCCTTCCAGACGACGGTCTTCGCCGCCGTCCAGCCGATCGTCGCGGACGCGGCGGCCAACGAGTTTGTCGCGACGTCCCTGGCCTCCTGGCTGCCCGCGCACGCGGCCCAGGCGATTGACACCTGGGGCCATGGCGCCTCGCTGCTGAATGCGGCGACGGATATCTCGAACCCGCTCGTGGTCCGGCCGATGGTCCGCGACTTTCCCGACCCGCTCACCTACGTCAACCCGCCCGGACCGGCCGGCCGACCCGACCTCGTGCAGACCGTGCTCAGCTCCGCCGAGGTCTTGTCCGGCGCGACGACCTATGAAGAAAGCTTCAACGTCACCTTCACGGCCCTGCGCGGCACGCGCGTCAACGTCTCCGACACGCAGGTTTACGGCGGCAGCTTCACCCCTGCCGAACGGATCAACTTTGCCGCCACCAGCGGCAGAGTCAGCGACCCGCGCAGCGGCCTGAGCAACGCCACGACGACGCGCACGTTCGAGATCGCGCTGCTCGACACCAACGTCGGTTTCGACGCTCTGCTCGAAAGCGGCGCCACGGACGATGTCGGCATCGTCATCGAAGTGCTCGACACCGAGCCGGGCAGCCCGGTCGTCGCAGGCGAGTTCGTCTTTCTCAGTTTCACCGGCGGCCTGCAAGGGGCCGACATCGATGGCCTGGAAATCCTGCCCGGCAGCCCGGTCGTCGCCAATCTCGTCTACCTCGATCTCGACAACCTGCACGATGTGCTTGGCATCAAGACGATCGAGCAGCTCTGGTTGATCGACGCCGGCGGCGCGACGAACGAAATCGACTTCATTGAGGCCTGGAGCCTGAATCTCCCGCCGCCGCCTTTCGCCGTCGGCGACTGCAACTGCGACGGGGCCGTGAACGTGCTGGATATCAACGCCTTCGTCCTGGCGATCATCGACGCCGCGGCGTACGCGGCCCAGTTCCCGAACTGCAGCGCTCTGCTGGCCGATGTCAACGCCGACGGCGCGGCGGACATCCTGGACATCAACCCGTTCGTGCAGCTCCTGGCCGGTGGCTAGCGCGCCGCGGTGAGTGCGATGAGACGCGAGCGGCTGGGGCAATTCGCACAGGCGTCGGGTCGGTTGACCCATGAACGCCCCAGCCGCAACCGGCGGATGGAGCGCCATCGGCGCCGAACGACGAATCCTAACTCGCGCCCCTCGCGCCCTTTACGGGAATTCGCAGAAACTGGTGCGTCGCCACGAGCACTGGCGCGTGACTTGCCTGTGTCCGTTTGGCAGCCACTCTTACTCTCCGCGCCTCGGCGTAGTCTCCTCGACCGCGCACCGGCGCGTCTCCATCACGACAGAACCTCGCTCGGGAGACCTTCTCATGCTGAATTGGAATAGCGCATTGGCTTGCACGCTCGTGCTCATTGTGGTCGCGACTTTTGCAGACTTGGCGGCTGCGAGTACGGTCCCAGGCGACGCCGCCATTAGCGCCGCGGCAGGCGACCAATCCGCGCCGGCCATCGCACGCGGCGGCGACCTGATGCTCGCGGTGTGGTCCGACACGCGCGCCATCGTCACCGGCGGCTATGAGGGGGAGACTTCGCGCGACATCTACGGCCTTCGGCTGGATGCCGCTGGAAACGCGATCGACGCCGTGCCGATCGCCATCGCGGCCGGAAAGGCGGCGCAGGAAAATCCGAAAGTCGCGTGGAATGGCACGCACTGGCTGGTCGTCTTTGAGAGCTACGACCTCAGCGGCACCGGGTACTACTACCAGAAGTCGATGGAGGCCGTGCGCGTCGCGCCCAGCGGTGCAGTGTTGGATTCCAAGCCCATCAAGCTCTTCGGGCTGACGCCGTCCGGCGGCAGCTATTGGGCGATGGCTTCCGATGGAGCAAACTGGGTCGTCGTCAATCAGGGCAGCTCGACCAGCGGCGATATCGTGGCCGTGCGCATCTCGGCGGCCGGCGCTATGCTCGATCCGCCCACGCGGGCGCTTGTGAAAGCGACCTACTACGGCCGCTCCAACTTGAAGCTGGCCTATGCGGCCGGCGTGTTTCTGCTCTCCTTCAACGATGCCTATGTCAACGGCACGGATGATACGAAGGCGGTGCGCTTTGACGGCGACCTGAACGTGCTGGATGCCGCATTGATCTCCCTGTTGCCCACGCCGCTGAGCGACCTGGCCGCGAATGACGCCGGCTTCTACATCGCCTGGAATCGGCAGGAGCCGAATTTCTCCGTGGTGGTGGCCGGCTCGCGCGTGAACACGAGCGGTCAGAAGCTGGATGGTAACGGCGTCAACCTCTCCGGGACCACGCAGCCTTACGCGTACGCCGCCACGGCGGTCGCATGGGACGGGATCGACTGGCGAATAACCTGGGGCGAGTACAGTACGACGTGGATCGTGCGCGTCAATGCATCGGGGCAGGTGATCGCCCCCGGCAGTGTCGCCGTTCCGGGCGTGCAGACCGGGCCCAGCGCGGGAACCGGTCAGGGCGCCGTTCAGCTCGTCTGGACGACCTACGCCAACGGCAACAACGACATCTTCGGCGCAACGATCCTGCCCAGCAACGCGCCCGGCCCGGTCAGCGCGATTTCGGTCGGCGCTCCACGGCAGCAGCGGTCCGACGTCGCCGCGGGCGATGCCGGCTACATGCTCGTCTATTTCAGTGCGACCGCTGCCCAGGTGCGCGTTCTGGCCCAGCCTCTCAATGTGAATGGTGATCCGCTCACGGCGTCGCCGATTCAGCTCGATGCCGGCAATCCCACCAGCGGCCCGACTTACGCAAATGTCGCCTGGAATGGCTCGTGCTACCTGGCGGCGTGGGGAAATGCCTTCGGCATTGTGGGTCAGCGCCTCCTTCCGGATGGAACCGCGCTGGATGCGGCCCCGTTTGTGATCATGAGCGCGGCAAACAAGGCCTTCGGTTCGGCGGACGTCGCCGCTCTGGGCGCTGATTTTCTCGTCGTCGGTCGCAAGGTCGGAATCAACGCCCAGTACATCTTTCCGGCGGCGGCCCGCGTTCGCGGCTCCGATGGAGCGGTGCTTGATTCAGCGCCGCTGACGCTCGGCGGCTCGTTTGTCGGCCGCGTGCCGGCGGTCGTCGCGCTCGGAGGCCGCTGGCTTGCCGCCTGGCACCAGAACTCCACACACGACAATCCTTACGCCAGCACCCTCGGCGCGTTCATCAATGCGGATGGAACAACGACGCCCGCATTCACGATTCACGGCCCGTTCTCAACGTCTGGCGGCAATGGCGTGTTCGAGCTGGCGCTGGCCTCCAGCGGGAGCCAGGCGTTGATGGTGCAATCCCAGGAGCTTTCATCAGGCGTCGAAACGGACTTGCTGGCCAGGATGGTGGGCGCGGACGGCACGGTTCAGCCGATGATCAACCTCACTCCCTGGGTCGGCAACCAATACAAGCCTCGCGCCGCATGGGATGGCGACCAGTTCGTCGTGGTCTTCCAGGACCAGAGAAACCGCCTCGCCGATTGGACGCTCGATCAGCTTGACGCGCGCAGCGACCTGTTTGCCATGCGCATCGGTCCGACCGGAACTGTTCTCGACGCCCAGGGGTTCGTCTTTTCGGCGACGCCGGCGAGCGAGACCGACCCGAACATTGCCGCGCGCGCGGGCGTGTCCCTGCTGACCGGCTCTGTTCTTGACAACGACTCCCTCCATGCAAATTACTGTATACATTATGAACGGATGGGAGTCGGAGGAAACAGCCGCCCGGTGGCCGCGGCGATGGCCGCTCCGGCCGCAGGCGATGTGCCCATCGACGTCGCATTCAGCTCGGCCGGTTCGAGCGACTCCGATGGAATGATCGCCTTCTACATTTGGGAGTTCGGCGACGGCGCCTCCTCCACGCAGGCGAACCCGACACACACCTATCTGGACGCGGGCCCCTTCGTGGCGACTTTGACGGTGACGGATGACGGCGGAGCGTCGACCACCCAGACGGTCCTCGTCAAGGCGCTCGCCCCCAACCAATTGCCCGTCGCCGTCGCAACGGCGGACACCTACGCCGGCGTTCTGCCGCTCGACGTCGTGTTCTCGGCAGCCGGCTCGTACGATCCCGATGGCTTCATCGGCAACGTGGAGTGGTTGTTCAGTGACGGCGGCACCTACTGGGGAACGACTGCCTATCACACGTTCACCGAGCCGGGGCCGCAGACCGTCACGATGAACTGTTACGACGCGCGCGGCGGCGTGGGCACCACCAGCCTGATCATCAACGCGGCCGGCGTCAACCTGCCGCCGGTAGCGCTCGCCAGCGCCACGCCGGCGTCCGGCAACACGCCTCTGAATGTGCAATTCAGTTCGGCCGGTTCGTACGACGCGGACGGCGCCATCGTGACCTACCAGTGGACCTTCGGCGATTCATCCGGCGACATTTCGAGCGAGCCGAACCCGGTTCACACCTACGCCAACTCCGGCACATACGTCGCGACACTGACCGTGTGGGACGACGACAACGCCGCCACGAGTGACACCGTCACCATCTCCGCGGTCGCGGCGCACCACGTCGAATACGGAGTGAACCTCTCGCTCGGGCCGCATTACATTGAGCATTACGAGCAGGGCGAGCAGCCGGTCGGGCCGATTGAGCACGAAGACCTGATCGTCGACTACGGTCGCGTGGCCGGCGTGGCGAACGTCGGCTTCGGAGTCAACAAGGCGCGCATCGACCTGGCCGGCACGAACCCGGCGAACCCGCTTTACTTCGAGTACGGCTTCGCCACCTCGCGTTACTGGGACGTGCTGCGCTTCGACGCCCCCGCGCTCAACGGCACGCACGGGTTCTTTGAAGTCACGCTTTACGTCGCCGGCTCAGGCTTTGTCAATCTCAGCCCTGAATACCTGACGAACCCCGACACCGAGTTCTACGCGTTCTGGCACGCGGTGATCAATGCGTCCGTGGAAGGCGTCAGCGATCCCTTCGGTAATCCGATTCAATCGGTGTTTTACGCCGGCGAGTGGTACAAGGGCTTCGACTCCACTTCGCTGGACTACTTCGGCGACCCGCTCAACACCTACCAGCAGACGGCGACGATCGAGTTCATCTACGGCGAGCCGATTCTGGTGGATACATTCCTGCAGGTGGACACGCAGTTCGACAACCAGTATGCCCTGGCCGCCGGAACGCTGGACACCGTGATCGATCTCGGCAATTCCAGCTACTGGGGCGGCATCCGCAACCTGCGCGACGCACAGGGGAATCCCGTGAATAATGCGTCGTACTCGTCCAGCTCCGGGTTTGACTATCGTCAATCCGCCGCGCCGCCCGCCCGCGGCGATCTCAATTGCGACGGCAGCGTGGACATCCTCGACATCAACGCGTTCGTCCTCGCCGTCGGAGATGCGGCCGCCTATGCGGCGGCGTATCCACAGTGCGACATCACCGCCGGCGATGTCAATGCGGATGGCGCTGTGGACATTCTGGACATCAACCCGTTCACGGCGCTGCTCAGCGGAAACTGACTGGCCGCGCCTACTGGAGGCTCGCGATGACCCGCACATCCCCGGCCGCGCGTATCGCGGCGTGGTGCCTGGTACAAGCTCTGGCCGCGACCGTCGTGGCGGAGGAATACCGCTTCCACCTCGTCGACGCATTCACGACAACCTACGGCCTGCGAGAATGCTACATCTATGACATCAACAACAACGGCGTAGCCTGCGGTACGTCCACGTACCAGTACGGCTCGTCCATCAGCTACTCCGGATTCTACTGGTCGTTGGCCGCCGGAAAGACCGCCGTGGGAATCAGTTGGCCGCACGGTATCAGCGACAACGGCGCGCTGGCCGGCGTGGCGCAGCTCTATGACATTCCCAGCGGCCAGCTCACCACCGTCCCGATTGTGCCCGGCTATTACTACCCGCTTGTGTTGTCGGACGTCAACGACGCCGGCCTGGCCGTCGGCTCGATGCAGATATGCAATTGCTCCAACAGCCAGGGCGTGCTGCAAGTCCCCTATCTGTGGGATGCCGTCAATGGCGCCCGCACGCTGCCGGTCCCAGGCGCCAAGGGCGCGTCGCATGTTACCAACACCGGCCTGGTCATCGGCTGGACCGGCGGCAACAGCCAGCCCGACGGCTATGTCTATGACCTCGAGACCGGCCAGTACTTCTACGTCAGCAGCCTCTTCGCCGGTCCGAACATACAAACAACCGTGGTCGATATTGAGGAGGACGGGACAATCGTCGGCAACCGCCGCGAGCAAAACGGCCAGGTGAGTTATGGTTACACATGGTCGCCCGTCTCCGGCGTCACGCTCTTGCCGTTGCCCTCTCCCGACTATCAACCGTACGTGAAGCCCACCAGCATCAACGCGCACGGCGTCGTCGTGGGAACGATCTTTACGCCGACGGCCTCCAGCCGGGCGTTCGTGTATGACCCGGGCAACGGCATCCGCGACCTGAACCTTCTGACGAACACGGCGGGATTTACGCTGATGACCGCCACCGCGGTCAACGACGCCGGCTGGATCGTCGGCTACGGGTACGGCGGTGGAGGCATGTACAAGTCATACGTCCTTGTTCCGCCGCTGGCCGGCGATTTGAACTGCGACGCGGCCGTCGATGTGCTGGACATCAACCCGTTCATCACGGCGCTGAGCGGCCCGGCGGCGTATGCACAGCAGTATCCCGAGTGTGACATCATGAACGCGGACGTCAATGCCGACGGCAACGCGGACGTGCTGGACATCAATCCGTTTGTGGCGTTGCTGTCGCAAAACTAGAGCGGATCAGGCTTCGCCGTAGCGTTAAACCCCCGCGTCCGACGGTGAAATCGCCGTCGGACGCGAACGTCCGGAAGCTCGTTGAAACCGCCACGATCGTGGTGGCGGCCTTCGCGGGCGGGGTGATCCGAGGCGGCGCGTTCAATTCAGCCATCGGCGATCCCCCCAAGAACGGCGAATCGGAGCGCGTGACGTTGAACGGTAGGGCGTCCCAAGGTGTGTGCGCAGGACTGCCCCCAACGGGATTCGAACCCGTGTTCTCGGCTTGAAAAGCCGGTGTCCTGGGCCTCTAGACGATGGGGACAGTTCAGGATGCGAGAGGCTGTGCGAAATATACGGGACCAAGCCCGCGGCGTCAAATTCGCTCATGCTCGGCGCCACACGCGTCCGGCTGTCCGCCGCAGCCATTCTGGGATAACCTCCGGCCATGGCGTCGCTCAGCTCTCAGCCCATCCGCGTCGCCGGGGCGCGCGTGCATAACCTGCGCGACGTCTCGCTCACGCTCCCGAGAAACAAGCTGATCTGCTTCACCGGCGTCTCAGGCAGCGGCAAGAGCAGCCTCGCGTTCGACACGCTCTACGCGGAGGGGCAACGGCGCTACATCGAGTCGCTCAGCTCCTACGCGCGGCAGTTCATGGGGCAGCTCCCCAAGCCGGATGTGGACCAGATCACCGGATTGTCTCCCTCCATCTCGATTCAGCAGAAAACCAGCGGCTGGAACCCGCGCAGCACGGTCGGCACGATCACGCAGATTTATGACTACGCGCGCGTGCTCTTCGCCCGGGCCGGCACGCCCCACTGCACGCGCTGCGGCCGCGAAATCGCCGCCCAGACGCGCGAGCAGATGCTCGCTCAGATTCTCGCCCTCGGCGAGGGCACGGCGTGCACGCTGCTTTCTCCGAAGGTGCGTGCCCAGAAGGGCGAGCATCGCGACCTCTTCGCCGAGCTGCTGCAGCAGGGCTTCGCCCGCGCCCGCGTCGACGGCGTCTACATCCACCTGTCCGACCCGCCGCCGCTGGACCGCAATCGCCGGCACCATATCGAGGTCGTCATCGATCGCGTGACGATCCGCCGCGCGGCGCGCGGCCGGCTGGCCGAAGCGCTTGAGCTGGCGCTGGCCCAGGGCGACGGTGTCGTGATTGTGTGCCCGAGTGACCTTGCGAGCGATTGGGGCGGGGCGGGCGTCTCGCCCGCCCCCGCTACGCCAGGAACAGGCAAGATGCCCGTTCCACCCCAGGAAGCTGTCAAACGCGGCGGCGCGGCCGCGGGCGCTGAGGTCCACGGCGCCGGGCGGGACATTCTCCTGTCCGCCGGGTTCGCTTGTTCCGACTGCGGCGTGAGTTTTGAGCCGCCCGATCCGCAGCTTTTCAGCTTTAACAGTCCCCAGGGCATGTGCGCACGCTGCGACGGACTCGGCACGTCCTTTGATTTCGATCCGAAGCTGCTGATTCCCGATTCGACCAGGTCGTTCCTGTCTCCCTGCATCGTCGCCCTGCGCCGACGGCCCGGAAAGTGGCCGGAGCACATCTACCGCGGCGTCGCGCGGCACATCGGCTTCGATCTGGACGCCCCGTGGGATCAACTGCCGGAAGCCGGCCGGCAGGCGTTGCTCTATGGCACGGACGACGCACACCTCACGTTTGAGTGGAAAGGCCGCTTCGGCGTGTGGCGGCACGGCGGACCGTTCGAAGGCGTGATCGCCGACTTGCGCTCGCGCTACCGCAAATCAGCATCGGCGATGGTGCGCCGCTTCTACGAGCAGTTCATGCGCGTGGCGCTCTGCGGCGAATGCGGCGGGGCTCGACTGCGGAAAGAAGCTCTCGCCGTTACGTTGACGAGCCGCGCCGGCGGCGGCACGCGCGGCGCCGCGACGCTGAATATCGTGGAAGCCAGCCGGCTCCCCATCCGCCGGGCGCTGGAGTTCTTCGACCAGCTCGACGTCAGCGGGGCGCGGGCCTTGATCGCCGAGGAGCCGCTGAAGGAAATCCGCGCCCGGCTGCGATTCCTGCTGGACGTCGGGCTGGACTACCTGACGCTGGATCGCGCCGCGCCGACGCTCTCCGGCGGCGAGTCGCAGCGCATCCGCCTGGCGAGCCAGATCGGCTGCGGATTGACCGGCGTGCTGTACGTGCTGGACGAGCCGAGCATCGGGCTGCACCCGCGCGACAACCGGCGGCTTCTGGCTTCGCTCCAGCGGCTGCGCGACCTAGGAAACACGGTCATCGTTGTCGAACACGACCACGACACGATGTTGGCGGCCGACTGGCTGGTGGATTTCGGACCGGGGCCGGGCGTGCGCGGCGGGCGCGTGGTGGCGCAGGGCCGGCCGCAGCAGGTGTGCGAGGCGCCCGAGTCGCTGACGGGGGCCTATCTGGCCGGCCGCCGAAAGACATGGGACACCGGCACGCGACGGCCGATCAGAAAGCCGTCGCGCCGGTAGCCGGCGTGGGCCGGACGACTCCAAGTAGCCGCACAAGACCTGGGAGTATGTGTGTCCCGCCCGGGTCCAAGGCCGCGAAGCCGAGGATTTCGTGCGTCGGCAGGCATTCGCTCGCGCTTCGTGCTCCGCTGGGTCGCGCGTCGTCGCGCAAGCAGATTGGCACTGCAAGACCCGGAAAAACCGGGCGTTGAGGCGAGAAATCGGTTGACAGCTTGCCAAAGTGTGTTACTCTTTGACTTGAGCGATGGGCTCGCGGGCCCATCTGCCCATCTGCCCATATGCCCATCTGCCCATCTGCCCATCTGTGGAAGGAGACTGTCATTCGACTGCGACTCATCGGATTGTGTTTTGTCTTGGCTGCCATGTCTGAAGCCGCGTTGGCGCAAGGATCTGAGGACTGCCTTTGGGACATTCAGTATTCAGGGAATGCGTGCGCAGATTGCCAGGACAGCAACTGCGGAGCCTGCCTAGATCCTGGGTGTGCTGCACCCGGGTTGGTTATCCTGTGCGCGTCGGGGCGGTCCGCCGTCGCTGGCGATGATTACAAGGAACTGGGGCAGGAGTTCGTGTTGTGCTGGAAATCTTACCCATGCGATCCGCAAACTCCACCCTGCGATTGTGTTCCCAATTACTTGGCGCCGAACGGGCAAAGCACGGGGCAGAAGAAAGTCGTCGTCGGACGAAACCCCTGTTACGTCTTGCCTTGACGCGGCTATCCGGAGATCGTGATGTTCGCGCTCGCCGCAAACCTCTTCGCCGCCATGCTCATTAGCGCGGCGCAGTCCAACGAGCAAGTTGATCGTCGGCCGCGTGCCCTGATGGCGATGCAACAGGCGCGCGAAGCGTTCGTGACCGCCGCGATCGAATTGACGTACACAGACCACGCACGCGGACTGATGCCCGCCCGGCGCCGGCACCGCGTAGCCGGCGCAGATTATACGGTCGAGGCCCTGCCGGATTCTGAAGGCGTGTTGTACAGGGACTTGGAAGGTCGGCCATCCGCGAACCAGGACAATCCGCTTCTTGCGCTCAATCAAGAGGGCAAGGTATTTCGTCACGAGGCTCAACGACTGGAGGCGGACTACTTCTCGCTTGCGCCCGACTCTCCCCGATTTCTCGATCCCCGGTCATTTGGCGCTGGACCGGGCAATCCCTCCGGTTCGACTGCCGACTGCACCTTCGCCGGTAGGTCGCGTGTCGCATTTTCGGAGACAATTGAGAATGGTTTGCACGTCGTGACGTGCACGCAACCTCAGGGCGCGACACGCTTCTGGATCGACCCCGAGAAAGACTGGAATCCCGTCCGCGTCGCCGCATATTCCGAAGATGGCACGTTGCTGACCGAAACACGGACCACGCTACAGAAGTTCGGACGGTTGTGGTTTCCAAAGCGGATCGAGACGTACTACGGCTCGCGCGACGAGGGCGCCGCGCTCGTCGATGTGATCGAGATTGAAACCGCGGAGTTTGACCGCCCCGAACACCCGCCCCGGTTGTCGCCGGCCGACATCGGCATCGATCCCGGAATCCGGCTGCAGCAGGTGGACGACAAGAAACACCTCGCCCCCATCGGCGACGTACAGTTCTGGGACGGCGAACGCATCATTTCGAAGCGTGAATTCAACGAGCGCATCACCGCCGGTGAACTGCGGCTCGGCCCGCGCTACCTGGAGCTTGTTGAGCGGCAGGCGCTCTGCAGTCCGGGTTCGTCGGGCGACAAGGAGACGCTGCGCCGTCTCCAGTGGTCGCGCGACTCCGGCGCCGGTTCGCCCGAATCGTTCATCTCCGTCTGGGAGGCATACACCGGCCGCTTCATCGCCCGGTACGCGCTCGACGAGGCCCAATCCGGTCGCGCAAAGAGCATTCTGCAGTCCTGTCAGGAGCAGGCAGCCTCGTACCTGAATCGCCGGAAACAAGACATCACGGCGCATGAGAAGGAAATCGACGAGGCCGTCGCGGTTGGCGGCGAGCAACGTACGGCCCGGCTCAAGGAGCTGCGCACCAATTCCGCGGCACTCATGAAACCGATTGACGACATCTTCAACGAGTCGCTCAAGCCGCGGCTGGAGAAGCTCCCGACGCGCGCTCAGCGAGAGGCGGCCGAGCGTCCGACGACCAGCGCGCCGGCAGGCGCAAAGAAGGGGAAGTAGAGTCGCGGCGCTACCGCTCGTGCCAGTGGCATGAGCGGCATGGGTAAGAGGCCATCACGCAAGCAGCCGGCGCGGGTTACTTAAAGAAGCGCGGCGTCTCGCCGATCAGACGCGTTTCCGTCTCGCGCATGTCCATCAGTGACCACTGCAAGCCGCCCGCCGCAATCTGACCCGCCACGAGCATCCCCAGCCAGCGCGCCCGCCGCGTCGCGTGTCCCAGCGAGCCTTGGCTAGGACGCGACGCCATGGACTCGTCGGTTCGTAGAAACGCCGCGAGCAGGAGCAGCGGAACGAAAGCAATCCACAGCCGCGGCGTTTCCATGTTGGTAAAGCCGATCGTCGCAAGCATTACGACCAGCGCGCCTACACTGAGAGCGCGCGCGAAACGGCCACCGACCGCCGCCGCGCCCGGTCGAAACGCGCCGGCCAGCGCGAGAACCACCGCCGGGCCGCAAAAAAGCACGAAGATCGGAACGCCCAGCAGTTGCCACATCAGCGGCATCGCGCTGGCGCCGCGCGTCACCTCGGCCTGGGCCCGCGCCACGGCCCGCAACGTGGATGGCACGTCAACGCCGATCACCCAGAGCGCCCCCCAGCCGACCATCGCGCCCGCTCCCGCGATGAGCAGCAGCATCAGCCGACGACCCAACTGGCCGCCTCGGAGCTCCGCAACCACGCACGCGGCAACAACTATCGCCGCCAGCCAGGCGTGCACCAGGCTTACAAGGATCGCCGCCGCAAGGCACAGCCCCGCCGCCGCCGCGGCCCACCGGCGCCCGGTTCTCCACGCCATCAGCCATAGGTACAGCGGAACGCTAAGCGTGAAGAGCTGCGCCACGTCCTTTCCGGGCGCAAACAGCAGCGTCATCGGCGTTACCACGCTGAGAATCGCCAGCGCCGCCGACGGCGCCTCCGCGAAATAAAGCCGGCCGGTCCCGTAGATCACCGCGGCCGACGCGATCCACAGGCCCGTGAATATCCAGAGTGTGACCAACCCGACGCCCGCCCGCAGCCGGAAGAAACGCAGCTCGGCGGCGCCTTCCGGCACATCGAGGATGTCGAGGGCCGCATCGCCCAGCGCCCGGCGGACGCCATACGCCAGAAGCGTCGTGCCCGGCGGGTTGCTGATGACGCGCGTGCCTTTCATTTCCGCGGGCGGCGTCGCGGCCCGCTGCGGGAAATCGCGCAGGTAGCCGCGGCAGTCGTCAAACTGAAACGCCTCGTACACGAACGCGCCGTCGTGCGAGGGCGACTGCATGTTGAAGACGTGCTGATTCACATGTTCGGGCGGTGCAAAGTAACTCCATGTGCCGACGCCGATCAGTGAAAGCGCCGCAAGCGCCAACCCCAGCCGCCGTCGGCCGCGCGTGAGTCCGTCACACAGAACAACCGCGTAGCCCGCGAGCGCGGCGATCGGCAGCAACGCCAGGGCGCTGCCGATCCGGCGGAGCGGAATCGGCGAGTAGAGGTAGGTCAGCGTTGCGGGTTTGCCCAGCGGCACATGAAGCGCGCAGAGAATCGAGAGAATGAGCAGCGGTGCGATCGTCGTGAGCACAATCACGCGCCAATCACCGGCTTGTCGGGCCATTCGCATAGGTCAGTTGTGGCGCCGGTCTGTGACCGGTGGGTGTTTCTGCGGGTCTCCGACCCGCAGCGGAATCCACGGGTCGAAGACCCGTCGAAACATGCACCGGTCGGAGACGTCCAAGACCGGTGCCACGACGACGCCAAGGCGCGCTACGGTTCGACGTCCGGCGCCAACGAGCGGATCTTCTGCATAATCAACTCCGCAATCCGGTCCGCCGTCTCGCGCGTGCGCGGCTGATCTCTGAATGCCGACAGGTCGAGCGCCGGGCCGTAACGGATGCGCACGCTATGCCGGGTGAAAAATCCCGCCAGCAGACCGTCGGTATAGCGCGTGCCGCTGATGTGGCACGGAACGATCGTCGCACCGCTGCGCAGCGCCAGCAAGCCGACGCCCGATTTCGCCTCCGGCTCCTGCTCGCCCGGCGGCGCGAATGTGCCCTGCGGAAAAAGCCCCAGGCACCCGTCGCGCTCGAGCAGCTTCAGGCTGGCGCTCAGCACGCCGCGGCCCGGATTCGCGCGGTCCACCGGAATGCAGTGATTCAGGCTCATGAACCACTTCCACGGCCAGCGCACGAAGTATTCCTTGGCGACCAGGAACGCCGGCAGCCGGTGGGGCGACGAGGCGATGATGATCAGCGGATCGATGAACGACGTGTGGTTGCCGACGACGATCACCGGCCCGCGGGTCGGCACGGTGCACGGCCCGACTCTTCGCAGCCGGCACCAGAAGCGGGCGTGGAAGATGGTCAGTTGAATCATCACCTGGACGATGCGCGAATACCGGCTGCGGCGCGCATACTCGCGCCGCGCCGCGATGAAAACGCCGATGAACATCCCCGCCGTCACGAGCAGAATCCACGGAATGTAGCGATCGAGATTCGCAATCGTCGGGATCCCCAGGGCTCCCGTCGCGACGACCATCGCTCCCATGGTCAGCATGTCGGACACGCCGAAGACGCGCCCGCGGCGCGAATCGGGCACGAAGCGCTGAATCGTCGCCATGATCGTCACCAGCAGCGCCGCCCCCGCCCCGCCGATTCCGAACAGGCACACGCCCGTCGCGATCTTGCCCAGCCCGAAGCTGAACGCCGCGTCCAGCGCGAGAATCCACAGCGCCGCGGCGCTCAGCGCAATCTTCACCGCCATCTGCAGCGGCAAGGTCGGCCCGATGATGGTCATCACCGTCGCCCCGCCCGCCAGCCCCAGGCCGATGATCCCGCGGAACGAGCCGGCCGCGGTGTAGTTGTCGCCGTACAGCGACTTCACGATCGCCGGCACCACTGAAATCACCGCCCCCGCCGCCGCCCAGAATACCGCCCCCAGCAGGATCATCTGGAAAATCCGGCGGTGCGTCAGCACGTAGCGAAAACCCGCCGCCACCGGCGTCAGAATGCCCTCCAGCGGCGGGTGCGGCACGGCCCGTGTTCGCGACATCGCGATCGACGCGACGAACGCCGCGCTGAGCACGAACGTGAGCGCGTTGATGTGAAAATTCCACTCCGGCCCGGCGTGCTGCACGAGATAGCCGCCGACCACGGCGCTGATGATCGTGCCGATGGTGCCCAGGGCGGAGATCAGCGCATTGGCCCGCACCAGTTGATCGTCGCGAATCAGCGTCGGCAGCATCGCCTGCCGCGCCGGCGAAAAGAACGCCGCCAGCGCCCCGACCACCGCGAGCGGAATGATGATCGCAAAGTCGCGCATCCCGGCCGAATCGAGCAGCCGCTGCAGCCACGGCACGATCAGCGCCAGGTTGAACACCAGCGCCGCACGCAGCAGGTCCGCGGCGATCATGGTCGTCTTGCGGCTGAAGCGGTCCGACCACCAGCCCGCCAGCGGGCCGATCAGCACGAACGGCAGAAAAAAGCCGAACGAAATGAGCGCCTGCAGCCGCGTGACGTCCGGCCGCTCCAGCCCGCCGGCGGCCTTCAGCAGCGCGATTTCGCTCAGGTGATCGCCGATCGCCGCGACGCCATAGGCCGCCCAGAGCAGCACGAAATTGCGGTTCTGAAGCAGCCAGCCGGGCAGGCGATCCTGTGGAAAAGCGGGCGCGTGCATGGCGGCGGATTGTGGCCGCGGCCGAATGGACATGCAAAGCGACGCCCGGCGGGCGGCTGGCGGACGGGTGGCGGACCCGTGGGGGACCGCTGGGGGACCGCTGGGGAACCGCTGGGGGACCGCTGGGGGACCGGCCTCCGGCCGGTCTCCGTTCGTGCGGGTTTCGCAGACGCCGCCGGCCGGGCAGCCTTTCCGAACCCGCCGCGCCAAGCGGCGGGGTGACGTTCGGCAGCGAGCCGCGTCTCCCAGGCCGTGGACGTCACCCCACCGCTTGGCGCGGCGGGTTCTGACGGCTAACCCAATCTCCGCCCGGAAACGCGCGATTCCACGCTCTAGCTATAATGCGGACCGGGCCAGCCGCTGCCCCTTGGATTCCCTAGGCATGGACGCGCGCGACGACGCCATGATTGACGCTGTGCTCGACCGCTTTCGCGCCACCCGCGACGGCGGCCAGCGCGTCTCCATCGACAAGGTTCTGGAGGGCTTCCCCACGCTCTCCCAGCGCCCCGACGTTCGCATCGCCGCCATCAAGCGCCTCTCCCAGAACGGCCGCCGCATCGTCGTCCGCAGCGGCTCGGCAGATGACACGCTCGCCGCCGCCGCGCCCGCCGGAGGCTTTGAAATCCCCGCGCTGGAAGGCTACGACTTCATCGACGTCATCGGCCGCGGCGGCATGGGCATGGTCTACGAAGCCTATCAGCAGTCCACCGGCCGGCGCGTCGCGGTCAAATTCATGCTCGACAGCGCCACCGCCGGCGAGGCCAGCCGCCGGCGTTTTGAGCGCGAGGTCGAGCTGGCCGCCCGGCTTCAGCATCCCAACATCGTCTCGGTGCTCGACTCCGGGCTGCATCATGGCAGCTACTACTACGTCATGGACTTCATCGACGGCCGGCCGCTCGATCGCGCCTTTCCTCCCGGCCAGACGGACATTCGCGACGTGCTGCGCGTGGTGCGGCACGTGGCCGAAGCGGTGGATTACGCCCATCAGCGCGGCGTGCTGCACCGAGATCTCAAGCCGTCCAACATCCTGATCGACTCACACGGACGCCCGCGGCTGCTCGACTTCGGCCTCGCCAAGTCGATCGACAGCTCCGCCGCGGCGCACTCGATGACCATTTCCCAACCGGGACAGGTGCTGGGCACGCTCGCGTACATGCCCCCGGAGCAGGCCGGCGGGCGCGGGGAAGACGTCAGCGTGCGAAGCGACGTCTATTCGCTGGGGGCGCTGACCTACGAGCTGGTCACCGGCCGCATCCCGTGCCCGATCGACGGGCCGCTCGGCGAAACGCTGCGGCGAATCGCCGAGCAGGACCCGCCGCGGGCGTCGTCTATTCGCAAGCGCGTCGATCTGGACGTGGACGCGATCCTGATGAAGGCGCTGGAGAAGCACCCGCAGAGCCGCTACGCGACGGCCTCGGACTTCGCGGCTGACATCGATCGATATCTCAATGACAGATCGATCGTCGCGCGGCACGTCGGGCCGGCGACGCACCTGCTGCGCTGGGTCCGCCGCAACAGAAGACTCACCATCACGTCGGCAATTGCGCTGGCCGCGCTTGTCACGGCGGCGTGGGTTAAGGCGGCGCAGTTCGTCGCCGACTATGAAGCCGACCAGGTGAAGCTGAGACAGGCCGAGCGGGACGGAGCCGAAACCCACCGGCAGCTTGACCTCGCGCTCCGCGTAAACACCGCCCTTAGCGCACTGCTTCGCGTCTCCGATCCGGCGTCGGCCAGAACCCAGTCGCTCGAAGACGCGCTGGACCGCGCCGCGAGCGAAGTCGAACAAACCTTCGCCGCCGACGCGGACGTCCGCGCCGGCGTTCACCATGAGCTCGGCCGGCTATACCTGGCCCGCAATATCTATGGCAAGGCCGAGCGCGAGCTGCGCGCCGCGTACGCGCTGTGGCGCGGCCAGCTTGGCGAAAACTCGCGCCAATATGCAAACGCTGCGTTCGATCTGGGCCGGGCGCTGCACGAGTCTGGCCGAACCGACGAGGCCCTGCCGCTCTACGACGAGGCGCTGCAAGTCCGAATGGCGCTGCTGGGCGCCGACAGCCCGGACGTCGCCGAGGTCTACAACTACCAGGCCTGGCTGCATAAGGACCGCAGCGCGTATGACCTGGCCGTTCCGCTCTACGAAAAGGCGCTGAAGATCCGCGCCCTGAAGCTCGGCTACCAGTCCGCCGCGCTCGCCGAATCGCTCAATGATTACGGCCAGCTTTTCGTCAAGAAAGGCGAAGACGACCAGGCCGAGCCGCGCCTCCGCCAGGCGCTCTCGATTCGCCAGGCGCTGGCCGGCGGAAAACCCGATCGCGAGGTCGCCTCCAGCATGGCCACGCTCGGCGCCGTGCTGAACCGCCTCGGCCGCGGCGACGAGGCCGAGCCGCTCGTGCGAGACGCGCTCGACATGCGCCTCACGCTCTACGGCGACAAGCCGCACGGCGACATCGTCAACAGCCTGAACCAGCTCGCCGAGCTGCTGGCCGACCGCCGCGAATACGCCGACGCCGAAGATCTGTATCGCCGGGCGCTCGACATGCGGCGGCAGATACCTGGCGTCTCGCGGTCCAAGCTGGCGGTGAGCGAGGTCAACCTGGGAACGGTGCTGGTTGATCGGGCGGTTCACCCGTGCGGCGGCGTGGATGCGGAGCTGTTGACCGAGGCCGAGTCGCACACGCGCGCGGCGCTCGACTTGTGGCACGGCGAGTACGGCGACAAGGACGACGGCAATCTGGCCGCCGGGCTGGATCGAATGGCGAATCTTCTGTGCGACGGGGGCCGGTGGGATGAGGCCGAAGGCTACGCAACGCAGGCGCTGGAGATGCGCCGACGGCTGGCGCGCGGCGAGAATTCGCGCAGCGTCGGTGACTCGACGTGGACGCTCGGGCGCGTGCAACTCGCGCGGGGTGATGCGGCCGCGGCGCTCGTCACGCTTGAAGCGGCCTGGAAGATTCACACGGCGAAGCCCCCGATCGGGCACTACAAGACGTGGCGGACGCAGGCGACGCTGGCGGCGGCGCTGGTCGCGCTCGGAAACATGGCGGAAGCCGAGCCGCTGCTGGCGCCGGCGACCGGGGTTCTTGTCCAGGATCAGCAGGGGCATCGCGCCGACGCGGTCGCGGCCCTGCGACGACTGGCCGAGTTATACGAGAAAACCGCCCGTCCGGAGCTGGCGGCCGAGACGCTCGCGCGCGCGAATGAACTGTGCGCGGGCGAATGAATTGTGCGCGGCCGAATGAACTGTGCGCGGGCGAATGAACTGCGCGCGGGCGAATGAACTGCGCGCGGGCGAATGAACTGCGCGCGGGGAGTGCGGGCGTCCCGCCCGCACGTTGATCGGCGACCTGCGCTACGTCGTAATCCGGATGGGACAGGCGTCGCCGTGATTGGGGTGGGACGGGCGTCTCGCCCGTCCCCGCGGTCGGCGGAACGGGCACGATGCCCGTTCCACCCGCCCGCTACGAACGCTGCCGCCGCAGCCGCCACTGATCCAGCGCCACCGCGACAATAATGATGTGCCCGACGATCATCTCCTGCACGTAGTTCGACCAGCCCAGCACCGTGCAGCGATTTCGCAAAAAGGCCATCAGAAACGCCCCGGCGAGCGTGCCGAGGACGCCTCCCTGCCCGCCTGCCAGCGACCCGCCGCCGATGACGACAGCGGCGATCACGTCCAGCTCAAGGCCGACCGCCACCGTCGGGTCTCCCTGCGTCAGTCGCGCGAACTGAAGAAGCCCCGCCAGCCCCGTCATCACGCCGGCGAAGATGTAGAAACCGATCTTCACTCGTTCCACCCGCACGCCGCACAGCCGCGCCGTGGCTTCGTTTGAGCCGATCGCAAACGCGTAGCGCCCCGGTATCGAGTAGTGCAGCGCCGCCGCGACGAATACCGCCAGCACCGCCAGCACCCACACACCCGGCGCGAAGACCATCGCCTCGTCCTGCGGCATGGGCTGCACCCACTTCTCCAGGCCGCCGGTCGCCGCCGAGACCGGCATGCTGTTCGAAATCCACTTCGCCAATCCCCGATAAAACCCCAGCGTGCCGAGCGTCGCGATGAAGGGCGGCAGCCGCAGCAGCGTGACCAGCAGGCCGTTGTAAAGACCGCACGCCGCCCCGGTCGCCAGCGCCACCCCCAGCGCCGCGACCACCGGCCACCCGGCCTTCAATGCCAGAGCGGTCGTGACGCTCGAAAGCGCGATGACCGAACCAACTGAGAGATCGATCCCGCCGCTGATGATCAAAACGGTCATGCCGAGTGCGGCAATGCCGACGATAACCATGTGAACCGCGATCGTACGCAGATGAGCGAGTTGCAGGGGCGCATGCGGCGGAATGGCGTAGAAAACCAGGATGACCACGAGCAGGCCGATCAAGGGCGCTAGGACGCTCATGCCGCGTTCAAGCGCCGCGCCCCGCGCGGGGCGGGATAGTTCCGTGGCTGTTGCGGAGTTCTGCTCGGCCATGGTCGGGATTTCTATCCGATCGGCAGCCGCAGCGTAACACTTCGAGGGGCGTTCCCGCGCTGCAATTTCCGAACCCGCCGCGCCAAGCGGCGGGGTGACGTTCCCGCGCTTCAGGGCGGTTCGATGCACGGACCTCACCCCGCCGCTCGGCGCGGCGGGTTCCGACAGACGCCGCCATGCGCAACCTGTTTCGGAATGCGACAATCGTTGCCCCGGTTCCACGTCGCGCTGTACACTCCAGCCCGGTAACCTGGCTGAAAGCCCCTCGGCGGCCGCCGCGCGACGCCGCATCGTCGGCCGCCAAACGTCAATCTCGGGAGCGACGCCCATGATGCCTGACCGCGTAAAGCAGATTCTGAGCTGGTATGAAGCCGACAACGCCGGCGTTCTGGCGAATCTCCGCCGACTGATCGGAACCGGAACGCTGAAGGACACCGGCAAGTTCGTCATCCTTCCCGTCGATCAGGGTTTCGAGCACGGCCCGGCCCGCAGCTTCGCCCCCAATCCGCCGGGCTATAACCCGCACTACCATTTCGAGCTGGCGCTCGAGGCCGGCTGCAATGCGTACGCCGCTCCGCTCGGATTCATCGAAGCCGGGGCGCGCACGTTCGCGGGCGAACTGCCGCTCATCCTCAAGCTCAACAACAACGACTCGCTCTACGGGACGAAAAACCCGACGCAGGCCATCACCGCGTCGATCGACCATGCGCTGCGGCTGGGCTGCGCCGCGATCGGCTTCACGATTTACCCCGGCTCGGCCAACTCGCAGCGGCAATACGAGCAGCTCAACGAGCTTTCGGAAAACGCCAAGCGCGTCGGGCTGGTGGTGGTGGTCTGGAGCTATCCGCGCGGCGAAGGACTGAGCAAGGAGGGCGAAACCGGCATCGACGTCACCTGCTACGCGGCCCAGATCGCCTGCCAGCTCGGCGCGCACATCGTCAAGGTCAAGCCGCCGACGGATTTCATCGAGCAGGCCGAGGCCAAGAAGGTCTACGAGAAGCAGGCAATTCCGATCAAGACGCTGGCGGAGCGGATCAAGCACGTCGTCCAGAGCGCCTTCGACGGCCGGCGTATCGTCATCTTCTCCGGCGGAGCGGCCAAGGACGAAAACGCGATCTACGACGAAATCCGCGGCCTTCGCGACGGCGGGTCGTTCGGCAGCATCATCGGGCGCAACGCGTTCCAGCGGCCGAAGAAAGATGCGCTGGCGATGCTGCGGAAGATCATGGATATCTACGCGGGCAAGGCGTAGCGCGAAAAGGGAACAGGGAACAGGGAACAGGAATTGAGGGGGAGCATCGGCGTCTCGCCGGTGCGACGCGCGTAGGGTGGACACGGCCCACCCTCCCAGCCCGTTGAAAAAGTGTAGCCCGGCCGCCCTCGGCCGGGTCTTGGTCGGGGAATTCGCCTACTTCGCGCGGCTTCGTCGCGTTTTTCAACGGGCTGCTACGGGCGACTGCCGCTGGCTACAGACTGCTGTGCGCGATTGGCGAGTAATCGCCATCAACAGTGCTGCGGCCAGGAGCGCGAAGCCCGCCGGCTCCGGCGTCAGCGTCGCTTCGGGAATCGGGCTGTCGCCGCCGGCGGCCGCGGTGTAGACCGTGCTCTCGTCGCCGAACCCGAGACGAATGAACGTGTTGGCCGCAGAGATCCCCACGCCGGCGGTGGTCGTCGCCGATGCGAGTCCGTGGCGAATGAATACGCTGCCGCTGCCGGGCGAAATGTCCACGTGGCCGACGAGTGTGGCGCGGTTGGCGCCCGTGCCGCGGAAGTGCGGGTCGCCGCCGACGGGCAGCGAACCATTCCGAATGCCGATCTGGCCGGAGACGAAAAACATCGCGATTCCGCTGACTGATTGAGTGCCTTCGCCGCTGACTTCGGCGGTGTAGGCCCAGCGCGGTGCGTACACCGGATCGATGACTGGCAAAGGCCCGTCGTTATTGAAATCCACAATCATGTTGATGTTGTAAATCGCCATTTCCGTGATAACCGCGTCGCCGCCGCGGATCTCGATGCGGTAATCCTGAAACCCATTCCAGACGCGCGACGAGACCGGGTTGTTCAGCCAGAGATAAAGCCGGGACCCGTTCACACCGCCGTCGGGATTGACGCGCGTGGCGAGGTTGGCGGGCGTGACGGCGGCGCTCTGCACGTCGTTTGGGTCGGATAGCCCGTCCAGCGAAAAGAACCAGCGGCCGGCGGCGGTCTGGGCCGGTGACGACGCAGCGGCCAGCAATGCGATCATGACAGCGACAAGGTGGGCCTTCATGTTACCACTCCCTTCAGCCATCAAACGGTCAACCACTTTCAACGATTCAGCGGTCCGTCACATCGTGATGCCGCTGACCGACTGCGTGCCTTCGCCGGAAACGTCGCCCACATAGGCCCAGCGCCAAATGAGATTCGGTCCGGGGATCGGCACCTCGGGGCTGGGTTCGCCGTCGAGCCACCCGAGGTTGTAGATCAACACATCGGAAATGACCGCGTCCCCGCCGCGGATTTCGACGCCGTAGTTCTGAAATCCGTTCCAGGCGCGTCCTGAAACCGGATTGCTGCACCAGAGATAGAGCCGGCAGCCGTTCACGCCGCCGTCCGGATTGACACGCGTCGCGAGGTTCGCCGGCGAGAGGGCGGGGCTGTAGATGTTGTTCGGGTCGGAAAGGCCGGTGAGCGAGAAAAACCAGCGGGCGGCGGCGGTCTGGGCGCTGGACGGGAGCGCGAAAGACGCCGCGATTGCGAGCGTAACGAGGTGAGTTTTCATGTTGTCAGACTCCCACCGAGTAGCCGAACAGGCGCTTCCGCCGCCGCAGCTGGGCAGAGACTCTGCCGGAACGAACGCGAGCGGGGAATGTCATCGTGATTATAGGCCGCGCCGGGTGATGCGGGCAGAATGATCGGGTCGTGGGTGACTTTGCTCTTAAAATTCACCCACGACCAAGAATCGCGTTAGGCCGCCCCCGCGACCGCCGTCAACACGTCTTGGCCCGCGGGGTGTGGCCACCGACGTTGGCAATCGCTCTTCGCCCGCAGGGCGCCCGTTCGTTGCCAGAGCGGCACCCCGACGCTTCCGCCATCCAGCAGGCTCATCGCTCTTCGCCCGCAGGGCGCCCGTTCGTTGCCAGAGCGGCACCCCGAAGCTGTCGCCATCCAGCAGGCTCATCGCTCTTCGCCCGGAGGGCGCCCGTTCGTTGCCAGGGGCTTCAAGCCCCTGGGAACCGGAGCCCGCGCCTGCATTTCCGCCCGCGTATCCCTCACCGCGTTTTCCGAGTGGCGCGCACCTGTGGCACCGGTTTCCAACCGGTGACTGGCGGCGTCCCTCGCCGCGTTTTCCGGGGGGCGCGCACCTGGTTTGGGTCTGGCTGCTTCCGCTCAGTGGGTGTCCCTCACCGCGTTTTCCGAGTGGCGCGCACCTGTGGCACCGGTTTCCAACCGGTGACTGGCGGCGTCCCTCGCCGCGTTTTCCGGGGGGCGCGCACCTGTGGCACCGGTTTCCAACCGGTGACTGGCGGCGTCCCTCACCGCGTTTTCCCGGGGGCGCGCACCTGGTTTGGGTCTGGCTGCTTCCGCTCAGTGGGTGTCCCTCACCGCGTTTTCCGGGTGGCGCGCACCTGTGGCACCGGTTTCCAACCGGTGACTGGCGGCGTCCCTCGCCGCGTTTTCCCGGTGGCGCGCACCTGTGGCACCGGTTTCCAACCGGTGACTGGCGGTGTCCCTCACCGCGTTTTCCGGGTGGCGCGCACCTGGTTTGGGTCTGGCTGCTTCCGCTCAATGGGTGTCCCTCACCGAGTTTTCCCGGGGGCGCGCACCTGTGGCGCCGGTTTCCAACCGGTGACTGGCGGTGTCCCTCACCGCGTTTTCCGGGGGGCGCGCACCTGTGGCACCGGTTTCCAACCGGTGACTGGCGGCGTCCCTCGCCGCGTTTTCCGGGGGGCGCGCACCTGGTTTGGGTCTGGCTGCTTCCGCTCAATGGGTGTCCCTCACCGAGTTTTCCCGGGGGGCGCGCACCTGTGGCACCGGTTTCCAACCGGTGACTGGCGGTGTCCCTCACCGCGTTTTCCCGGTGGCGCGCACCCGCGGATCAAAACGAACGACGAACCGCCTGGGTGTCCCTCACCGCGTTTTCCCGGTGGCGCGCACCTGTGGCACCGGTTTCCAACCGGTGACTGGCGGCGTCCCTCGCCGCGTTTTCCGGGGGGCGCGCACCTGGTTTGGGTCTGGCTGCTTCCGCTCAATGGGTGTCCCTCACCGAGTTTTCCCGGGGGGCGCGCACCTGTGGCACCGGTTTCCAACCGGTGACTGGCGGTGTCCCTCACCGCGTTTTCCCGGTGGCGCGCACCCGCGGATCAAAACGAACGACGAACCGCCTGGGTGTCCCTCACCGCGTTTTCCCGGTGGCGCGCACCTGTGGCACCGGTTTCCAACCGGTGACTGGCGGCGTCCCTCGCCGCGTTTTCCGGGGGGCGCGCACCTGGTTTGGGTCTGGCTGCTTCCGCTCAATGGGTGTCCCTCACCGAGTTTTCCCGGGGGCGCGCACCTGTGGCACCGGTTTCCAACCGGTGACTGGCGGTGTCCCTCACCGCGTTTTCCCGGGGGCGCGCACCCGCGGATCAAAACGAACGACGAACCGCCTGGGTGTCCCTCACCGCGTTTTCCCGGTGGCGCGCACCTCAACCCTTCGGCCTTTCTCCGCGCCTCCGGGTGTCCCTCACCGCGTTTTCCCGGTGGCGCGCACCTGTGGCACCGGTTTCCAACCGGTGACTGGCGGTGTCCCTCACCGCGTTTTCCCGGGGGCGCGCACCCGCGGATCAAAACGAACGACGAACCGCCTGGGTGTCCCTCACCGCGTTTTCCCGGGGGCGCGCACCTGTGGCACCGGTTTCCAACCGGTGACTGGCGGTGTCCCTCACCGCGTTTTCCCGGTGGCGCGCACCTGCCGCTCACGTGGGGCGCGGCGGGCCTGTGGTGTCCCTCACCGCGTTTTCCCGGGGGCGCGCACCTGTGGCACCGGTTTCCAACCGGTGACTGGCGGTGTCCCTCACCGCGTTTTCCGGGGGGCGCGCACCTGGCGCAAGCGCTTAAGCACAACGGAACAGGTGTCCCTCACCGCGTTTTCCGGGGGGCGCGCACCAACGCCTTGGTGTCCCTCACCGCGTTTTCCGGGGGGCGCGCACCAAAGTAAGTTAACCGTGTGCGAGCTACTCAGGTGTCCCTCACCGCGTTTTCCGGGGGGCGCGCACCGAGCAGTTGGTTGTTTCGGCGGTGTGGGCGGGTGTCCCTCACCGCGTTTTCCGGGGGGCGCGCACCTTCCACGATGCAGCCCACCTTGACGGTTGCGGTGTCCCTCACCGCGTTTTCCGGGGGGCGCGCACCAACCCTTGCACAACCCATATCCACGCCTGATCTTACGCCAATCCAAGCCTGGAAAAAAACAAACTCCACCACCGAACTTAACCCGGACAAATCACGGCTAGCCTTCGCGATCGGGATCCGCCCGTTGGTGCAACGCGCCGCCAGGCTTGTGCCGATCTGATGACTCAAAGGCACGATTAATCTACACCGTTATCGAACGCCGTCAACTACTTCCGCGGCTTTTCCTCCGGCTTGCGCAGCACAATCTCCCCCCCAGAACACCCGCGCGATCACCCGCGCCGCGTTCGCATCACTGTTCACGCTCGCCTTGCACGCGCACGCAGCCCGATTCGCGCCCTGCGCCGGCCGTGCGGGCGCTTCGGCACTCGTCGATCGGTCGCCGCCGCATTGACACTCAAATCGCCCACTCCGCTTGTTCTTCTCCCATAACTTCCGATTCTCCTGGAAGTGTCCGCACGCCGAACACGTCTGCGAAGACCCGTGGTACGGCGTCGTCACCACCCGCATGCCCCGTTCGACCGCCTTTTCAGTCGCTTTCCGTCGCACCGCTCCGTACGCAAACGTCGCCAGCCAGCGCTTCTTGCCCATCGCCGACTTGTCGCGCTCGTCCCGCGCGCCCGGCAGGAACCCGCGCAGGCTCTCGAACACGACCACGTCACACCCGTGCCGCTCGGCCAGCGCGATCACCTGCGCCGCATTCAGCCGCACCCAGTCACGGATCATCCAGCGCACGTGCCGCGTCAATCCGCGAAAGTCGTGTGTCTTCAGCGTCACTGGCGACCCCGCGCCGCCGGCCGCCTCGCCCGCTGCCCGGTGTTCCGCGATCTGGCTCGCCCCGGCCGCCATCGACGCCAGGTGCCGCCCCACGTGCTCCGCCCGCACGCCGCGCGTGTCGTCCGGCTTGAACGGCGGCGGCTTTTCCGGGCTGCGCCGCTTGTCGATCTCCAACGTCTCCGGCAGCGCCTCGTAGAGCTTGTCGATCTTGTTGATCGCCAGCGGAACGTCCGCCACGTGCGTCCGCCCCTCGTAGACCGCCGCGCACGCCCCGCTCCGTCCCAGGTCCACCGCCAGAACGCGCAGCTCGCGCTCCGCGTCCCCGCTGAACGTCTTCAACAACTGTTCCCGCGCTGCGTCCACGAACTGCTGATCCTGCGACCGTCGCGGAAACGCGCAGCTCCGAAGCCGGTCCAGCTCGTCCTGCGTGCACGCCAGGCGCGATGCGGCGTGCGGCGCGTCAAGGCGAAAACCCGCCCGCGCCCGCGATCCGATGAAATGCACGTGAACGCTCGTGATTCGGCTCTTCGCTTCTTCTCGCGCCGGATCATAGCCCCGCGGCCACGGAACCACCCCGAATTCGAGCCATTCCCCCGATGCCATTCCATCCAGCCGCAACCTCAGCACGGACCGCTCCAGGTCGATCTCGTGGAACCCGGCCCCGAAGATTTTCGGAATCGGAAGCTCGCGGCTCGACGGGTAGCGAAAGCTCGGCTTCTTGGGCCCCGCCAGATAGTCCTTTCGCCACGCGCGGTAAAGCGGCTCCAGCTTCAGTGTTTCGTCGTCGAATTGCTGCAGCGCCCGCTTGTACCGTTCGCACAGCGCGGTGTGTGGATTGAAGAGGCACTCGGATTGCCTGAACAACTTGCCGACGCTCAGGCAATGCGGCAAGCGCTTCTGAGCGATGATTCTCGTCTCGTTGAGCCCCATCTGTTGCAGGTAGGCCGTCCAGTTGTTCTGAAATCGTCGTTGTTCGTGGCCCCCTCGGAACACCCTCTCCAACGCTCGGCTCGCCGGCAGGCCACCCGCCCGTAGCTCGACATATGCGGCGGCGTCCGCGGCGAACCGCGTCTCGTTGAAGTTCCCGCTCATTTCCTTTCGCTTTGCCTTGAACCCCTCATACGCCCAGCACAGCGGCCCGTGCCCCTTCTCGCCCGCCCAGATGCAGTTATCCACGTTCTCGCGCAGCCGGCTCCACGGGCAGATGCGCGGCCGCTTGCTCCGAACGCCCGGCTTCTTGCTCTCATCCCACACCAGCGCCTTGAACACGGCGGTGAATCGGTCGCGGACCGCCGCTGTCAGCGCAGCGTGCGGCTCTTGTGCTTCCCAGGCGGTTTTCTCCTTCGCCCATTCCTCGCGCTGCCGCTGCCAGTTCTCCGCGGCGCGCAGGTACCGCGCCACCACCCACTCGGCCGCCGCCTTAAGCAGCACGAGCCGCTGCCCGGCCTCCATCTGGCGCATGCGCCCGAACAGCTTTTCCGCCGTCGGCGACGCCGCCCGCGCGACCTCCTGTGCCACGGCCTCGCGCAGCGGTCGGGGCGCCGGATGTTCTCCCAACGTCGCCAGTGATTGAATCCCCGCTGCCCCATCGAACACCGCCAAACGCCAGCGGTCGCGCTCCACCTCATCCGCTTGGACGCCCTCGACCGCCGGCGTCAGCACGAAGTCCCCCAGCGCCCCGAACTGATCCGGTCGGCCGTTTCCGCCCCCGCTCTTCCGCAGGCCGAAGATCCACTGGCAAAGCTCCGCCGCGTCGGCGTTGAATCGCTGAAAATGCGCCCGAAGCCGCCTGACTTTTCCCTTGAACTCCGCCCGATCTTCACCCGGAAGTCGGCAGATTCTGCGTACGAGCGTCCGCGATTCCCGGTAGCGAGACTCTGACATGACCCTGCATCCCTCCACGTATCGCGTCGGACCGGGCGAGGGTCCCCCAGGCGACGTGATGCGGGCAGATTAATTGCCGCAGGCCGCCCCCGCAACCGCCGTTTGCACCTCTGGGCCCGCCCGGGTGCATCCGGTTTCAGGTGGCGATCCGTCCGAACCCGCCGCGCCAAGCGGCGGGGTGACGTCCGCGGCCTATGCGGCGCCGATTGCTGGCGATGGTCAACCCGCCGCCTGGCGCGGCGGGTTCGGAAAGGCGCCGTCAATCGCAACCTCTATCGGGATGCGCCCGGCCCGCCCCGGCCGGCGCATGATTCCCCCGCGCCCTTGCATTACTATCGTTGCTAGGATACACTCCATCGAGATGGGCGATCAGCCAACGGCCCGATAACAAAGGTGCGCAAAGGGGGGTGTGTCGAACTTGAGCATCTTGCGCACCTTTGTTATGCGGACCTTACCGCCGTGGGCCGACCGCTCAGTCGTCCGCCTTTCCGTCGCCGTTCTCGTCCGCCGTCTCAGCGCTGGCCGACGTCGGGCGGAAATCCGCGTACGCAAAGTCGCGCGTGTCGTTGTTGGCGACGCCGATGCGGATGCGGTAGTCGCTCGTCAGCGGCACGCCTTCCAGGTCGATGGTCAGAGCGTACACGCCCGCCTCCTCCGTCAGCGCCATGTCCGAGCCGAAACGCTCGTCAAAGAACGGATCGGTCTCATAGCCATTGGCGATGGCGTCCGTGTAGTAGGACTCGATCTCGTTCTTGAACCCGAAAAGCCGCACGGAGGTCGCACTTCCGTTGACGGCTACGCGAACCTCGAGCGTGTCGGCGGTCGCGTCGTGCTTGTACCGCACTGTGCTGATCGTCGGCCCGCTGCGGAACTGCGTTTGCCCTGGGAACCATGCGTAGAGCCGACCCGGATCGCCGAAGGCGCCGTTGCGCCAGGTGCCGACCAGCACGCCGCCGCCGTGGCTCATGGACGTGAAGCCGACCCAGTTGGAGATCCAGCCGTCGAGGTACTCGAGCTTGCTGGTTCCATCCGGCGCGAACAGGGACTGCGCTTCAACCGGATCGCCCGGCATGCCCCAACCGGTCAGGACAACCGAGCGGCCGGGGTCGAGGATCATCCCGAAGCTGCGCTGGAGGTTATAGATCGTGCTGAGCTCCACCGGCTCACCGCCGCCGACGTAACGCGTGTACGTGTGGTGTACGGATGCATCCGAGTCGTAACGGCCGTAGAGCACCATCAGGCCGTCGTCGCTGATCCCCAGGTCGGTTCCGTTGGACGTGTTGTACCAGTCGATGTCCCCCGTCGCGGTCAGGCCGCTGAAGCCGCCGCCGTTCTTGACGTACAAGTCGGTCGGGTAGGTGCCGTCGTGCGCGTCGAAACGGATGATGGCGGCCAGGGCCGTCCCGTCGCCCGTCACGCGGAAGCGCACCGGGCCGATCGCGCTCGAACCGGAGCGGAAGAAGTCGCCGGGTGTGGCGACGACCGTGGGCGACCCGCCGCTGACGCCGATGCTGTAGATGATGCCGGTGTCGACTTCGCGGAAGAAGACGGTCAGGCCGTCGTCGGTGAGCTGCAGGTCCTGGAAGTCGTTGTACGTGTCGATGTTCCGCCCGTCGTAGACGACCGTCTGCTGCCCCGACGCGCGATCGATCAGCAGGATCACCGACGCGCTGGATATGTAGCCGCTTGAAACGCCGTTCGAATTCACGTCGTAGAGCACGACGCACGAATCGCCCGTTCCCGACGGCGAGATCTCCCGGGCGATCGAGTGAAAACCGGTCGGAACGGCGAACTCCTGAATGCCGCTCCCGTCCGAGTTGATGCAGAACACCTGCGGCTCGACAAAGCCGTTGTAGTCCTGCGTCGCGAACCAGACGCGGCTGCCGTCCTTTGTGACGCGCGCCAGTTGCACCGCCGTCTCGATCGAGCCGTCCACGTTGAAGTCGGCCTCCGCCGGGAGATTGATCTTCGAATCCGCGAGGAAGCCGCCGGCGCCCCAGTGAACCAGCCAGGCGACGGTGAAGCCCTGATCGTCCACGGTGCCGGCGTCGTCGTCCGTGCCGTCGTCGTCTCCTGAGCCGTTGTCGGTCGAGTTGTCGGAGCCGTCGTCGCTGCCGCCGGTCGAGCCGTTGTCGTTCGAGTTGACCGCGCCGCCGTCATCCACTCCGCCGCTGCCGCCGCCCAGTCCGGCGCCGCTCACGTTACCGTCGCTGGAGTTGGCGTTCGGTGTGCCAAAGAACGAGCCGAAATCCGTATCGGCGGGGCAGGCGGCGCCGCAGACCGTGAAGACCCAGGCGACCAGGACAAAGAGCGTTGCGGGCCGACAGAGGCGATCGAGTGCTGGGCGCATGCCATGATCTCCCAGGCCGGCGAAGTCGGCCGGCCATGCGGTTATTCCCCCGGTTACCGGGCCGATGTTCGGTCGGCTCTGGAACAGTCCGCCCGAAGCGCGGGCGTCCGATTGAGGTGCACCGGCGAGACGTCAATGCTCCCCGTCGATTCCCCGGCGACGTAATGTCGTGCCGGGCTGCTCCCGCTTCACGCGGATCCGTTGCGGTGGGTATCGGTTGACAGGTCGAGGTGCTTGAATAACGGCAGGCGGAAATCGAGGCGGCGCCCGCGCGCCCGTTTCCTCACGCCGCGCCGGCGCGGGCCGTGGGCTCATCGCGGATGACGATCCCGTCCTTGAATTGCACGTGCCGCCGTGCGAAGGCGGCGATGTCCATCTCGTGCGTGACGACGAGGATGCTGATGCCGTCGTCGCGATTCAGCGTGGCGAACAACTCCATGATCTCGTGGCTGGTCTTGCTGTCGAGGTTGCCCGTCGGCTCATCCGCCAGCACCAGCGGCGGGTGCGTCACCAGCGCTCGCGCGATCGCGACCCGCTGCTGCTGGCCGCCGGAGAGCTGATTGGAGCGATGCCACAGGCGCTGGCCGAGGCCGACGCGTTCGAGCATTTCCGCCGCGCGCCGTCGCCGCTCGCCGCGCCGCACGCCCTGGTACATCAGCGGCAGGGCGACGTTGTCGGCGATGTTGGTCCGCGCCAGCAGATTGAAGGCTTGAAAGACGAAGCCGATGCGGTGGTTGCGCAGCGCCGCGAGCTGAAATCGCGACAGTTTCTCGATGCGTCGCCCCTCGAATTCGTAGCTGCCGCTGTCCATGTGGTCCAGGCAGCCGAGCACATGCATGAAGGTCGATTTACCCGAGCCGCTGGCGCCGGTGATGGCGAGAAACTCGCCACGATCGATGCGCATCGAGACGCCGCGCACGGCGGGCACAACCACCTCGCCGACGCGGTAGGACTTGTGCGCGTCGCGGACATCGATCAGCGCCGCGTCCATCACATTCTCGGCATGCGCGGCGGACCCGAGAAACGCGGCGCGCCGCCGCCGCGGCCGGCCTCGAGCTCGACCACGATGTGGTCGCCCGGCTGGAGCTTGTCGCTCGTGATTTGCGTGAAGGAGCCGTCGTTGAGCCCCAGTTCGACGGGCACCTCCGTGAGCTGGTTGTCGGCGGCCAGTTTGAAGACGCGCGGCTGGAGCTTCTGGCCGCGCCCGGGCCGGTTCCAGTTCAGGTCGTTGTTATTGACGGACGGATTGAAGCGCAGCGCCGCATTTGGCACCTGGAGGGCGTCGTCGACGCGCGCGACTTCGAACATGACCGTGGCCGTCATTCCCGGGCGCAGCAGCAGCTCCGAATTATCCACGTCGATCAGCGTCGTGTAGGTGACCACGTTGTCGACCACCGTTTCCTTGAAGCGCACCTGCGTCACTTTTCCGCGGAAGCGCCGGTCGGGATAGGCGTCGACGCGAAACTCGGCCGCCGTCCCCTCGCGAATCTTGCCCACGTCCGTCTCGCTGACGGCCGCGTTCACCTGCATCTTCTTCAGATCGTTGGCGATGGTGAAGAGCGTGGGAGCCGACATGGTCGCGGCGACGGTCTGGCCCGCGTCGATGTCGCGCGAGATGACCACGCCGTCGATCGGAGCGCGGATGATCGTCTTGTCCAGGTCGGTCTTGGATTGCCGCAGTTCCGCTTCGGCCGACAGAACCTGCGCTTCGGCCGCATGCAGCGACGCGGCGGCGGCCTGTTCCGAGGCCTTCGCGGATTCGAGCTCGAAATTTGACGCGACCTGCTTGTCAAACGCCACTTCGATCCGCTGGCGCTCGAGCGTCGCGGTTGCGAGCATGGCCGCGGATTCCTCGGCCCGCGCCCGGGCGACCGCCACGGCGGCAGTGCGTTGCTCAATCGCCGCGCGGAAGCGCGTCTGATCCAGTTCCGCCAGCACGAACCCCTCTTCGACCTGCTGGTTGAAATCGGCGAACCAGCGACGGACGGTCCCGCTGACTTCGGACCCGACCAGCACTTTGACCAGCGGCTCGATCGCGCCGGTCGCGGTCACGGTCTGCACCAGCTTGCCGCGCCGGACCTCGGCGGTTTTGTATTTCGCCTCGGAGTCCGGCCGCTGCCACTGCTGGTAGCCATACCAGCCGCCGGCCCCGAGTGCGGCCAGAATCAACACGACGACCAGATTACGCATCGAACTCTCTTTCGGCACACCCGGGGGTCGGCTCCGATCGCCGAAGCACCGCCCATCCCCGCTGACCGGCGCCGCTCGCCAGGCCCGGTCGCGTCGTCGCTCGCATCGCGGCGCGCTACAGTATCCTATTCGATTTGCCGCAGCGTTCCAACCTCTTGGCGCCCACGGCCAGCCAGCGGCGTCTTTCAGAACCCGCCGCGCCAAGCGGCGGGGTGACGTCGCCAGGTGAATGACGCCACACCGGCCGGGGAGGTCGACCCGCCGCTTGGCGCGGCGGGTTCGGAAATGCAGGCGGCCGCAGGGCGTTTGGAGACCGCAATTGTGCCCGTTTCCGGTCGTGCAGGACGGGCGAGACGCCCGTTCCACCCAAATGTTCACAGCCTCAGACGCCCGTCCCACCCAAAACTTTGCAGGCTCGGAGGCTGGTCCCCCAAATTGGGCGTGGCGGCTATAATTGTGCAGGTCCACGCGGCGAACGGGCCCTGGTGAAAATGCCTGCAATCGTCTGCCAAGTGGTGGCGTGTTATCCGTTTCGCGAGCGTGGCGGGCGAGTTGAGTTCCTGATTCTGCAACGCCGACCCGGCGCGTATCTTGCGGGCGTCTGGCAGGGCGTGCAGGGGAAGATTGAGGCGGGAGAGACGGCCTGGCAGGCGGCGTTGCGGGAAATGTTGGAAGAGAGCGGTTTACGTCCGCGGCACTTGTGGCAATTGCAGTTTGTTGATACCTATTACGTCGCACCTAAGGACGCGGTCCATCTCACGCCTTGCTTTGCAGCGCAGGTGCGGGCCGAGGCCGAAGTGAGACTCTCCCAGGAACACACGGCGTATCGCTGGGAGTCGAGCGAAGAAGTCCAAGGCGCCTTGCTGTGGCCCGGGCAGCGAAGCGCGGTCCGCGAAATACTCGCGGAAATAACAAGGCCGGGAGCAGCAGAGCCTTTTCTGCGAATCGAGCTGGGACCGGAGTGGATCGACCCCGCCGACGAATGATGCAACGGGCTGGAAGCTCGGACCACACACGTGCGTCGGCCATCGGAACCCCCCCCAACCATGCCTCATCGGGATTGAGCCCCCGCTCAGGAAGAACCCTCAACCCGGAAAGGTCCTCCAATGGAACTGGCAGACATCAGCCTCAAGTGCGCGGACTGCGGTCAGGATTTCATCCACACGGTCGCCGATCAGGAGCGCTATCAGTCACGCGGGTTTGCGCACACTCCCAAGCGCTGCCCGACCTGCCGCGAAGCACGCCGACAGAAGACCGCCGCCGGCAAGCAGGCGGCCGGTGCGTCGGAAGACAACATTGGGAACATCCTGCCGGCTCGGCCGACCGGGCCGCGCCCGCCGCGCGACTTCCGTCCGCCGCCGCGCGGGCGCATGGGGCAGCGCGACTCGGCCCGCTTTGGCCGCGGTGGCGGCAGCGGCGGCGGTGGCGGTGGGGATCGCGGCGGGATGTCGCGCGAGCGGCACTCCGCGGTGTGCTCCGCATGTGGGAAAGAGACGCAGGTGCCCTTCAAGCCGATTCAGGGCCGACCGGTGTACTGCCGCGAATGCTACCGGGCGCGTAAGGGCGAGTAACGACCGGATATGCACCTGCGCATGCTTCGCTGCGCCGCGCATGTCGCGGCGGTTCTGGTCATCGCCGTGCTGCCGCCGCCCGCCGCTGCGCAGCCCGGGCCGGAGTCCCGTCCGGCAGCGGAAGTGCGGTTCGTCGACGCCAGCGCGGCCGTCTTCGCCGATCCAAAGGACCGAAACTACCGGCTGGCGGCGGTAGTCGACGCGGACGCCGACGGTCGCTACACGCTTCTGGCAGCCGGCGATGTCGAAGGCCGGGCCGGGGAATTCACGACCAGGCTGGCGACGATGCGGATGGCGGAAGACGGGCGTTTTCGCCTGGCGCCGCTTTCGTTGACGCCGAAGGTGGCGCGTTTTTGGTCCTGCGTCGCGGGCGATGATGTGCTGCTCTGCGGCGATCTGGGGGTCTGCCTGCTGAAGCGCCGCGGTCCCGATTCACTCGTGGAGGCGACGGAATCAGCCGGGCTTGGGAACGTCCGGGCGCGACGGGCGGCGTGGGTCGACTTCGACGGCGACGGCTTGCTGGACTTGTGGCTGGCGACGCAGCAAGGGGCGAGCCTGCGGCGGGCCGTGGCCGATGGAGGCTACGAAATGGCGACCGAAGCCGCCGGCATCGGCAGCACAGGCGACACGTTCGACGTGCTGGCGACAGATCTGGACGGTGACGGGTTTGTTGACCTGTTCGCGTCGCGCGGGCACGCGCCGGTGGCCGTGCACCAGGGGCGGGCGGGCGGAACGTTCTCGGCATTATCCGCGGCGCTGCCGGCGTGGCCGCAATCGGCGTGGATGGTCGCGGCCGACTTTGAGAACGACGGCCGGCCAAACGTGGTCCTGGTCCATCAGGACCACTTCATGCAGTTCAACGGGCGGTATGTTGATCCGGCGCGGCGTGACCTGGGCGGATTCGGCCCGCCGGCCGTCACTCCGCTCGATGCTGACAACGACGGCTGGGCGGACCTGCTTGTTACGCTGCTGACGGATCGCGGGCAGAATCCGCTCGGGGCGCGGCTCTTGCGAAATGAACACGGCGCCGGGTTCAGCGACGTTTCGGCGGCCGTTGGTTTCTCGGCGGATACACTCCCGGACGGGCGGGCGCTGGCGGTTTTCGACGCGGACAACGACGGCGACAGCGACGTACTGGCGTTTGACGGCGTTCGGCTCGTGTACTTGCGGAATGACGGCGGAGAGCGGAACGGACAACTCAAGCTGCGCGTGAACCGGGCCGGCGGTCGCGCGGCGCTGGGGGCGCGGGTGGAGCTCTACGACGGGAACCTCGCGGCGTGCAATCTGGTCAACAGCCCGGTGACGGAGATTGGCTTAGGAGGGCGGAAGACGCTCGCGAAGCTGCGCGTGGTCTGGCCAGACGGCACGGCAGAAGAGCGCGAAAATGTCGCCGCTCGACCGGGGCTGATGACGATCGAGCGTCGCCGGTAGCGCCGCCTCCCGCACCTCGTTTCGGGGAGCATCGGCGTCCCGCCGGTGCGCACCGGCGGGACGCCGATGCTCCCCACATCAATCAGAGCGTCAACTCACCTTGGGCGAGAAGCGTCAGGAACTCACGATTGCCGGGGAGCAGCCCCTCGAGGCGTTCGATCTCGTCGGCGGTGCACCAGCGAAATTCGGCGACTTCGGCGGGGTTGGCGCGGAGCGCTTCGCCGTTCAACTCGGCCAACCACCAGTGCAATTTCAGCGTTGGCGAGGGGCAGGATTCCCAGACCTTACGGATCGGCCGGATGCGACCGCCGATTTCTTCATGGAACTCGCGCGCGGCGGCGGCGGGCTGCGACTCACCGGATTCGATGGCGCCGCCGACGAAGCACCAGGCGCCGCCGGCGAGGATTCCGGCCGCGCGGCGGATGACGAGAAAACGGCTGTCGCGGACGACGACGATGACCACGCCTTCGCGAACGGGAGTTTGCATGGCGGTTCGAGTATAGCGGGGCGGCTTCGGCCAGCGGGTCAGTTTGGGGGACCGGCCTCTGGCCGGTCTTAGGATTTCGCGGCGAGAGCAACAGACCGGCCAGAGGCCGGCCCCCCGAACTGACCCGCCCCCGACCTGGTACCCGGCCGGGCCGGCGGGTCGGCGGGGTGGAAATGGCCGCGCGTTTTCGGTAGTCTCCATTCGCCCGCAGGGACCGCGCAGGCTGGTTCGTGGGGCGACTAACCGCGGCGGTGCTGTTTCGCCTTTGACACCGGAAGCATCCCTATGCGCGAACGAGTCATTCGTATGCTCACGCCGGCGCTTTTTGGCGTGGGTTTGTTGCTGGCTTCCTGCGGGGAGGCGGACGAGTCGCGCTCGCGCGCGGCGGCCCGCCTGGGCGGCAGCTCCGCCGGGGCGCCGCTCGGGGCTGCGCGGGTGGACCGGGGCATTCTGGCGGACCAGACGGCTTACCGGCCTACGGACCTGCCGGGACTGGGACCGGCCGGAACGGGCGGCGGCGGCAAGGACGGCGGCGGGGCGGTGTCGGCGGAGAAAGAGGTCCGGGCGGCGGTGCAGGACCTGGTGAACGCGCTGGCGGACAGCGAGGTTGAGCTGGCGCTCGGATCGTTTGAATCGGCGCAGGTTTCCGCGCTGTCCAACGACGACCTATCGGTGATGTTCACGACTTTTGAGTCGTTCGACACGCTGCGCAAAACGGCCATCGAGAAATTAGGGGAAGACGCCGGCAAGCAGGTTGTTCGCGCCATGACAAACGTCGGGGACGCGAAGCCGAAGGTGCAGACGCTGGATGCGACGCACGTCGGCGTGACGCCGAATGTCGCGCTGGCCTTGCTGGGGCCGAAGCTGGCGGGCGAGGCGCTGGCGATGGCGCAAGTGGAGGGGGTGTGGAAGGCGCAGCTCGAAACGCCGCTCTCGGCGGCGACGGCGACGGAAGTGGTCAAGTATCACCAGGCGCTCCAGGCGACGCTGCACAAGTTAAGCGAATCGGTCGGCGGCGGGGGCATCGGCGATGTGAAACAACTGGTCGAGCTGCTGAAGCGCGCAATGCAGGGTGAGCCGGTTGACGTCCCGGCCGCGGCGTCCGCACCGGCCGGCGAAGGCGCAGGCGGCGCCGCGGAAGCTCCGCCGGCTGAGGGCGGCAAGAGCAACGAAAACGAGAACAAGAACAAGAACGAGAACGACAACGGCGGCTGAGATGGGCGCGGGATGCGGGACCGACGGCGCGGCGGGGCTGAGGCGAATTGTGGCGCGGATTTCGGCTGAACAGTTTCAACGCCTGTCGCAGGAGGTCGACTCGCACGACTTCCTGCACCGGGTGTGGCGGGAAATCGAGAAGCTGCAGCGGCTGGTGTTTCATTCGAATGAGCGTGCGGACTGGTCGCTGGTGCGCGCGTCGTCCAAGCAGATTTTGATGGCCGAAATCGTCTCACGGCACGGGGGTCAGATCGACGGCGTGTATTTCGCGCTGCGGACGCTCGAGAGCGGGGGAAAGCCGTGGCCGCTGGCGATTCGCGAGCTGGCCGGGTCGATTCACTCCTACTTCACCACGCCCCTGGGAATCGTCATGCGGCGCGACCTGTTCGGCGACGACACCGTGTTTCTCTCGCCGGACGCGGAAGAGATGATCCGCCGCCACGCGGGCGAGGCGACCCGGGACGCGGCGTCATGACGCCTGCGGCGGCCCATCGCGACATCCGTGAGCTGAAGGCCGGCGACCGGCTCGAGGATGAGATCTACCGGGTTGCGCAGAAAGACCTGCGGACGACGAACAACGGCAGTCTGTACATTCACGTCGTGATGGCGGACGCGACCGGGCAGCTTCTGGGCCGGATGTGGAACGCGTCGCAGGAAATCTATGATGCGATGCCGGAAGGCGGGCTGCTGCATTTCCGCGGCCGCGTGGAGAACTACAAGGGGGCGCGGCAGTTCATCGTCGACGGGCTGCGGGCGGTTGAGCCGGGGGAGGTGCAGGCGGCCGACTTTCTGCCGGCGACGCGCGAAGACGTCGAGGCGATGTGGGCGCGCGTGAAGGAAATCCTGCGGACGGTTCAGCATCGCGATCTGCTGGCGCTGCTGGCGCGATTCGTCAACGACACGGACTTCGCGCGCGCCTTTCAGACGTCGCCCGCGGCGGTGAGCATGCACCACGCGCGCGTCGGCGGGCTGCTGGAGCACACGCGGAATCTGCTGGAGCTGGCGCTGGTCGTGACGCCGCGCTACCCGGGCGTGAGCCGCGACCTGGTGCTGGCGGGGATCTTTCTGCACGACGCCGGTAAGGTGCGCGAGCTGGCGTACGAGACGAACTTCAGCTACACGGACGAGGGGCAGCTCATCGGGCACATTTCGATCGCGCTTCTGTGGATTCGGGAGAAGGCGGCGGAGGTGGAGAAGGAGTCCGGGCGGCCGTTTCCGCGCGAGGTGGAGATGGCGCTGGGGCACATCATCCTGGCTCATCACGGCAAGTACGAGTTTGGCAGCCCGCGTCTGCCGGCGACGGCCGAGGCGATCATGGTGCACTACCTCGACAACCTCGACGCCAAGCTGAGCATGATCTTCGAGGCGATCGAGGGCGATAACGACCCGAAAACGCGCTGGACGGACTACGTCAAGGCGCTCGAGACGCGCGTGTTCAAGGTCGACGTGATGGGTGTGCGTTCGCCGCCCGGCGACGCGAGCCGGCCCTGAACATCCGGGTGGGACGGGCGTCTCGCCCGTCCCCGCGGTCCTTAGGAACGGCATCTTGCCCATTCCGGATACGGCCGGGACGGTCGAGACGCCCGTCCCACCCAATTGCCAGCCGTTTGCATTCCCCGCGCTTTCAGCTTCCTGCCAGCAATGTCACGAACGCGTTGATATCCAGCACGTTCACGAAGCCGTCGCCGTTGATGTCGCCGAAAGTGATGTCGCAATTCGGGAACATTGCCTCGTACGCGGCGGGGTCGCTGAGCGCCAGGACGAAGAAGTTGATGTCGAGCACGTTGGTCGCGCAGTCGCAGTTCATGTCGCCCAGGGTGGAGTCGGCGACGACGTGCACCTGCACGTTGACCGCGGTGTAGACCACGCTCAGCTTCAATCCCAGCGGCCGCAGGCACTGGGCGTCGATCGTGGCGAACGTGCCGCTGCGCGAGCCGTAACGCATGACGTTGAAGATATCGCCCAGTTGCGGGATGTAGCCATTGATGAGCGAGAGGTGCAGCGTCCCGTTCAGCGTGGCGAGGCCGCTCACGTCGATGAAATCGACGAGCTGCTGGAATTCGTTGTTGTAGCCCGCGAGTTCGCAGAAGTAGTGCCCGCCGGCGCCTTGCGTGTACGCGCCAGCCACATCCAAGGCGCCCAGCCCACCATAGATCTCGTTGAAGTTGTCGTCGTTGGCGGGTTCGATGGTTCCGAAGATGCTCAGCGTGCCGTTGAAGACATCGATGTCGCCCTGACCGCGAAGCACCTTGCCCGTGTTGACCACCAGGCCGTTCTGCGAGATCAGGTCGCCTCCGTTCATGTCGGTGAGGTTGGGCAGCCCCAGGCCGTTGCTGTCGAGCAGCGTGACCAACCGCGTGTTGAGGTGCATCTCGGTTCCGTTGTTGAACGTCACGCCCGTGGTGCTGCCGTCGCCCATGGTCATGTTCGCCAGCGCGAAGACCTCCGTGCCGGAGTTGAACACCACCTTGGCGTTGATCGCGCCGGCACCGGTCCAGCCGCTGTCGTTGATGTCGGGGTGGGCGTTGAACGTGTACTTGGTGCCGTCGATGTTGCCGGAGTTGTTGCGGAACTTGCCGTTGATCGTGATGCCGTTTGCGCCGGTGGCGGTGATGACGCTGCCACCGCTTTCCATGAACAGCTCAGTCGTGGTGATCGTGCCGGTGCCGTCGAGCGTGCCGTTGGTTCCGGGGGTGAAGATTTCAAGACCGTTGGGAGCGATGATCTCGCCGCCGTTGATGATGACGTCGTCGAAGATCGCCCGGTTCTGATCGTGTACGGTCAGCGTGTGCGCGCCGATATTGACCAGGGAGCCGTCATCGGCCAGGAAGCCGTTGGGATCCGTGGCGTCGCCGGCCGTCAGGCTCTCGGCCAGCACAGTGATGGTTCCGCCGGACAGCACGTGAACCGGCGCATCGACGACCGCCGCGGGGTTGGAAGTCGCGCCGGAAAACAATTCGCCGCCGCCGAGAATTTCCAGCGCCGCGCCGGAGATCGTGCCGTGCAGGTGAATCTCGCCGCCGTCGGCGCGAGTCGTGCCCGCGGCATCCAGCGCTCCGACGACAACCAGGCTGCCCGTGGCGCGAACCAGCACGGACGTGCCGGGGTCGCTGGCCGTCAGCGTGGAGTTGTTATTCACCTGGACTGTGCCGCCGCCGGCGCCGCTTGCGAATCCGATCGTGAGATTGGCGGTTGAAATGCTGCCGCCGGTGTCCGCGAGGACCGATCCGTTGGCGCTATTCGTGGCCGGGACCAGCATGTTGCGGGCGAGCACCTGCCCGTCGTTCGTGACGTTCAGCGTGCCGGTGCCGTTGAAGCCGACGCGCCAATCGTCGCCGGGTTGATCCGCGACGAGTCGTGAGCCGGCGCCGTCCACCGTGATGGCGCCGGTGGTTCCGGCGTCGTCGCCGATATTGATGTCCTTGCTCGTGCCGCCGAGGATCAGGTCAGCGCCGCTGTCAATCAGCAAGTTCCCCGTGAAGGCGCCGACGCCCGCGTCGTCGCCGACAATCAGGCCGACGGCGCCCGCGGGAATCAGCGTCTTGGTGAGGCTGTTGGAGAGTTGGAGCGTCGGGGAACCCGTGCCGGTGACGACCAGCGGATCTGCGTGGCCGGTGAATGCGCCGCCATTGATCTTCAGGGTTCCGCCAGTGTGATTGAGCGTGCCGCCGGCGCCGCGCGTCACGCTGGCCGCGTCGACCAGGCTGCTGGCGTTCAGCGTGAGCGTGCCGCTACCGCCATCCGGATCACCGCCGATAAACAGCGTCCCGCCGGTCAGCAAGCGGCCGTCGGCGTTCACAATCAGCGTGGCGGTGCCGGCGGCCGTTCCCGCGCTCGAGTTCTGACCGACCCGCAGGTCGCCGTCGACGTCGAGCGTCGCGCCGACGACCAGGCCGGATCCTTGAATGGTCACGTTTGCGGTGGACGTCGACAGGTTTCCGATCACCAGGTCGCCGTTGAAGTGCGCGAGAGCGCCGTTGCTGACGTTGACGGTGGCGTCGCCGCCGTTGCCCCAGCGTGACTCGCCGGCGCCGTTGACCTGCAGCGATGAGATCGGGAACGGCGCCTGCGCGACGAACCCGGAGACGGTCAGATTGCCGGTTGCGGCGCTTCCCTGGCCGACGTGCATCGTGTCGGCGAGCGTGACGGTCCCGCCGCCGGTGACGTTCAGCGTGCCAGTCCCGTTGTTGCCGACGAAGAGGTCGCTGGTTCCGGTGACGATGAAATCGGCGTCGTCGTCATTCACGTTGAGCGTCCCGGTGGTGCCGGAGGCGTCGCCGATATTCACGAATCCGGACGGGCCGCTGCTCCAGCTTCCGGTCGTCAGCGTCGTCACGGCGACGTCTCCTGCCAGGTCGCCGATGGCAACGCCGTTGCTGGTCGTGTGAGCGCTGGTCATGCTCAACGTGACCGTGCCCTGCCGGTAGGTCTGCGTGCGGCTGGCGGCGGCCGACGAGTTAAACGTGACAGCGTAGACGCCGGCGATGTTGAAGGTCAGGTCGTCGGCGGAGGTCGGGGCCTGCACCGGCGACCAGTTGCCGGCGGTGGCAGCCGATCCGCCGGCCGCATTATTCCAACTCAGGGCGGCGGCGACGGCGGGGGAGGAGAAGCTCGCGGCTACGAGCAGCACGGCGGCGATGCGAAACGGACCAGAAAGTCGATCAGCGGCGAACATGTCAGACTCCGAGCAGGATGGTTCAAGGGGCGGCGGGCGAAGCGCCCGCGGGCGTCGGAGGGAATACGCGCGGTGGGGGCGAAATCTGCCGCGATGAGCGGTTTTTTCTTCTAAATCATCATGCGTGACTACGCGCCGGCCGTCAGAACGCGAAGCGCAAGCGAGCGCGTGTTGAAACGTGCGCTCGCTTGCGCTTCGCGTTCTGGCTTCTGTAGCGTCGGACCTCGGTGTCCGACGCCGAAAACGCCGTCGGATACAGAGGTCGGACGCTACGGGCTCGTTGAAGCCGCTCTAGTCGAGTCCGAACTGGGCCGCCGTGTCGCGCACCTCGCGCAGGAACCCGTCGAGCGAGCCGTCGTCGTCAATGGCAAGCGAGAGCGGGCTGAGGCCGGCGTCGCTGGCGATGAAGAAGCGGTCGGTGTCGTCCCACTCGAAGCGGCCCAGTCCCTTGCCCTCGACGAAGGCCATCGTGCCGGAAACGAAGAACACCTCGTCTGTGTCGGGCTCGTCTTCGGGGATTTTGAAGACCAGTTCGCTGCCGACGGCGCCCGCCATGACGCGCTTGCCGCGCACGCGGCCCCAGTGGCCGCGCCAGTAGACCCAGCCGGTGAGCAGGTTCAGAGTACCCGTCGATCGCTCAATGGTCCCGGACGAATTAGGTCCGAAAACGAAATAGACGACGCTGTCCTTGCCGGCCTCCTTGAAGGTCACCACGACGGCCCGCGGCGTGTCGCCCGTGACAATGGTCTCGGTATCCCGGATGGGACCGGAGAGTTCGACCACGCGTGTGTCGCTAATGTCTAGCGTTCCGTCGCCGATCGGCTCGGCGCCGCCGTTGCCGTTGAGGCTCCCTTGGTCACTGTTTTCGTTCATCGCCGGCCCGAATCCGTTCAGCGCGTCCCCGGTGGTGTCCTCGCCGCCGCCGGGGCAGCCGAGCATGACCACTGTTGCGATCATCAGTCCAAGGCCGATTCGGTACCTCATGACGAGGCCTCCTTCGCAGCTAGCATCAGCGCCGCAAGTCCCGCACGCGCCGCACGCGAGCCGCCAGTTCGCAGGCGATCCACGCGCCGCCCAGGGGGATGAGCGGGTTGCACAGATAGTTCATTGTACGAGCGGCGGCCAGCCCTGCCGCGGTCACGGCTGCGGCCAGCAGCAGCAGGCCCAGGTATCGTCGTCCGTTGCGCCCGGCCGCCCCCCACGCCACGCAGACGCCCACGGCAGCGCCGCTGAGATCAAAGCCATATGTGGCCAGTGAGCCGGGCAAGCGCAGCACCCGGCCGCGCAGCAGTTGTTCGATCCCGACCGCATGGCCGTAGGCCCCGTGAATCTCGCGGCCGTCGGAATAGGAGAATCTCGGGTCGCCGCGCAGATCGGCAAAGAGCACGACTTTTCGATCGACCATTTCACCAAGTTGTTTCGGCGACGCCCGCAGCGCGTCGGCGTAGTCGATGGTGGATTCGCGCAGGGCGGCGTCCGCGGGCATGTCGAGAATGTACTCGGCGACGACGTCGCCGCCGGCCAGGTCGCCCAGCGGGTCGTCGCGCGGAATGACCGAGACGGCGGAGACCGGCAGCGCGTAGGTGCGTGACGACCATACGGGAATCGCGGGATTCTCCGGGCTGGGGCGCCAGAAACTGAGCCGGACGATGTTGCTGTCGGGCGTACCCTCGAACGTAAGCTGGTAACCGGGCGCCTGGACGGCCGCGAACGCGGCCAGGGCCAGGGAGGCGCGCACGTCGGACGCGCCGCGGCGCATGGCCAGGTCAACCGACCACTGCGCCGGGGCGCGATCCGTGCCGGTGAGCAGCCTCATCGATCCCCAGCGGGCCATCGCCCGCAGGATATCGCGGCTCACGCTGGGCATGCCATCCGGGTCCAGCTTCCAGCTTGCCGCGCCGACGATCACGTCGATGCCGCGCGCGTGCAGCGCGCGCACGCCGCGGGCGAAATCGGCGTCATATTCCGATTTTTCGGCCTGCGTCGACGGATCCGTCTCGAAGGTGATATCCCACGCGACCGCGGCGACCTGGGTTTGCGCCAGCTTCTCCATCATCCGGCCGTGCAGCCGCCGCAGGGAGTAGAGCGGATCGGACGACACGTCCTTCATGCCGGACTCGGCGATCATGCTGCGGATCGCTGCGTCGTCGCCCTGCAGCGCAATCACGCGGACGTTGCGCAGCTCATCGACGCCGGATGCACCGGCCAGCCCCTGCACTGCCCAGCGCTCGAGCAAGCGGTGCGCCGGCGTCGCGTGCACAACCAGCGGCGCGACTGCGAACTGCGTCGCTGCCGCCGCGAGCAGGATGACGCCCAGCAGCGCCGTTACCGGGTGTTTTCGCACCATCTGCCGCGCGCGGGCGCGGAAGACGTACCAGGCGCTCTCGCGCCGCGCGGCGATGGGTTGGCCATTCAGATATCGTTCGATGTCCGCGCCCAGCGCGCCGGCCGAGGCGTAGCGCTCTTCGCGCTCCTTGCGCAGGCACTTGAGCAGGATCGTCTCGACTTCGTCATCGATCTCGTGCCGCAGGCTGCGCGGGCGGATCGGATCGACCGAGAGTACGTTATCCATCACGGCCCGCATCGTGCCGGTCACCGGATAGGGAAAATGCCCGGTGAGCATCTGGTAGAGAATGACGCCGAGCGAATACACGTCGCTGGTGACGTCCACGCCGTCGTGCATCCCCTCGACCTGCTCCGGGCTGGCCCAGGGCAGCGAGCCGACGAACTGGCCGGTGGCGGTCATGACCGGCGTCTGGATCGGGTCGGCCTGGTCCATCAGCGTCACCTTGGCCAGGCCGAAATCGAGCACGTGCGGATGGCCCTGCGTGTCGATGCGGATGTTGCTGGGTTTCAGGTCGCGGTGGACGATTCCGCGGGCGTGGGCCGCCTCGACGGCGTTGCAGATGCCGCCAAAGAGCCGCAGCGCGTCAGGAATACGCCGCTTGCGGGCGGCGACCGGCGAGACGTCGAGCGGTTCGCCGGCGATGTAGTCCATCACGTAGAAAAAGCACCCGGCGGCGGTGCCGCACTCGTGCACATCGACGATGTTCGGGTGGCTCAGGTGCGCGAGGATTTTCACTTCGCGCTCGAAACGGGCGCGGTCGTTGGGCCCGGCGAAGGGGCCTTCCTTCATCACTTTCACGGCCACCTTGCGGCCGGTCGAGAGCTGGATGCCCTGGTACACGACGCCTTGTCCGCCGCGGTGAATCTCGCGCAGCAGGCGATAGCCGGGCAGCGACTCGGCGGGGATGAGGGCCGCGTCGGGCGGGACGCTGGTGAACGCGGACGAGCCGACGATGGTTGTGGCGCTGGTGGCGGGGCGGTTGGCGGCGCTGCGAGCGGCTTCGATGACGGCCAGCTTGGCCAGCTCGATCCCCAGTTCGGGCATGAGGTCCGCGTGCGCCGTGCGGATTTCCGATTCGGCCGCGGCGTCGCCGCCGGCCCGGCGGCGGACGAGATCAGAGACGACATCGCGAACGCGCGCGATTCGCTCGCCGGCGTGGTGGTCTGATTGCGGCTTGGTCATGGCAGTTTGGCCGCTCGCCCAAGGTCCGAGAATAATTGTCCGCGTCGCTGGGCATATTACTCCCGCGACGCGGCGCGACGCCAACTACTAAGCGTCAGACGGCGGTTTGCCTCACGACCATCGACCCCGGTTGGCCGCAAGTCACGTACCTTTCCCCGGCCGGCACGAATGGGCAAGCGGGCTTGTGAACACTCGGGTGGGACGGACGTCTCGGCCGTCGCCCGCGGTCTCGTCAACCGCTCACCCCCGCGCGACCTGCGTCCGTTCGTCGTCGCGGCGGCGCTCGGCGCGGTTTGGCAGTGGAATGAGCCCGCGCACGCTGCGCTTGTACTCCAGATAGCGCTCCCCGTGCGCCGCAATCAGGTCTCGTTCCTCGACCCAGGTTCCGAACAGAATGTATCCCGTGGTCATCACGGCAAAGAACATGTGCCCGACGGTCATCGTATGAGTTGCCCAGAACGCGATCAGAAATCCGACCATCAGCGGGTGTCGGACGAGGCGGTACGGGCCGACCAGCCTGAACCCGACCGGCGTGTACGGCTGGTTTCGAAACCTCAGCCAGGTCTGCCGCACACCGAACAGATCTAGATGGCTGATCGCACACGACGCAGCGAGCACGATCGCCCAGCCAGCCGCCGAGAGAGCAGTCAGGGCAGTTGCCCCCGGCCCTTCGACGCTCCACACGATGTGCGGCAGCGGCCGCCACTGCCAGAAGAGCAGCGCCAGCACCGCACTGGTCGCGAGGACGAATGTGCTGCGCTCCACCGGCATCGGCACGAATTTCGTCCACCATCGTTTGAACGCCGGGCGCGCCATGATGGTGTGCTGCACCACGAAAACGGACAGCAGCAGTCCGTTGATCAGCAGCGACGGCAACACGTCCCCGGCGACGCCGCTATCGATCGTCTTGGGTACCACCCAGTTTCCGAGGAATCCGATCGCGTACAGGAACGCCGCGAAGAACGCTGCGTAGACCAGCAAGCCGTACGCCAGCGTCAGGAAACCGCCCATGTTGACGGACTGAGGTTCTGAAGCGCCTCTCTGGCTCGTTCCGGTTGGCGCGATGCTCATCGGTTTCTCCTGGGACGGCGAGGATTCGATGCAGCCCGATACCAACCGGAGTGTATCGGCATCGGGTTCCCGACTTCCAGTCGACTCTTCGTCCCAGCAGCCCGTGTGTGCGCGCGGGTGTTTCCGGATTCCGATATTCAGCTCGCCGGTCTGAGCGGCGAGCGTGCGGTGGACATTCTGAGTGTCAACCCATTCGTCGCCCGGTTTGCCGGCGGATGGCGCCGCCCGGCGGCTGCTGATGGCGCACCGGCGCGGCGCCGATGCCCCCCATTAGTTCGCGGCCAGCACGCCCCGCGCCGCCTCACACCTCACATTCCCCGCCCCCACCAATAGCTCCATCTGAGCCAGCGCCTCGGCCGTCGGCAGAATACTCGCCGATTCGCGTCCGCGCAGCGTCGCCAGCAGGCCGTCCGGCGTCTGAACCTCGAAATACAGCGGCACCGGGCCGCGGACGTGGCGGGCGAGATCCTTCAGCTTCGGCAGATTCTCAGCGGACATGGCTCCCGTGCGAAGCCGGACGATCACGCTCTTGGACAATTCCTGCCGCACGCGCTCGAGCGGAATGATCCGTGCCGTGCGAATCGACGGCGCCTCGCGGCGGCGGTCCACGTCGCCCTCGATGAATACGATCGCGTCGGGCTTGAGCAGCGGCTGGAATTCGTCGAGATTCTCCGGAAATACGATGGCCTCGGTCGCGCCGGCGAAATCTTCAATGGTTGCGATCAGCATCTTCTTGCCGGCGCTGCGGCCGTGCTTGATCGACACCATGCGCGTTTTCGACACCAGCCCGCCCAGGACGATCTTCTGCCCTTCGCCGGTGCGGACTAGGCCGGCTGAGTCAATCGAGCTGTACCCGCGGATGAGCTGTTCGTGTTGCGTCAGCGGGTGCTTGGTAATGTAGAAGCCCAGCGTCGCCTTTTCATACGCCAGCATCTCGGCGTCGGTCCATTCCTCCGTGCCGATGGTCGGTGGCGGGGCTGCGGCGACCGCGGAAAAATCGCCGAACATGGTCAGTTGCCCGGCGGCCTTATCGCGCTGCGCTTCGCCGCCCAGCTCCATCGCCTTGTCGATCACGTTCACGAGCGCACGGCGGACGGCGCCGGTGCTGTCAAACGCGCCGGCCTTGATGAGGGCCTCGATGACGGAGCGGTTCACGGCGGTCAAATCGACGCGCTCGCAGAAATCGAAGATGTCGCGAAAACGGCCGGCTTTTTCGCGCGCCCCCAGTATCGCCGCGACCGCCTTGTGCCCCACGCCCGCGATGGCGGCCAACCCGAAGCGAATCAGCCCGCGACGGGACGAAGGGATCGAGGGATCGAGGGACCGAGGGATCGAGGTGGAAGTCGCCTCTTTCTTGATCCCTTGATCCCTTGATCCCTTGATCCCTTCTTCTCTATAGACGACCGTAAACGCCTCATCGCTCTCATTCACGTCCGGCGGAAGCACGGCGATGCCGGCGGAGCCGTCCGGAAGCCGCACGCGGCGGCATTCGTCGATGTATTCGGCAATCTTGTCGGTGTTTCCGGTTTCATACGTCAGCAGCGCCGCCATGAATTCGACCGGGTAATACGTCTTGAGGTATGCCGTCTGAAACGCGACCACGGCGTAGCCGGTCGAATGGGCCTTGTTGAAGGCATATCCACCGAACTTCAGAATGTCCTCGAAAATCTGCTGGCCCACGTCGCGCTTGACGCCGTTCTTTTCGCAGCCGGCCAGGAACGGCTCGCGCTCCTTGTCGATGTCCGACGTCTTCTTCTTGCTGATCGCCTTCGCCAATCGGAACGCGCGGCGCAGCGGCACGTCGCCCAGGCGGTTCACCAGCCGCGAGACCTGCTCCTGGTAGACCATGATGCCGTAGGTCTCTTTCAGAACCTCGGTCATGGTCGCGTGCGGCGTGGTCCATTGCGTGCGGCCGTGTTTGCGGGCGATGTATTCGTCGATGTACTCCATCGGACCGGGGCGGAAGAGCGCGTTGGCGGCGATCAAGTCATAGATGCGGTTCGGCTTCATCTTCATCAGCACGTCGCGCATGCCGCCGGATTCAAACTGGAACACGCCGCGCGTGTCGCCGCGGGCGAGGATTTCGTAGACGCGCGGGTCGGCCAGATCGAGCTTGTCGAGATCGATCTGCACGCCGTGATTCTTTCGGATGAGCTTGCAGGCCAGGTGAATCTGCGAGAGCGTGCGCAGGCCGAGGAAGTCCATCTTCAGCAGGCCGATTTTTTCGACCATCGGCCCTTCGAACTGCGTCGTCACGTCCTTTGCGTCGGCCTGCCTGTGCAGCGGGACGAGCGTGTCGAGCGGCTGATCGGCGATGACGACGCCGGCGGCGTGGACGGAAGCGTGGCGGGCGAGGCCTTCGAGCCGCTTGCCGATGTCAAGCACTTTGCGGAAGTTCTCGTCCGTGTCGTGGATGCGCCTCAGCTCCGGTTCGCGGGCGATGGCCTTGTCGATCGTCATCTTCAGCTCTTCGGGGATGAGCTTGGCGACGCGATCGGCGTCCGCGAGCGAAATATCGAGCACGCGGCAGATGTCGCGGATGGCGGCCCGCGCCTTCAGGCGGCCGAAGGTGATGATCTGAGCCACGTGGCCGTACTTCTGGCGGACGTATTCAATCACCTCGGCCCGGCGGTCCTGGCACATGTCGATGTCGATGTCGGGCATCTCGTCGCGCTCCGGGTCCATGAAGCGCTCGAAATACAGCCCGTAGTGCAGCGGATCGACGCCACTGATTCGCAGACAATAGCCGACCACCGTGCTACAGCCGCTGCCACGGGCGACGGCCGGGATGTCGTTTTCGCGGGCGAAGCGCACGAAATCCCAGACGATCAGGAAGTAGCTCGAAAAGCCCTTGCTGCTGATGACCGACAACTCGTAGTCGATCCGCTCGCGCAGCTCCTCCGTGATTTCGCCGTAGCGCTCCTTCGCGCCGGCGTAGACCAGCTCCTTCAGGTAGTCGTCGGCGGTTTTTTCCTGTGGCGGGCGGAACACCGGGGCGTAGCGTTTGCCGAAATCCAGATCCACGTTGCACATCTCGGCGACGCGTAGCGTCCCCGCGAGCGCGTCGGGATATTCCGGAAGGGCCGCCGCCATTTCCTGCGGCGATTTCAGATAGAACTGATCCGTCTGCAGCCGGAAGCGCTCGGGATTGGCCAGCTTGTCGCGTGTGCTGATGCAGCAAAGCACCTGGTGGGCCGGCTCGTCGTCGTGCGCCAGGTAGTGCACGTCGTTGGTGGCGATGGTCGCGACGCCCAGCTTGCGAGCCAGGTCGTTCAGCTCCGGATTCGTTTGCGCCTGCTCGGGAATGCCGTGATTCTGCAGCTCGATGAAGAACCGGTCCGGGCCGAAAATCCTCAGATAGGTTTCGGCGCATTCCTTCGCGGCGGCGTAATCGGCCTGAAGCAGCGTGGTCGGGATTTCGCCGCCCAGGCAGGTGCTGGTGCAGATCAGCCCGGCGGAGAACTTGCTCAAAGCGGCCTTGTCGATGCGCGGCTTGCGGTAGAAGCCTTCGAGATAGCCGATGGTGGTGAGCTTGATGAGATTGCGGTAGCCCTCCAGGTTCATCGCGAGAAGGAGCAGGTGATACGCGCCTTCGCGAAGGCCGCGGGCTTCCTTGTCGCGCCGGTCGCCGGGGGCCAGGTACAGCTCGCAGCCCATGATCGGTTTGACGCCGGCGGCCTTGGCGGCGGCGTAGAACTCGACCGCGCCGAACATGTTGCCGTGATCGCTGATCGCGACGGCGGGCATGTCCATTTTTTTGCAGGCGGCCACCACGTCGGCGACGCGGCAGGCGCCGTCGAGCAGCGAATACTCAGTGTGAAGATGCAGGTGGACGAAGCGGGCCGGCGGACTGGCGGGCGCGGGGGTCGTCGCCGGTGCACTGCTGCGCCCGTTCGGTCCGCTGGGGGCTTCTTTCATGAACCGCGCTCCTCGTTCGACGTCTCTCGGCGCGGATTGTAACGTCGAGTCGGCGACAGCGCGGGCGGATGCAGCGCGGCATGGCGGGGGCTAAACGTGGGTGTTCAGGACGGGGATGCAATTGGTCCGCGCGCGGCGTTCAACGGCCGGCACGGGGGCCGGCCGCTACCGTGACGGCTGGCGCGGGGGGCCGGCCGCTACCAGGGCGGCGGGCGGCTACGGTCCGGGCGTCACGCTGACGCTCTTGGAGAAATTCACTTCGACCGTGCCGGCGGCGACGCCGTCGATGGCCTGCGAGCTGGTCTTGGTGATGATGATCTTGAGCGACGCCCCCTGGCCGAAGGCGCGCAGATCGGATTGGGTGAACGTGATCTCGCCCGTGTCGTCGAACGGGCCGAATTTGCGAACGTTCGCGTCGTCAAAAAGCGTCTGCGAGACTTCGACCACGACCTGGTAATTCGGATCGTCGTTCGACCACATCATGGAGAAGCCGGCCAGAGACGCCGTCGCACCATTCGCGGGCGATGTGACTGAGAAATCCACCGCGTCGACGACGGTGGTCTCGACGCCGCGGGTCGGTTCGGTCACGCGAATGGTGTACTCGTCGCCGGCGGTGACGGTGGTGCTGTAGTCCCCGGAGCTGTTGTCGGGGCCGGCGAGGTCTTTTCCGTTGACGCTGATGGCCTGGTCGCTGGCGAGGTCAACCACGCGGCCCGAGCTGGCCGTGATGGTGGCGGAGACGCTGGCCGAAGAGCTGCCGGCGCTGCGTGTGATCGTGATATTGGCGGTCGCCTCATCCAGCGCGACGCGCGTGGTCGGAATGGACGGCTCGTTGGGTACGCCCGGGTCGAACGTGCAGACCAGGCCGCTGCACAGGCCGCAGGCGCTCGCCAGCGCCAGCGCGGCGCCTTTCGGGAATCTCATCCTACGCATGTTCGTCATCCTCGTGACTATCCTACTGCTGAATCGCAATCGTAAACTCGCGCGTCGCATTCGTCGCCGGGTCGCCGCTGTCGGTGACGCGCACCGTGAATGTCGTCGACTCGATCTGCGCCGGCGTGCCGGCGATCTGGCCGGTGGTGGCGTTGATCGACACGCCGAGCGGCAGCGCGCCTTCGGTGATCTCCCACATCAGCGGCGACTGGCCGTTGGTGGCGACCAGCGTCGCCGAGTAGGCCTGTCCGACGCGGCCGTCGGGCAGCGAGGTCGTTGCGATCGCCACCGGCAGGGCGCGGATCACGAGCGTGAACTCGGCGTCGTCGGTGGTGGTGCTGGGGTCGCCGTCGCGGACGCGGATCGTGAACGTGAACGAGCCGTTCTGCGTGGGAGTTCCGCTGATGAGGCCGGTGGCCTGATTCAGCGAAAGCCCGTCGGGGAGCAGGCCGTCGACAATGCTGAAGCGTCGCGGGGCGGCCCCGCCGAGGGTCTGAATCACCTGCGAGTAGCTCTCGCCCACGCCGCCGTCAGCCAGCGCGGTGGTGGTGATTTCGATCGGCTGCGGGCGGATGATCAGCGTGACGCGCCGCGACCGCGTCTGCCGCGGCGAGCCGGAATCGCTGACGCGGATTTCGAGTTCCTTGTCGTCGTCGAGCGACGGCGTGCCGAAAATCTCGCCGGTGTTGGTGTCGAACGAGAGGCCGGCCGGCAGGCCGACGATGGTGTAGCGATAGGGTTCAACGCCGCCGGAGACGTTGGGGCGGCCCGAATAGGCGACGCCGACGCGGGCTTCATCGAGCGTGCCGCCGATGACAAGCTCTTCGAGGATGGTCACGCTGTAGGATTGCGAAGCGGCGCGGACGAAGAGCTGAGAATCGACGCCCTGGACGGTGAAGTCATACGTGCCCGCCCGCGTCGGCGTTCCGGCCACTTCGCCGGTACGCTGGTTGAGCGTCAGACCGGGAGGAACCGAACCGGTGGTCAACTGCCACATCACGGGCGGGACGCCGTCACTCGTCAGCGTCGAGCTATAGGTCGTGCCGACGGCGCCGTCCGGCAGGGAGGTGGGGGCGATGACGAGCGGCGGGCCGATGCAGGAGGCCAGCAGAAGAAGCGAAAGCGGGGCCAATCGGATCAAGCGGCAAACGGGCCTGTGGAGCGGGCGCATCCTGTAACTCCTCCCCCGCTGTCCGAGGCACACACGCCGCCGCGCCGACGGCTGCGGACAGTGCCATCCTCATAGCGACGTTCCGGCGCGGCGCTCTCCGCCCGCGGCCGGGGTGAAAGCGCGGCTCAGGCTTCCACGATCATCTTGAACCCGCCGAAGGCCATGCGCTTGCAGTCAAAGGGCATCGGCGTCTTCGTCATTTTGGCGATGCGCGGGTCGGTCATGATCTTCTTGTTGACGCGGTCGCGGTCGGCGCGAGACTTGTAGACGATCCAGGAGAAGACGACGGTTTCGCCGGCTTTCAGCTTGGCCATGCGCGGGAAGGGCCACACGCCTTTGATGTTCAGGTCGTCGCCGACGGTTTCGCGGTATTCCAGCGCGCCGAACTCGCGCCAGATGCGGCCGGCGGCGCGCGAGAGCTTGCGGTAGGCGGCGAGGTTCTTTTTCGGGACGGGGATGACGTAGCCATCGACGTAGCGGGGCATGCGGAGACTCCCATGTCGGCCGGGGCCAGGGTCGGCCGGCGCTTGTGAGCAGTTATACGTCCGCGATGCCGCGCGTGCCACGGATCAGGCGACATGCCGACTAGCGGCCGACCGGCCAGAGGTAGATAGCGCCGCCGTTGGCTCCGCCGGCGACGAGCTTGCCGTCCGGCGAGACGGCCGCGGCCTTCACCCAATCATCGCTGTCCAGCTTGGGCTCGCGGATCTTGCGCTGCGGCAACTCCATGATCAGCGGTCCGTGTCCGGGGCCGCCAACCACGAGCTGCGTGCCGCCAGCAGTCGGCTGAATGTCCAGAATCGGGAGCGACTTTTCCAGCAGCTTGCCGCCTTCGCCGCTGCTCACGTCGAATGCCTGGAGATACTGCGAGTCCGTGCCGACGTAGACGGTCTTGCCGTCCGGCGCGAAAGCGGCGCAAACCCCGCGGCCGTCAGTCTCGCATGCCCTCAACACGGCGCCGTCGGCGGCGTTTACAAGATTCAGCTTTCGGTCGGTGCCGGCGGTGGCGATCGTCTTGCCGTCGGCAGACCACGCGACCGCCTGCACCCCGTACTGTTCGTGGACGGTGTAACTCGCCGCCTGCTTTGCGGATTCGAAGTCGAAAAGGCGAAGCGTCGAACGGCCCACGACCGCGATTCGGGCCCCGTCCGGCGAAAGCGCCAGGCCGCGCGGTCCGCCTGAAATATCGCCGGCCGGAATCGCCTTGAACGCCTTCTTGTTCTCAACATCCCAGACGCGAATGTTGCTGTCATTTCCGATCGCGACGAGGCGCTTGCCGTCGGGCGTCCAGCAGACGCGGTTCTGGTTGGTCGCGTGGCCGTCGAAGGTCGCGTAGGCCGCCTTCGCATCGAGATCCCAGATGATCAGCTTTTCGTCGTCGGCCACCGACGCGAGGCGCTTGCCGTCCGGCGAGAATGCAAGCGCGAGGACGGGCCGTTCGTGCGCCCTCAGTTCAACGGCGGGGCGAACGCCCTGCCCGAGCGAAGCCGCGACGGCATGGAGGACAATCCCGCAGCAACAGAGTACGTGTTTCATCGGGCCCATTTGTCTCCGGACCTCCGACCGCTTTGGTCGTTCTTGCGGGGCGCAGCGGCGACGCTGCCCTGCGGCTGACGTTCGCCGAGAACCACCGGCGAGACGCCGATGCTCCCCTGATTTGCGATGCTGACTGCGAATTACCCGGGCATTTTGCTGGTCGTGTAGTAGCCCTTGGCTTTCTTGTTGCTAAAGAAATCGCCGATCATCTCGCCGTTCGTGCCGAGCTTGAAGGATCCCAGGTTAAGCGCCTCGCCGCTGCCCATCGCCACGTACAGCTTGTTCTCCCGCGTGCGCAGACCGATGCCCGTGTAGGGCTTGCCGCCGATCGTCCACGTCAGCGTGTACGGCTTGTAGTCATTGTCGAAGCTCAGATCGAAGGGCTTTATCACGCACGTACCGGTGTAGTCGATGCCGTCGTGCGGCGTCTTCGCCGCCGTGATGGTGAATTCGCCGTCGAGGCTCTCCGGACCTTTGAGGTTCTCCATGCCCGTGTTCTTGGGGTCTTCGTTGCTCCAGCCGTTGTACCACTTGCCTTCGAGAACGCCGCCCTTGATATCGAACACGCCGAGTCCGACGGTCTGCGGCGTTCCGAACGCGACCCAGAAATAGCGGTCCTGGTCCTTCTGGACGAATTGCACGCCGACACCTGTCCATTCCGGGCCGCCTTTGTGCGAGAACTTGACTTGGTAGCTCTCGCCCTTTTTCGGCGCCACGACGACCGTGCCCGAACTGGCGGGTGCGCCGTCGGCGGTGAGGATGTCGAATTTTCCGACGGCGCGGTCGGCCGCCAGGCGCGCCTCTTCGGCCTTGGCGTTTGTGTCCATTTCCTTCTTCAGTCGGTCGGTCTCCTCCTTCGAGAGCTCGAATAGCTTTGGTTTGAGCAGGTAGAGCACGCCCACGAGCTGATGTTTGGTCAGGTCCGGTCCGTCGACGAAGAACTCGCGCTTGTCGTTGGCCGTCGGGCAGATGTCCGGATGCTTGTAGTCCATCAGCACCGGGCTGGTCGGAGTGCGGCGGACGCTGCGCTCATCGAGAAATGCGATTCGCGGGCCGTTCGGGTTTTCGCGCACGCTGTCGCCGTCAAAAAAGAGAATGAGCGGGCCGGTCGGCTCCTTGCGGATGGACTTGCCGTCGGGATCGAGAAAAAGCACGCGCGGACCGGTCGGCTCCTTGCGAATGCTGCCGTCGGCGTCGATGCACAACAGCCTCGTGCCGCCGGGCTGATTGCGGATTTCGGATTGCGCGGCGGCAATCGCGACGCAGGCGATCGGGAGCGCGAGACACCAAACGCGATGGAGGTACCGGGACATGCGTTCTCCTCTGGGTTGTGGGCGACGGGCTGCTGATTATCACCTCGACGGAGCGTTTGTGAAGCGGTCTGCGAAGCGCGCCGGCCGAGGGAGGCACGGCTTGGTTTTGGGTGCCATGCCCACGGCCTTTGCGTGGGCATGCCGACGCCGAGGCCGTCGGCATGGCGCCCTGCGTCAGAACGCGAAGCGCAAGCGAGCGCGTGCTGGAGCGAGCGCTCGCTTGCGCTTCGCGTTCTGACGCCGGTGGGCACGGCCCACCGTACAAGGGCTGCGCCTCGACCTACTCGTGCGACCCGGGCGGTCCCATGCGGGCGCGCGGGCGGCGCGGCGGGATGGGGGTTCCCTCGGGGCGGCCGAAGATCATCCGGCCGGCGGAGGTTTGCAGGACGCTGGTGACGACCAGCGCGACCTCGTCGTTGATCTTGTCGCGCGAGTTTTCAGCCACGACCATCGTGCCGTCTTCGAGATAGCCAATGCCCTGGCCCACCTCTTCGCCGGGCTTGATGATGCGGACGGTGAGCGCCTCGCCCGGCAGCACGACCGGCTTAAGCGCGTTCGTCAGGTCGTTGATGTTGATCACGTCCACGCCGCGAAGCTGCGCGATCTTGTTCAAGTTGTAGTCGTTGGTGACGATGCGGCCATCGAGCTTTTTGGCCAGCGCGACCAGCTTCTGGTCCACGTCGCCGGCTTCCTCGACGCTGGGCAGGCGTGCGTCCGAAATCTTGATCTCCACCTTCTCGTTGCTCTGCAGCTTGTTGAGCATGTCCAACCCGCGGCGGCCGCGGTTGCGCTTCAATTTGTCGGAGCTGTCGGCGATGGTCTGCAGCTCCTGCAGGACGAAGCGCGGGATGATGATTTGCGAGTCGATGATGGACGTGTCGCAGATGTCGGCGATGCGGCCGTCGATGATGACCGATGTGTCGAGCAGCATCGGCCGGGCGCCGCGCGTCTGCTTGGCGAACTCGACGTAGGGGATGACGAAGCGGATGTCATCCTTGGTCTGAAGGATCATGGTGATGGTCAGGTAGCAGGCGATGATGCCGATCATGAGCTTGATCGTGCTGACGACGGTCCGGGCGCTTTCGGTGAAGCCCTGGCCGAAGACCTCAAGCATCAGGTCGATGATGATGCCCAGCGCATAGGCGATCACGATGCCAGCTACCAGTCCCAGAAACGCGCCCGACAGCGCCGCCAGGCTCTTGCGCGGCACCAGCACGTCCAGCGTGATGAACACCAGCGCCACGAAGATCGAGGCGACCATGAACGTCACGGAGTATTGCCACAACTCCCCCTGTCCGGCGCTGCCGGTGCTCGTGCCGCGCGTCGCCAGCAGCGACACCGCGGCGATCAATAGCACGAAAAATCCGCGGATCGCCCACAGCACCATGATGCGGACCCTTTGCCAGGACGACCGGGTGAAAAGCGCCCGCGCGGCCGTCGAATTGCGGCGTTCCGGAGAATTCCCTCACGGCGGAGGGTCGAACACCGGCTCCGAGTGAGCATTCTGACGCGCGTGAAGCGGTTCGACAAGGCGGCGGTGCTGGCACAAAGCGCGGCGCCCATCTACGCTCCCGCCGTCAAATTCGGACAGGAGCCGTGCATGGACGAGCTTTTCACATCTGCGAACTTGATCGCTTTGCTTACGCTTTCGAGCCTCGAAATCGTGCTGGGCATCGACAATATCGTCTTCATCGCGATACTGACCGGGCGGCTCGACCCGGCGGTGCAGGCCAAGGCGCGACAGATCGGGCTGCTGGCGGCGATGGGCATGCGAATCCTGCTGCTGCTGGGCATCGGCTGGGTGATGCAGTGGACCAAGCCGCTGTTCACGCTGCTGGGCGGGACGAGCTTCGAACACGCCTTTTCCGGTAAGGACCTGATCCTGGTCGTGGGCGGGCTGTTCCTGATCGCCAAGGCGACCTACGAGGTCCATCACAAGCTCGAGGCGCCGGCCGAGGAACACGGGCCGAAGAAAGCCGCCGCCTCATTCTCCGCCGCGATTTTGCAGATCATGCTGATCGACATCGTTTTCTCGCTGGACTCAGTGATCACGGCGGTCGGCATGGCCCAGAGCATCGCGGTGATGATTGCGGCGGTGGTGCTGGCGGTGCTGGTGATGATGGTCTTCGCGAACCCCGTGAGCAATTTCATCGAGCATCATCCGACGCTGAAGATGCTGGCGCTGTCGTTCCTGCTGCTGATCGGCGTGATGCTGGTTTTCGAAGGCTGCGGCGGGCACATGAACAAGGGGTACATCTATTTCGCGATGGGCTTCTCGCTGTTCGTCGAGATGCTGAACATCACGGTCGCCAAGCGGGCGAAGCGCCGCGCAGCCGCGACATGACAGTGCTTGGCAAGCTCGGCGGGCAGATCTGTCCGAACCCGCCGCGCCAAGCGGCGGGTCGACGTCCCCGGTCTGTGAGGCGTCGCTCACCTACGATCGTCAACCCGCCGCTTGGCGCGGCGGGTTCGGAAATACGGCCCGGCCGTCAGCGCCTGCGGGGCTGTCAGCCGCTGAGCAATGCGACGAACGCGTTGATATCCAGCACGTTCACAGTGCCGCTGCCGTCGGCGTCGCCGTTGATCAGCAGGCAGGATGGAAACGCCGCCTGATACGCGGCCGGGTCGGCGATGGCCAGCACGAAGGGGTTGATGTCGAGCACGTCGACGTCGCCGTCGCAGTTCATGTCGCCCAGGAGCTGCTCGCACGTGTCGATAATGCCGTTGTTGTTGGCGTCGGGAGCGCCCAGAAAGAGCTCGCTCTCGTCGCCGATCGAGTTGCGGTTGCAGTCGTGCTCCCCGATGCGGACGTAATAGACATCCTGCTCGCCATTGAGCGTGGCCGACATGGCCAGGTCGGCGCCGACGTTGTCGGAGAGCATGTGGTAGTAGTCGCCGATCTTGTTCTGATTGGGCCAGCCGACATGGCTGTTCCACGCCGGCGTAAGCGCGACGCTGGCCGACCAGGTCTGGCCGCCATTGGTGGAGAACGCATAGCGCGTTTCGCTGATGTTCACCAGGCCGCTTTCGCGGGTGTCGTTCCAGACGGCGTCGAGGCGGCCGCTCGGCGCGACCGAGAGCGTGCCGAACCACTGCCACGCGTTTCCGAAAGCGCCTTCCGAGTTGTTGACTTTGATCGGCGGGCTCCAGGTCTGACCGCCGTCGGTGGAGCGGGAGAACACCACGTCCATCGGATCATCGCCGGGCGGGTTCACGGAGCAGAGCACATAGACATGGCCGCGCGTCGGACCGGTGGATTTGTCGACGACGACGTTCACCTGGCCCAGCAGGCCGCCGGGATTCGGGCTGTTGCCGCCCAGGCCTTGCGTGCCGTTCAGGTTGAGCTGCGTGGTCGTGAAGGAAATCTGGTCCCCGGGGATGAGCGGATCCTGCGCGTCGGTCGATTTCGCGACGGCGAATTGCGACGACGAGGTGGGAAGACGGCCGGCGACGTAAAGCTCGCCGAAGGGGCCGACGTCGAGCGTGCCGAAGAGGGGCCGCTCCGGAATTTCGATGGGAGTGCTGTACGTCAGGCCGTGGTCGGTTGAACGGGTGAAGGTGTTGCCTTCGCAGCAGCCGGCGTTCTGGCTCCAGGCGGCGTAAAGATTGCCCAGGCCTTCCGTGCCGGTGGTGTCGACGGCGATCCAAGCCTTGTCACCGCCGAAAGCCGGGATCGCACTGCCCCAGGTTTTCCCGCCGTCGGTGGAGATGAACGTGTCGCACAGGAAGTTGCTGCGAAGGCTGTTGTAGAAGAAGCGACCGGTGACGTCGGAGGCGAGGACGGGGTCGCTGCGGAATGTGCCTGGAGTCAGAACGCCGGGAAACGTCCAGGTGCGTCCGCCATCGCGCGAATAGGCGTATCCCGCCTGACGGAAATTGGAGAGCACGGTGTCGAACTGTCGCCAGGCGATGGCCATGCGCAGCGGATGGGTCGGATCGAGGGCGATGGACGGCTCGTTGCCGGCGTCGCCGACGACGTTGTCGCCCATGGGATCGACGTTGACCTGCACCAGGCTGATCAGGCCGCGCGTCAGTCCGGCCGGGGGCGAGGTGGTCCAGCTTTCTACGCGGATGGGCGGCTGATCCGGCTGTTCAAGGTGGGTCGGCGGGGTCGGAAATTCGGGCAGCACTAGATCCGTCGCGGATGTGCGACCGACGAAGGCCAGTGCGGCGAAAACAAGAGGCAGCTGGCGGCGAGTGAACGAATGGATGTTGCGCGGCATGTTGACCCTCACAGGCGTCACAGGTTGCGGCTGCACCAGATTGCAGCATAGCGGCATGGGCCTTCGGGTCACAACGGAATCTGTGGAGGGCCGCCCGGGCCGGCGTCCGCATTCCGTCACACGGGGGTTCTCTCGTGGGGAGCATCGGCGTCCCGCCGGTGCGCACCGGCGGGACGCCGATGCTCCCCGAAACGGTGCACCTGGCGGCGACTGATCGCAGGCCGGGGCGCCGGATTCTGGGGGATCTTGCGGCGGGGACTTGACAGGCCGGCGGGCGTGTGCTACCATTGCTAGAATAGCTAGCAACCAGCAGGAGGGGACGCATGGCTTCCGGCAACACGCACACGGAATTTTTCGGCCCGGATTTGGGCCGCGGGCCCAACGCCTCGGACCGGCTCGAGACGGCGGTCGTCGAAATCGCAACGGCGCTGGCGCAACTTCGCGCCCCGCTCACCCGTTCCGACGACGACCTGCGGGCCCATGCCGATTTCATCCGCGACCTGGCCGACCGCCTGGCGCCCGACTCGGCCGTGCAGGTCAATATGACCGTCGGCGACGAGAGCGCCAACGCCATCCAGACCTCGATCCGGCTGGCGACCACCGGGCCGCACCTTTTGCGCTGCTGGCTGGCGGACGACTACGGCGGAGCGGAGACCAGCGCGGCGCCGGCGTCGGTGACGTGGAACAGCGGCGTGGTGCTGCAGACCGTGACGGCGCTCAAGCACTTCTGGATCGTGACGCCGGCCACGGGCGTCGCGGATGTCACGGTGAATTACGTCGGGCCGCACGTTTACTACTGGGCCGTCGCGCGGGCCGGGCTGGTGAAATATTCGGGGCAGCTTTACTTCCTGTAGCCGGCCGCCGAAGAAGCCGTGGCGTCGGACCTCCGCAGCCGACGAAGGGCAAAAACCACGCGAAAACCCCCGTCGGCCATGGATGGCCGACGCTACCGTAATGGCGCCGCATTTCAGAACGCGAAGCGCAAGCGAGCGCCCACCTCGATTTGCGCTCGCTTGCGCTTCGCGTTCCGACGGTGGCGCGGAACTGAGCCGGTCCCCCAACCCACCTCAACTCAGCCCGAGCCAACCCAAGCCGACTCAACCCAACCCGGCAAGCTGACCCGCTACCGGCTCTTGGGCTCGCGAAGCTGCTTGAGGAACTGAATCAGAACGGGGCGAGGGATTCGGGCCAGGTTCGCGGGGAGTATTTCATCCACCATCAGCCGATCAATCACGTCATCCGCCAGTCGCATGTTCTGTCGCACTGACTGAGCCAGGCGGCCGGCCTTGTCGAGCTGGCCGTCGGCCATGGCGATGACGTAATCCACCACCCAGTGCTCGACGTCGGTGTGCGTAACGCCCGGGTCGCGGCTCGGCGCCGCGGCGCCGGCTGCGGCCGGGCCGCGCTCGGGCGTCTGCTTTTCGTGCAGCAGCGTTGCGGCGAGCCGGCGGCTCTCATCCCGCAGGCGCTGCTCGTCGCGGTCGGCGTTGGCGTCTATCGGCGCCAGGTCCAGGGGCTGGAGCTGATCGGGCGGCGACGGGATATACACGCTCTGGTGGCAGGAGGGGCACTTACCGCGCTTGCCGGCGTTGTCTTCGGCCGTGCGGATCATCTTGCCGCAGTGGTCGCAGTGAAACTCGATCGCCATGTCAGCCCCTTTCGCCCGTTATTGTAGCGTCGCCGGGAGGCGGGGGGGAATGTCGAAGGTCGAAGGTCGAATGCGGGTTCGTGAGAATTTGCGGTGTCTCAATCCGAGCCCCAAGCGCGAGCGCGCGGGAATTTGTGCGCGTGTCACCCAACTCTGAAAACGCCCACGCGCTTGCGCTTGGGGCTCGGTTCTCAGTGGGCCGCCGCGTGGGTTTGGGACGGCGCCCGGGCGGCGGGCGCCACCGCCCGGTTGTCCGCCCGCGGCGGCGCGGCCGGCAACGGGGCGACGTGCGACCAGGTCAGGTGCTGTCCGGCGCCGAGCGGGGCGGCCAGCGTTCGGCCGAGGAGGCGGTCGATTTCAAACGGGTTGACGGCGCCTTCCGGGGCGGGGCGGAGCACGTCGAGCATGTCGCGCGTCAGCACGGTTCCAGGCGGCAGATCGCGGGCCGCACGAACGCAGCGGCGCTGCACAACGACCGTGTCGCGCTCATTGCCGGCGACAAATTTCTGCGGGCTGCCCAGGGCGCGCTCCAGCTCGCGCGTGCGGTCGACCATTTCGCGCCAGGTGTGCGGCGTCATGGAGAAGCCGTGATCGGGACCTTCGCGGCGCGCGTCGTCGGTAAAGTGTTTCTCGATGATGCGCCCGCCGAGCGCGACGGCGCCCAGCACTGTGGCGCAGCCGGGCGTATGGTCGGAGAGTCCGGTGAGGACGCCGGGGAACATGGTGTGGTATGTCGTCAGCACGTTCAGGTGAATGTGATTGAAGTTGTCGTCGTCGCCGGTGTAGTTCGTGTTGCACTGGAGCAAGGCGAGCTGCGGGTTGATCTTTTCGACAGTGCGGACCGCCCGCTGGACGTCGAGAATGTCGGACGCGCCGCTGCTGAGAATGACCGGTTTTCCCTTGCCGGCCACGTGCGTGAGCATCTCCAGCCAGGTAATGTCGCCGGAGCCGAGCTTGAAGACCTGCACGTACGGATCGAGCATGTCCGCGGCTTCGAAGTCGTAGGGCGTGGAGAAGAAGTCGATTCCGGCGTTGTCGCAGGCGGCCTTGAGCTCGACGGTCCACTCCCAGGGCAGGGAGGCGTCGGCGTAGACCGCGCTGACGGGTTTCTTCCAGCGCGCCTGGTGCGACACCTGCCGGCCCAGCGCGCGGAAGCCCACGTCGCTGACGATTCGGGGAGCGCGAAAGTGCTGAAACTTGGCCCCATCGGCGCCGGCCTCGGCGGCGAGCTGGATCAGGCGGCGTGCGCGGTGCAGATCGCCGTCGTGGTTGGCGGAGATGTCAGCGATAAAGTACGTCGGCTGATCGCGGCCGATGCGCCGGCTGCCGATGAGCAGTTCGTTGGATTGCATGGGGTTGAAAACCTCCTTTGGCCTCTTCCTGGAGGATGCGTTCGTAGGCGTCGAGCAGCGTCTGCGCGTGGAGCCGCCAGTCGGCACGGGAGTGGGCCAGCGCGAAGTTTTCGCCGGCGATCTCGCTCAGTTGCTCACTGGAGAGCGCCGCGAGCAGCGTGCGGGCCAGCGTATCGACGTCGCCGGGCGGGTAGCGCCAGCCGTTCACGCCCTGACTGACCCACTCGCGGTTTCCGCCGACGTCGGGCACGATCGCCGGCAGGCCCATGGCCATGGCTTCGAGCAGCGTGATCGAGCTGCCGTCGCAGGCGGACGTGCTGACATACAGGTTGCAGTCGCCCATGAGCGGCGGCAGGAGCAGGCTGGACACGCGGCCGGGGCAGTTGATGATCTCGCCCAGATTGTGAGCAGCGATCGCCCGCCGAACGTCGGGCGCGAGCGGTCCGTCGCCGAGCATCAGCGCCCGCACGTCGCCGCGCTGCCGAGCAACCTGTGCGACGGCGTCAATAAAATCGAGCGGGGCGTGGATCGGCTCCCAGGAACGGGCGTACACGACGACGGGGTTGTCGCTCCAGCCCAGGGCGGCGCGAAAGTCGGGCCGCTCGAGCGCCGGCGTGCACGCGGCCAGGTCGACGCCCCAGGGAAACGTCAGAATGCGGCGGGCGGGGATGCCGGCCAGTTCGCGGACGGCCTGCGCCACGGCCCGGCAATCGACGATAACGAAGTCGGCGCGCGAGAGCGCATGCCAGGCGATCTTGCGGCTGACGTCGTCGCGAAGCGCGTCGATCAGCACGTCCGACCCCCACGCCATCACGATCAATGGGTGGAACTCTGTCAGCGCGGCCAGAAAACCGCCGAGTGGGACCGGGCCGGCGTGCACGATGTCGGGTTGCAACGTCTCGATCACGCGGTGCAGGCGGCGCAGCGGCGCGCCCACGTCCGTGGAATTGAAGGCGAGCGGCCGGCGGCTGAGCGGACGCAGCAGCCGCACGTCATCGGGCAGCGGTCGCGGCTCGTAGACAATGGCGCTGCATTCGCACGGCTGGTAGTAGACTTCGTGTCCGCCGTCCGCGAGCGCGGCGACAAAGCGGCGGTCGTGCGTGGTGTAGCTGCGCGTGATGTAGAGAACAACGGCCATGTTTGTCCCGTCCGAGCCGCGCGCGTCAGCAAGCGGTTCTTAAGCCACCGCTCCCTCACGGTCGCGGCTCGGAACGCGTTTGATCCGAGCCGCGCGCGTCAGCAAGCGGTTCTTAAGCCACCGCTCCCTCACGGTCGCGGCTCGGAAAGAGCTTCGCAGGCGCGGGCCCGGGCGCGTGTCTCGCGCTTCCCTGCAACGTTTCGATCGTGCCGGCGTTGCGAATCTCGGCGGCGCCGCCGAGCACTTTTTTGAACGCGGCCACGAAGTCATCCACGTCCGCGCGCGTCGCCGGGGCGCGCAGCACGCTCAAGGTCAGCAGCTCCTGCTCGTGCATGCGCTCGGTCACCGCACAAAGGCCCTTCTCATAGCGCGCCTGGCCGCGGTAGAACGCGAACGCCGCGGCGCGGTTCTCCTGGTAGATTGGATTCAGGTAGAGCGGCCGCACATAGCCGGCGGCGATCGGCAACCCCTCCGCCTGGACCGCGTGCAGGAACTGGCTACGCGAGATGCCAGCCGTGGCGGGGTCGAATTTCATCGCGTACAGGTAGAACCCATGCGTGCAATCGGCTCGAACCGCCGGCGGCGTCAGGCCGGGCAGGCCGGAAAGCTGCCGCGAGAGGTAGCCGCATAGATCGCGGCGGACCGCGTTGAGCGTGTCGAGCCGTCCGAACTGCACGCGACCCAGCGCGGCGTCCATCTCGGTCATGCGGTAGTTCCAGCCGAGGATCGTCGAGCGGTAGGTGCGTTCCTTCTGGCCGTCGAGGATGATCTCGCCGTGGTTTCGGACCATGCGGACGACTTCGGCGATCTGCTCGTCGCTGGTGATGAGCATGCCGCCTTCGCCGCTGGTGATCGTCTTTGACTCGGTAAAGCTGAAGACGCCACAGTCGCCGATGGCGCCGACCTTTCGGCCGCGGTACTCGGCGCCGGGGGCTTGGGCGCAGTCTTCGATCACTTTCAGGTTGTGTTTGCGGGCGACCGCCAGCAAGCCGTCCATATCCGCCGTGCCGCCGAAGAGGTGCACCGGGATCAGGGCGCGCGTCAGCGGGCTGACGCTGCGCGCGACGGCGGCGGGGTCGAGGCAGAAGTACGTATCGTCGATGTCCGCGAAGACGGGGATGGCGTTGTGCATCAACGCGCACGTGGCGGTCGACGTGAATGTGTAGGGCGGAACGATGACTTCCTCCCCGGGCTGCACGCCGACGGCGGCGACGGCGGCGTGAAGCGCGGCGGTCGCCGAATTGAACGCGACCGCGAAGCGCACGCCGTGATAGTCGGCGAACTCGCGCTCGAAGCGCCGAATCTCTGCGCCGCCGTTGAAGTACTCGCCCGGAACGGCGAGGAACGTGGAGAGCTTGCCGCGGCTCAACACGTCGAGGACGGCCTGTTTCTCCTCTTTGCCGATCACCGGATGCGGCGGGAAGGGAGTGTGTCGCGTTTTCGGGCCGCCGAGGAGGGCGAGTTTCTGGGGCGAGTCGTTCATTAAGGCACCTTGACGTTGTCGCGCGTCCGCGCGCAAGAAAAACAATCAAAAATCAGAAATCAAAAATGGGAGATGGAAAACGCCGGGAACGGTCGGCCACGCGGCATCTTCTCGTTTTCAGTTTTCCATTTCTCATTTTCCATTTTGCCATTCGCATTTCGCCGGCCGGCGTCCGACTCGGAGGTCGGACGCTACGAAGTCGGACGCTACGGTCGTCCGACTCGGAGGTCGGACGCTACGAAGTCGGACGCTACGGCAGGCTGATCGTCCTGCCGCCGTGGTCGGCTGACTCCTTCAGCGCGAGGATCAACTCCAACGCCATGCGGCCGTCGACGCCGGTCGAGCAGGGCGTCGCCTGGCCGTCGAGGCAGGCGGCGATGTGGTCCATCGTCGCCAACAGGAACTCGCGCGGGCTGTCGACCTCAAACGGCGCACTCGTCCGCTCCAGTCCGCGATAGCCTGAAAAGCGCGGATGCGGCGCCGCAGCTTCGAACTCGAAGTCGAAACCGTGCGAGCCAATCCGCAGCCGGCCCTCGGCTGCGAGCACATCCACCTCGAAAACCGTGTAATGCCGCACGTCGCAAGCGGAGAGCACCACGCGCGGAGCGTGCTCGAACGCGATGATCGCATCGATGTTCGGATCGCGCGGGTCGGGCGCGGCGGCATGGCTGTAGGCGCCCTGCACCCAGAGCGCATCGCCGAAAAGCAGCCGCAAGAGGTCCAGCAGGTGCGTTCCGGTGTTGTGAATGCCGGCGGTGTAGTAGCAGGTGACCTGCTGCACGCTTCCCAGCGCGCCGGTGCGCAGCGCATCGGCCGCGGCGCGGTGGGCCGGGTCGAAGCGCCGCTGATGGCCGGTGAACAGCAGGGCGCCGCGCTGCTGGCAGGCGCGGATCATGCGATCAGCCGCGTCCAGCGTCGGAGCGAGCGGCTTTTCACACAGGATCGCCCTCACGCCCGCGTCCGCCGCGGTGACGACGATCTGCTCATGCGTGTCGGCGTGCGTGCAGACGGAGAGCAGGTCCGGCGATTCCTCGTCCAGCAGCACGCGGAAATCGCGATAGCGGCCCTCGACGCCGAGTTTCTCGGAGTACTGCCGCACGCGGTCGAAATCGACGTCGCACAGCGCCGCCAGCTCGAAGCGCGGGCTGCGATGCAGCGCGCCGGCGTGGCTGGCGACATAGCCGCGTCGCGAATCGTCATCGAAGCCGCAGCCGATGCGGCCGCAGCCGACGACGGCGGCTCGATAGAGGCCGGTTTCAACGGACGGGCTTCTGGCGCACGTGGGCATTGGTGCTCGCAAGGTTCCGGTCGGTGTTCAGCAGGTTCATGACGTCGGTCGACGCAAAGCCCGGGTTCTTCCGGTACAGCCGCTCGTAGATCGACGTGATCAGCGCCAGGTCTTCGGGCGTGTCGACCGTCCAGCGCATGTCGGGATTGTGCAGCTCAGCGGGAGCGGCGACGTTGCCGAGGCGGTAGCGCTCGGGGTGCTCATAGATGTAGAGCGAAACGTGCTCGCGGTCGGCCGGGTCCTGCGTGAGCGCGGCGACTTCGGCCAGCACGCGGGTGGGGAAGACCTGCGTGTCGAGGCCGCGCGGGTAAGTGCGCTGCAGCGTGTTGCTGACGTAGTCGTACTCGCCGCGCAGGAACGTCTCGACCACCTGGTCCACGATCTGCGGGTCGATCAGCGGGCAGTCGCCGGTGATCTCGACGATCAGGTCGGCCTTGTGGCGCGTCGCGGCCTGCAGGACGCGGTCGAGCACGTCATCGGAGCTGCCGCGGAAGCAGCCGACTTCGAGCTTCTGGGCCAGCCCTTGAATGACGGCGTCCTCGGGCGCCGTCGTGGTGGCGACGACGACCTGCTGCACGCGACGCGAACGGCGGAGGCGTTCGATCAGCAGTTCAAGCATCGGCCGGCCGAGGATGGGCGTCAGCGATTTGCCGGGCAGGCGGCTGGAGCCCATTCGGGCTTCGATGGTGGCGACGATTTTCATGTCAACACTCCTTCAGACCGCGTCGGGCTTGCCGTCCGGGACTCACCAGAGCGGGACGCCGACGGCGCCGATCTCTTCTTTTCGCTTTGAGACGCGGTCGGCCGCGGCGGCGTCGGGCTTTTCCATGAGCCACCAGCGACAGACGTCGAATCCGTCGTCCGGCCCGAGGTTGCCGCTGCTCACGAGTTGCAGATCGGGCTGCGCCGCGCGGAAGTGCATCAGGAAATCGCGCTTCCACAGCAGATCGTCGTGGCCGCGGTAGTGGATCACGGTCTCGCGGTCGGCCGGATATTCGATCGACAGCAGGTACCGCCCGCACACGCGGTGCAGCTCGCGCATCGCGGTTTCCAGGTCTTCTGCGCGAATGTGAATCAGGACGCACGAGGTCAGCACGAGATCAAACTGCCCGTTGTCGAACGGCAGCGAGAACACGTCCCCCTCCACGACTCGGATTTCGGGATCGCACTGCCTTGCGATGCCGCGGGCGTAGGCGTTCGGTTCGACGCCGGTGTATTCCACCTCGGGGCCGAGCAGCTCGCGCAGCGCCACCAGGTTGTGGCCGCGGTTGCAGCCGACTTCCAGCACGCTGCTGATCGCCGCGCCCTTCAGAATGCGGCGGAAGGCGTCAAACCGCGTGTGCCAGTCAACGACGTTGCGGTCGGTGTAGGCGACGCCAAAGTCGCCTTGCCAGACGCACAGTTGCTTGCTCATGATCGCATCAGTCCTTTCCGTTGGGCGGCGTGCTCGTCACCCAGGGTGGGACGGGCGTCTCGCCCGTCCCGGCGGCCTCAGGAACGGGCAAGATGCCCGTTCCACCCGAAAAGTTCACCGGCTCGAGCGCCCGCACCAGCCGCGCTCAGGAGGCGACGCCGACGGTCGCCGGCTGCAAAACGTGTGCGTTCTCCTGACTCGCCACGAACCTCGTCGCCACGCTTGCGGTGACGGCCGGCACGTCCGGCGACGGCGACTCTTCGATCAGCTCCAGAATCTGCGGCCCCGTCAGCCAGTCCGCGTTGTTGTCGCTGCGATACGAGAAGCCCTCCGGCGGCGGCGGGCCGAGCTTCTCCCACACGCCGCGTGACCAGTGCGGGTCGGCCGGCAGCATCACGAAGCGGTCGGAAAGCTCGCGGGCCATGCGGGCTTCGTCCTCAGAGAGCAGCGACTCGTGCAGCTTCTCGCCGGGGCGGATGCCGATGAAGTTCATCCGGCATTCGGGCGCGATCGCGCGGGCCAGGTCGACCAGCTTCATGCTCGGCAGGCGCGGAATGAACACCTCGCCGCCGTGCATGCGCTCGACGCACGAGATCACGAAGCGCACGCCCTGGTCGAGCGTCATCCAGAAGCGCGTCATGCGGCCGTCGGTGATCGTCAGCGTTCCCGTCTTGCGCTGCTCGCGAAAGAGCGGCACGACGCTTCCGCGGCTGCCCAGCACGTTGCCGTAGCGCACGCAGGCAAATGTGGTCGAGCCGTCGCCGCTGTAGACGTTGGCGTGCACGAAGAGTTTCTCGGCGACAAGCTTGGTGGCGCCATAGATGTTGATCGGCTCGGTGGCCTTGTCGGTGGACAGCGCCAGCACACGCGAAACGCGGCAGTCCAGGGCTGCGTCAATGACGTTCCGCGCCCCGGTGATGTTCGTCGCCACCGCCTCCATCGGGTTGTACTCGCAGGCCGGCACCTGCTTCAGCGCCGCCGCGTGAACGACGACGTCCACGCCGCGCATCGCCCGCCGCAACCGCTCGGCGTCGCGTACGTCGCCGATGAAGTAGCGCAGGCTGGGACCATCAAAGCCGCCGATGCGCATGTCGTGCTGTTTGCACTCGTCGCGGCTGTAGATGATGACCTTGGCCGGGCGCTGCTCGGCCAGCAAAACGGCGGCGAAGTGTCGGCCGAAAGAGCCGGTTCCGCCCGTGATCAGCACCGTCGCGTTGCCCCAGTTCATTCAGATCGTCTCCTCGAAGACCGCGGCGGCGGGCTCCGCGTCGGGTTCCACGTTCAGCGCCGTCGCGTGCATCGCGTCCAGCAGCCCGCGCCGAAATGCGCGGCGTTTCAGCGGCAGGTGCGCCTGATAGAGCAACTGAAGCTGTAGCATCTGTTCTTGCGGCGTGCCGGAGAGCGCCGCCGCCGGCCGCGCCGTCAGTTCGCGAAGAAGCTGCAGCGATTCGTCCGATCGGCCGTCGCGCTCGATGTACGCGCGGCAGTAGTCGAGATACGCGGCGTCCAGGTCGGCCCCGTACACCGCGCGAAAGCAATCCGGATTGGCGCGCCACAGCCGCGGCGCGGCCTGTCCCATGTTGACCTCTCGATTGAGATAGCCGTCCAGCGTGTAGCGATGGTCGTGCAGCGAGATCGCGTCGGGCGCGTAGTACACGTCCAGCTCGAACACCTGCTGCACGCGGTAGGCCCACTCGATGTCCTCATAGAACATGGGGCTGAGCTGCTCGTCGAACGGCATGGCCTCCAAATAACGCCGCCGCACCGACAGGTTGAGGTTCCAGGCGTGCCGGAAGTTGTAAGGCCGGCCGGGCTGGAGCCGGTCATAAAAAAAGATCATCGACGTCTCGGCGACCAGGCGGTCAAAGATCGTCTGGTCCGCCCAGGTCTTCCATATCGAACGGCCCAGCACCATCGCCGGGCGGCTCAGACGCTCGTGCATCTCCAGGTGCATCCGCACGAAGTCCGGCTGGACATACGTGTCGTCATTGATCAGAAACACCCACTCGCCGCGAGCGTGCTGGAGCGCGCGGTTCTTGGCGGCGGAAATGTTGGGCTGGGCGATCGACTCGACCACGAGTTGGAACGGGTAGGAACGGCCGAAGTCGCGCGGCGCGAGCACGCCGTTGATTACGGCCGCCACCTGCAAGTCCTGCGGGTCGAGTTCCAGCTTGGCGATGGCGTCAAGACAGGCGATGAGCTGCTGCGGCGGGCGGCTGGTGGGAATGACGAATGTGGCCAGCGGCATCGCGCGCTCCCGGCCTTCACGTCCGTACCGCAGGCCGGCCGATCAGACATGAAGACTGACATCTTTATCGGCGCGGGCCTGGCGCGCGCCTGAGAACGAGGAACGTGGGAACGTGGGAACGTGCCGGTAGCGGCCGGCCCCCGCGCCGGCCGTAGTCGGTAGCGGCCGGTCCCCGTGCCGGCCGTGGTCGGTAGCGGCCGGTCCCCGTGCCGGCCGTAGTCCGGCGGAAGCACCGCGGGCCCGCAGCGAGAACGAACCATGCTCGATCTTTCCGTAACGGAATCCGCCACGACTCGCACAGCGGCGGGCGCAAAAACCGCCGCTGCTCCGATTGACGCGGCGGAGCGGATGCGGCACGCGCTGGCCCTGGCGGCGCGGCGCGGGCATCGCACGGCAGCGCTGCTTGGTGCGGGGCGACACACGCTGAGAGTGCTATCCGCGCTCTACGACCCGCCGTTGCGGATCGCGGGGTTCATCGATGATCGGGCGGAGCCGGGGGCGCACGTGTGCGGCTGGCGTGTCGTGCGACCGGCGGAGGCGGCGGCGCTGGAAGCGACCGCGCTGATCCTCAATAGCGACGCCTGCGAGGTTGCGCTCTGGGCGCGGCGCGGAGAGTTCGAGACGATGGGGATGGAGGTGTTTCGGCTCTATCCGGAATTGGATTGCACGTCCGGCGGAAACGCCGCGCCGGGCCAGCGGCAGCCGGGTGCCGCCTTGACCGCATCTCCCGCCGCGATCCGGCAATACTGGCAGTCGCGCGGCGACGCGGGCGCCGGCGAAGAGAACTCGCCGCGGACGTATCTGCGGCGCGTCGGCTGGAGCGCGCTGCTGGCCGACGCCATCGCTCGCCGCGGCGTCCCGCTGGACGCGGCGATTCTCGAACCCGGCTGCAACGTCGGCCGGAATCTCGCGTACCTGATGTACTGCGGCTATCGAAACCTGCACGGCATCGACGTGAATCCGCTCGTCGGCCGTGCGATGCGTGATTTTTTCCCTGAACTGGCGACGTGTGTGACGCTCACGACCGGGGCGGTCGAGGATGTCCTGACTGGGTTCGCCGACCGGTCGTTTGACGTCGTGTTCACGCTGGCGACGCTGATGTGCATTGCGCCGGATGCGGAGGGGGTGTTCGACGAAATGGCGCGCGTGTGCAGGCGGTTACTATGTACGCTGGAGTTTGAAGGGCGCGACGGCCCGCGGCACTTCGGGCGCGATTATGCGCGCGTCTTCGGGCGTCGCGGCTGGCGTGAGGTCGAGTCGCTCGCATTCCGTCGCGCGGGGGCCGACCTGACTAACCTGTTCGAGCTGGAGCCCGACTACACGTTGCGCGTCTTTGAGCGCTGAAGCGGCGCAATCGGCGTTTTCAGCCCGTTGGCGAAACCGTAGCGTCGGCCCTCCGCGGCCGACGACGTGTGAAAGCGCGCGAGTATCGCCGTCGGCGACGGAGGGCCGACGCTACGGATCACTTTTTCAGCGGCCTGCTACGGCGGCCCGGTTCGGCGGCGGGCCGCGAGGGCGGCCACCTGCTGCGGCTGCTGATCCTCCATCAGCTTGAGCACGCGCACGGCGCGAGCGATTTCCGGCAGGTCGAGCAGTGAGCGTCGCGTCGCGTCGGACTGGGAGGCGACAAACGCTTCAATGAGGACGTGCAGCGTCCGCAGCTCGTTCTGCTCCCACGAGGGCGCCTGCCGGAACATTCGCGCGTGGCTGAAGATCTCAGGCGCGTTGTCGCGAGACGTGACGAGCTTATAAAGCCGCTGCCGCGTGCGCGTCGTTGGGTTTGGTTGAGTGGTCGCAACCGTCGCTGCGGCGCCCGTGCCGCCGCCGACCAGCAGGGCCCCGAGCATCGCGCCCAGGAGAAAGCACGCTGTCCACAGCGCCGTGCGCGACATGTCAGCGCTCCTTCTCGGTGAGCAACTGATCGAACGTTCGCACAAGCATGTAGTTGTCGATCAGCCAGGGATTGGCCGCCAGCGTCGCGAGTTCGCTTGCATATGCTGCGGCGGGATCCGCGGATGGATCGCTCGCGGCGTCGCCGCTTGTCAGCCAGAGCCGGCCCGCCGCGCCCGCCGCCACACCGCAGACCAGCGCCGCGGCCGCTCCGGTCAGCGTCGTTCGCCAGCGACGCCGCCCGGCGGCGCCGGGTCCGGCGAGCACCTGAATTCGTCCGACCAGTCGATCGACATCGCACTGCACATCGCCCGCGCCGGAATCGAGCCGCAGCAGCGCTCCAATATGCCGCACCTCATCAACCAGCCGCCGGCATGCTTCGCACTCGCGCAGATGGGCTTCGCAACGCAGTCGGGAGGTGTCGTCGAGCGCCCCGTGGGCGAACTGCCGCGCCTGCATCAGGTCGAGATGGGCCATGACGGCCTCTTCCGCTCAAGCGCTCCCGCCGCCCTGGGCGTCCGCGGCGGCGGTTACCTGACGTGTTGAAGCTGCGCGCGGAGCGATTCCTTGGCCCGCGGCAGCAGGCTGCGAACGGCGTCGACGGTGACGTCGAGCACCGCTGCGATCTGCTCATACGAGAAGTCTTCCAGCTCGAAAAGCGTCAGCGCCACGCGCTGATTCGGCGGCAGCCGGTCCAGCGCGTTGCCCACGGCCGCCTGTAGCTCTTTTTGAAAGACGAGGCGTTCCGGCTGATTCAGCGAACGGTCCCGCAACGGCATGGAGGCCGCGTCGCCGGCATTCAGCTCGGCGGCGGGCTTTTGTGCGCGCGTGCGGCGGAGATAGTCGATCGCGACGTTGGTTGCGATGCGATACAGCCACGTGGAGAACCGGGCGGTCGGCCGGTAGCGGCGGGCGTTCGACAGGACCTGCACGAAGACGTCTTGCGACAGATCCTCAACCACACGCGGGTTCCGCACGACCCGGGCGACGTACCGGGCGACCCGCGGCAGGTTCCGCCGCACGAGCGCAGCCGCGGCATCGGTGTCGCCGGCTCGAAGTTGCAGCATGAGCTGCGTATCGAAGTCGGCGACCAGCGAGCGGTCGGCGTCGGCGGTGTTCTGCGGTACCGGCGCGGTCCGCAGCGAGTTTTCAACGCGCGGCATGGCCCATCCCAGTTATGAACCGAGATTGATCGTAGCGAACCGGAGTGGGCCGTGCAATTGCGAATTAGTCCTAGCCAAGTAGCCAACCACAGTTATCGCGCAATCGCCGCTTCGCCATCCAACCGAGCGTCAAGGCGTTCGAAGAGCGGAAGCCGAAAGACGCCTTCCGCGTCGCGCAGCGGCACGTCGCGGATGCACTCGCCGGCGCTGCGATACTCGCGCCCGCTGTAGCAGTCGCGCCACACCCCGCGCGGGAGATACACGTCGCGGACCGTCGCGCCATACCACGGCGCGCAGACCACCATCAGCCGCGGGCCGAGCATCTTCTGGTCCGCCATGCGGCGGACGGCCGGGTCGTCCTGGAAGTAGTAGACCAGCGGCGGGGCGATCGGTTCGCCGTCGGTCGCGGCCCGGCGGGCGAGTTCCAGAAGGTAGGGCCGCAGGGCGTAGCGCAGCCGCACGTTGTGCAGGTTGCTGCGGAGGTCGCCGATCCTGTCCGGCGCGGTGGGGTAGCGGTTTTCAAGGTTCGACGTGTGTGGGCGAAGCGGGAAATCCAGCAAAGCGGCATGCGCCAGCCAGACGGTGTACATCTCATCTTCGTCGCCGTCCAGTCGGTCGCGGCGGAACCCGCCGCAATCGGCGCCGAAGTAGTCCACGCCCGAGAGCGACATGTGCATCTGCACGTTCAGGTGGGCGGCGAGGCTGGAGAGGCGCGAGGCGATGTCACCGGACCACATCGCGGCGCCGAAGCGCTGGATGCCGCAGGTTCCGCTGCGCGAGAGGATCACCGGGGCGCGGCCGACATCGTGGCGGGCGTACCCGCGAGCGATGCTTTCGGCCCAGCGGAAGTTGTAGAGATTGGCGTTGGCGGCGTGATCGGGGCCAGTCGCGCCCTGCGCGGCGTAGCGCGCCCACGGATGAAAGTTCTCCGGCTCGCCCAGGTCAATCCAGTGCCCGAAGACGCCGTCTTCGACCAGCGGCTGGCGTTTCAGATCATGCCAGAAATCGGCCGCGGCGGCGGAGGTCCAGTCGAGCATGCCGCCGACGCCCCACCATTCGTCGAGCAGGAGCGGTGAATCGCCGTTGCGGCCGCGAACGAGATAGCCGCGCTCGGCAAGCGTGGGGTGCTCCGGCAAGCCGCGCGAGATGTAGGACTCCTCGATCGGAATCACGCCGACGTTGTACTTTTCGCGCAGCTCGCGCAGCTTGTGGGCCGGCTGCGGGAAGCGCTCCGTGTCCCACGCGACGCGGCCCATGCGGCTCTTTTCGCTGTGCAGCGTGATGCCGCCGAACCATTGCAGGTCGAGCACGAATCCGTCGAGCGGGAAGTCGTGCTGCCTGAGCGTCTGGAGCACGCCCTCCAGCTCATCCCAGGATTCGTAGCCGTACTCAGAGACCCAGAGGCCGAAGAACTCGTCCGGCGGCACGGGCGGGCGGCCGACGATCTGCATGAAGTCGCGCCGCAGGTCGGGTAGGTTCGGGCCGGTGATGATGTAGCCGGCGATCCGCGGGCCGGTTGTGCGGAAACTCCACGGCTGGCCGCGAAAGTCCCAGCGCTCGGCGTGCACGTCGTCGATGAAGAGCGCGACGTTGTCGAATCCATCCCCCAGTGCGTAGAGGATCGGGAACTGGGCGTTGCCGATCCAGGCGCCGTCGAACTTCTCCATCCCGTTGCCGTAGGCGTTGCCCGGCTTCCGGACGCGCCCGATCCAGTCGCCGTCGGATTCGCCCGGCCGATCGAACTGCTCGCCCAGGCCGTAGGCGTTGGCGTCGCATTGCGTGCGGATGGACATTTCGCAGCCGTCGGGCGAGAGGCACAGCGGTCGAAGCGTCAGCAGTTCGAGCGGGCGGACGCTTGCGAGGTCGAGAATCGTCAGAGCGAGCGATGCGGGATCGAAACTCACCTGGACCGCCGGTGTGCGAAAACTACTCCGATCCGTCGGCTCGATTGTCGTCGGTCCGGGCCAGTCGGTCATGGCGACCATCGGCGTCGGGGGCGCGGCGGGAGCATCGGCCGCGTCCGCGGCGGCGAATTCGAAGTAGATGATGTCGTCGCGCAGGCAGGTCACGCGCAGCGCGTGCTCGGCCGAGACGCCGCGTAGTTGCGGCGGACCAGCCTGTGCGACGGACGGCGCGCCCAGGGCGGTTGCGGCGGCGAGAATCAAGGCGAGAGACGTTTGTTTCATTGGGACTCCCGCGCGGAATGATGTTCGAGACGGCCCGGCGGGGCAACACGGCGCGTTGCTTGGCTGCGGGGTCGGTTGCGACAGGGTGCGCGGGATTCAGGCTCGCGTGGCGATGGCGCGCGATACGGCGCTGGCCAGCTCGGTCAGCCGAAACGGCTTTTGAAGCAACGCAACGGATGAAGTCGAGTGGTCGCGGCGCGGCGAGCCGGTGGTGAGCAACAGCACCGGCGTGCGGCCGAAGCGCCGCTCGATCGGATTGGAAAGGTCGGGCGACGGCGACTCGAACAGGTCTTCGTCGAGGATGACGAGCCGGGCGTCAGCCTGGCGGCTGCTCAGCACGTCGGCGGCGGCGCTGAGCGTGTTCGTCGCGACAGCGGTGAACCCAAGCGATGAGAGCATCGACACGAGGATGCGGCGCACATCCTCGCGCGCCTGCCCGACGATGATCAGCGGAGAGGGTTCGCCGGGCGACCGGAAAGGCGCGTGAGCCCCGGCTTGCGCGCCGGCCGACGGAAGGACCAGCCGGGCAAGCGTCTCGCCGGCGGCGCGGTGCTCGATATGCACGCGTCCGCCGATGGCCGAAAGGAGCTGCTGAACCGGTAGATCGACGGGGTGCGCGTCGATCGTCGCCGGGTCGTCCGGCTGATGCGCAGGGCGTGACGGCGTGGCGTGGATGAGAATGGTCCACGCCGGCGGAGCGGGCCCGCCGGGCGGTGCGAGGTCGGCAGCGTCGGCCGGCGGGGCGTCAGCAACCGAAATGTGGAAGTCGCCCCCGTCCGTCATGGACTCGCCGGCATCGGCAGCCAGGTAGAGAAGAGCGTGCTCGACGTGCAACGCATCACCGAGGGCCATCACCGGCGACTCGGCGGCAATGTCGACGCGCAGCGCGACGTTCGGAGTCAGAGCGTGCCTCAACAGGCGATTCGCGTCCTGCAAAAGTTGCGGAATGCCGAACGGCCCGATCTTCGGCGGTCGCAGCCGCGCGAGCGAGGCGAGCGTCGACACGAGCCGCTGGGCGTCCTGCAACGCGGCCTCGAGTGCGGCGAGGTTTGCAGCGGCGGTTGGGCCGCCGGACGGATCGAGCCGGGCGACGGCGACGCGGCCGAACATGGCGGTGAGGAGATTATTGAGGTCGTGGGCGATGCCGCTCGCCAGACGACGCAGAAGGCTTGTCTGCCAGTCGGAAGCGTTACGCAAGGTCGGTGGCCCGTTTGTGCAACCGCGTCGATCAGAGCACGCGCGTATTGGCGCGTGCAGATCGTAGACGCGTACGCACACCAAACAACCCGGTCTACGCCTTATCATATGCGAGAGTTGGAATTTCAACGCAGGTTGAGCATGAACGACTTTCGAATCGTCAGCCCGTTCGAGCCGCGCGGCGACCAGCCGCAGGCGATTGAGAAGCTCTCCACGGAGTTCGCGGCCGGCAAGCGCTTTCAGACATTGCTCGGCGTCACCGGCTCCGGAAAGACATTTTCGATGGCGCATGTGATCGCGCGGCTGAACCGGCCGGCTCTGGTGCTGTCGCACAACAAGACGCTGGCGGCCCAGCTCTACGAAGAGTTCAGGGAGTTGATGCCGCACAACGCGGTCGAGTATTTCGTCAGCTACTACGACTACTACCAGCCCGAGGCCTACATCCCGCAGCGCGACATCTATATCGAGAAGGATTCGTCGCGCAACGATGACCTGGACCGTCTGCGCCTGGCCGCGACCAGCTCCATCGTCAGCCGCCGCGACGTGGTTGTCGTCGCCAGCGTCTCGTGCATTTTCGGCCTCGGTTCGCCGGACGAGTACAAGGCCAGCGTGATTCGGGTGGCGATCGGCGAGCCGCTGGACCGCGATGAGCTGCTGCGGTCGCTGGTGCGCCTGCAATACGACCGCAGCGACATCGAGCTGATGCGCGGCAAGTTCCGGGTTCGAGGCGACGTGGTCGAGATCCACCCGGCCCACGAAGAATTCGCCATCCGCATTGAGTTTTTCGGCGATGACGTCGAGGCCATCTCGCTGATTCACCCGCTGACCGGCAATCTGCTTCAAAAGCGCCGCGACGTGTTCATCTATCCGGCGGTGCACTACGTGCTGCCCGAGGACAACCTGGAGCGGGCGCTGCAGACGATCCAGGAAGAGCTGGACGAGCGCGTCATGCAGCTACGGCATCACGGCAAGCTGCTGGAAGCGCAGCGGTTGATCGCGCGCACCAAGTACGACATGGAGATGCTGCAGGAAGTGGGCTACTGCAGCGGCATCGAGAATTACACGCGGCACCTGAACGCGACCGCGGCAGGGGCCAAGCCGTACACGCTGGTCGATTACTTCCCGAAGGATTTTCTGCTGATCATCGACGAATCGCACGCCACCGTTCCGCAGATCGGCGCCATGTACAACGGCGACCGGGCCCGCAAGACGGTGCTGGTGGAGCACGGATTCCGCCTGCCAAGCTGCCTCGACAACCGCCCGATGAAGTTCGACGAGTTCGAGAGCATGTGGAACCAGGTGCTGTTCGTCAGCGCCACGCCCGGGCCGTATGAGCTGCAGAAGTGCGAAGGCGAGATTGTCGAGCAGATCATCCGCCCGACCGGATTGCTCGATCCGCAGATCGAGGTCCGCGCCGCCCGCGGCCAGGTGCCCGACCTGCTGCAGCAGATTCAGGAGCGGGCGCAGGCCGGCCAGCGCACGCTGGTCACCACGCTCACCAAGCGCCTGGCCGAAGACCTGGCCGCGTATATCGAGAAGGCCGGCCTGCGCGGCCGCTACCTGCACAGCGAGATCGACACGCTGGAGCGGGTCGAAATTCTGCGCGAGCTGCGGCTGGGGCAATTTGACGTGCTCGTCGGCGTGAACCTGCTGCGTGAGGGGCTGGACCTGCCCGAAGTTTCGCTGGTCGCCATTCTCGACGCGGACAAGGAGGGCTTCCTGCGCAGCGAGACGTCGCTGATCCAGATGATCGGCCGCTGTGCCCGAAACGTGAATGCGCTGGTCATCCTCTACGCCGACAGGGTGACGCCTTCGATGCAGCGTGCCATCGACGAAACCAGCCGCCGGCGCGAAATCCAGTCGAAGTACAACCAGGAGCACGGCATCACACCCGAGTCGGTGCGGCGGGCGGTGCGCTTGGGGCTGCTCTCGGAAGTGGCGGCGATGCGCCGCGTCCGCGAGGCGGTCGCCGCGGACGAGGGCGACTACGACCGCGACGAGTTGATCGCCGAGCTGGAGAAGGAGATGCTTCAGGCGGCCGAGGAGCTGGATTTCGAGAAGGCCGCCTCGGTCCGTGATCACATCAAGCGGCTGAAGGAGTCGCCCGAGCTGCGCGTGGCGGCGGGGGACGCGCGGCCCGCGGCGGCGCCGGCGGCGAAAGCCGCGGCATCGCGGAAGTCTCAGCGCAGCGGGAAACGGCGACTCTAGCGGCGGTTCGGTGATTTTAGCGTCCCAGTCCGAGCCGCGCGCGTAAGCAAGCGGTTTTCAAGCTACTGCTCCGACACGGTCGCGGCTTGGGAGAGCACTAGCAGGCTTCTGAGAAACGCGGGTCGTAGCGTCGGCCCTCAGTGGCCGACGCCGACATTCCGCGGCTTCTTGCACTCGCCGTCGGCCACAGAGGGCCGACGCTACAGTTTTTTGGCGACCTACGAGAACAGTTCGAGAGGCCTCCAAGGGGCAAGAAGACCCAAAAGACAACAGGCGGAGCGTGTGGCTCCGCCTGTCGTGCAGGTCAGCGTGCGTTCCGCCGTGGTGAGGCGGACGGCCTAGAAGTTGGTCGCGATGTCGTAGTTGGCGGCGACGAGCTTGGCCTTGGTGACCGTGATGTAGGGGTTGTCGCTGATCTTGGTGACCGTCAGCGGCTCGCAGCCGACGATGTTCAGCATCGGCGAGCGACCCGGCGTAATGCCATCCTCGGGCACGCGCAGCAGGTGTCCGCTCCAGTTGCAGATGTACGCGCCGGGCGCGTTGATCTGATCAAACGGAACGGTCGTGCAGCAGCCCTGCGTGTTCGTGTTGGTCCAGTTCTGATTCTGCGTGGTCGTGGTCATTCGATTCTCCTGAGTGTTTGGTTGGGAGCCCTGAAAACCTTCCTGAAAAACCCGTCGGCGATGTGTCCCTGCCGGTCCGCACGCTGCTTTCGTCTCGTGATACGCGCTTCCGTCGACCGTCGGCTTCCGGCCGGCGGCGGCGTCCAGGCAGACTTACGTATCGGAATCTGACCCACGGCGGCTTAAGCGGCGGTTCCGGAAAAAAGGTGCGGCGGAATCGGCGCGGGGGAGATTCTCGCGCACGGCTCAGGAAGAAACCGGGCGGAGGCGGGGCGCCCGCGCGTCTCCAGAATCCTTGACGCGCGGTGCTTGCCGCGCGACAACTGCGCCTCATGACGATTGACGCGGCCACGGCGCTCACGTCCGCCGCCTGCCTGGCCTGCTATCTGCGCAACCTGGAAGCGCTCTACCGTGCGGACCCGGCCCTCGCGGCGCGAATCGAGGAGATTCCGTTCTCCGGCCTGCCGCCCTTTGAGCCGACGCGCGACGGGGGCGCGACGATTCGCGTCGCCGCCGACGACGGCAAACCGCTGCACGTGCATTCGCGTTACACGCCGGGCGACGAAGCGCGGCGACTGGTGGCGGCTCAACTTGCGGAAGCGGCTGACGCGGGGGAATCGGAGCGACGTGAGGCGGCGGCGGTGGTGCTGTGCGGGCTCGGGCTGGGATATCACGTCGTGGCGCTCGATGCGGCGCTCCACCGGCCGCTGATTCTCGTTTCCGAGTGCGACCTGGCGCTGATCAAGTCGGCCCTGTGCATCACGGATTTTTCAGCGCTGCTCGAACGTCAGCGGATGGTGCTGCTGACGACGGATGACCGCGTTGAACTCCTGGCGCGCCTGAAACCGCACCAGACGACCATCATGCTCGGCTGCCGCGTGCTGGCGCTGCCGCACGCGGCTCGACGCGCGGCGGAGTTCCATGCGCGCGTCCGCGCGGTCGTGGCGGATTTCGCGGCGGTGGGGCGGATGCACCTGACGACGCTGCTGCGAAACGCGCGGATCACCGTCAAGAACATCGCCATGAACCTGCCGGCGTATCTCGATCATGCCGGCGTCGAGGTGTTGGCGGGGCGCGCCCGGGGATTTCCGGCGATCCTGGTGGCGGCGGGGCCGTCGCTTGCGCGAAACGTGGATCAGTTGCACGCACTGCGCGAGCGGGCGGTCCTCATCGCGGTGCAGACCGTGTTCAAGCCGCTCCTGGCGCGGGGCATCGATCCGCACCTGGTCACCAGTCTTGATTTTCACGAGGTGTCGCAGCGCTTCTTCACCGATCTGCCGTGCCCCAGCCGTGCCGTGCTGGTGGTGGAGCCGAAAGCGACCTGGCATGTCCCGGATGCCTTCGCCGGGCGCAAGCACGTACTGCATGCGGCGCTGTACGACGATCTAATGCTGGAACTCGCGCCGCGCCGCGGCCGGCTGCGGCCCGGCAGCACCGTAGCGCATTTGTCGTTCTACCTGGCCGAGCACCTGGGCTGCGACCCGATCATCCTGGTCGGGCAGGACCTGGCCTACTGCGACGGGTTGTACTACCCGCCCGGGATGCCGATCGAGCGCGCCTGGCAGCCGGAGATGAGCCGCTTTCTGACGATCGAGATGAAGCAATGGGAGCGCGTGGCCCGCGGGCGGCCGATTTTCAGGAAGGTCACCGATATTCATGGGCGCGAGGTGTACACGGACGAACAGCTCTTCACTTATGCCGAGCAGTTTCAGGCGGACTTTCGGGCGAGTGCGGCGCGCGTGATTCACGCCTGCGAAGGCGGCATGCGGCTGGAGGGGGCCGAGGTAATGACGCTGCGCGAGGCGGCGGAACGCTTCTGCACGGCGCCGCTGCCCCGCGACATGTTTGAAAGCGCAGGCGCGTCCACGCGGCCGGCCGAAGCTGTCGTGCGGCAGTCGCGCGCCGCGGCCGTCGCGGCGCTTGAAGCGCGCGGCATAGAACTGCAAGCGGCACGCGCGATTGCCGAGGAGATGAGCGGGCTGTTGCAGAAGCTTGCCGGCCTGTTGGATCAGCCGGACAGGTTCAACCGGCTCGTCGCCCGGGTGGATGAGCTGCGCGTCGCGATGCAGCGGCACGAGCGCACCTACCGCATGGTGGTGGAGGTGTCGCAGCAGGCGGAGCTTCGCCGCGTGTCGGCCGATCGGCGTTTCGACGACAGCGACGAGGATGAATCGGCCGAGACCGCGGGGCGGCGGCTCCGCCGCGATCGCGATTTTGTCGAAGCGTTCATCGACGGCTGCCGCTGGCTCGAAAACGTGCTGCCGGCCGTGATCGCGCGTCTCGGCGGCGGGGGGGCTGCATGAAAATCGTCGTCGCCGTTCTTGCCGATTTTGTCGCGAGTTTCCTGGGACACGCGTCGCGGCTGGCGAGCGAGCTCGCCGGCCGTAGCGTAATTGAGCACACGCTGCGGCGAGCGCTGCGCGTGGAAGGAGCGACGGGCGTCGCGCTGATCGTGACGCCGCGGGACCGCGCGGCGGCGGAGGCGGCGCTTCGCGCAAGCGGACTGGAATCGCGCGTTCAACTGGCGGACATCGACGACGGCCGCCGTCCGCGGCGCGGGTTGCTGCGCTCGGCGCGGAAGTGGAACCTCTCATCCTGGCGCGGCGGCCCGCTCGGGGCGACATGGTTCGATGAGTTTGCCGAACCGGCGATCGCGGCGCGCGTGCTCGACCATTTCCGATGCGAGGGCGCGCTGCTGCTCGACGGACATCAGGCGGCTTTCGATCCGCTGCTCGCAAGCCGGATGATCGCGCACCAGCACGAACACGACGCCGAGGCGCCCTTCGTCTTCACGCAGGCGCCGCCGGGACTGGCGGGCGTGCTGCTGCGGCGCGGGGTCGTGCGTGATTTGCTGACAAGCGACATCCCGCTGGGGCTGCTTCTGTCGTACCGGCCGGAGATTTCCGGCGGCGATCTGATCACGCGGCCGGCGTGCATGCAGATCGAGGCGCGCGTCGCGGAGTGCAGCGCACGCCTGACCGCCGACACGCGCCGCGGACTGGAGCTGCTTGAACGAGCGCTGACGGAGCTGGGTCTGGACGCGGACGCGGTGGCCCTGTGCGCCTGGAGCAGCCGGGCCGGCAATGACCGCGCCGGGCCGCTGCCCATCGAAGTGGAAATCGAGCTGACAACGGATGACCCGCTGCCGGAGACGACGCTGCTGCCGCGCGGGGCGCGCGTATCGCGGCGGATGATGGATGACCTTTCGATCATCGACACGGCTGCGCGGGAGCTGGCGCAGTACGACGATCGCCTGATCTTCCTGGCAGGCTGCGGCGACCCGATGCTCCACCCACGCTTCGCCGACGTGTGCCGCAGGATTCGCGCCGCCGGCGTCTGCGGACTGGGCGTCGAGACGGCGCTTTTGGACGCACCGGCGGAGAGTGTCGAGGCCTTGTTTGAGTCGAAGGTGGACGTGCTGCAGGTGCGACTCGACGCGGCGTCGCGGGAGACGTATCGGCGGGTGCATGGCGTGGATCGGTTCGACCAGGTTATCCGCAACCTGGAACTGGTCGAAGAGCAGCGTCGGCTGCGCAGCAGTCCGCAGCCGCTGATCGTTCCCAGCTTCACGCGGCACGCGGCGACGTTGGCGGAGCTGGAGGCGTTCGTTGATCGCTGGATTCATCTGTGTGGGTCGGCGGTCGTACGCGGCTACGACACGTTCAATGGCCGGCTTCCGCCAGATACGCTTCTGCCGGTTGTGCCGCCGGTGCGCGGCCCGTGCCGCCGGCTCGATGGTCGGCTGGCTATTTTTGCAAACGCAGATATCCCGTTGTGCAGTCGGCACATCGCCGGTGAGGTGTGCTTGGGCTCGGCGGTAGATGGCCTGCGGGGCGTGTGGGGCGGCGCCAGGCTGTCTGAGGCTCGGCGAGTGTGGAGTGGGGAATTCACCGGATTCCCGGTTTGCCGGGATTGTCGAGAGTGGTTTCGGCCGTAGCGCGCGTCCGGTCTGTTGATAGCGGACGGCTTCTGCGAGATTGAACGCGCAAGAAATTACGAATTAGTCCTAATCGTGTGATAATTTGTATTGAATTGTCGCGATAGCTGAGTTAGTATCAAGGGTGTGGTGCATGTCGGCTGAACATGTGCCGCATTACTGGCGTACCTGGCCTCTTACCGAATCTCATCTTCGTTCATACGCCCTTTCATTCACCTTCAGCCGTCAGTCAGGCTTGCGTTATTGGCGTCCGGTCAGGCGTCCTGCCCCGGCTCTGCGCTGCGGGATCAGTACGCGCCGACCGAAGAAACGAACGAAGAGGTGACTCGTGTCGGACATGATCAAGTGTGCCTGCTCCCATTGCGGAGCCAAGTACCGCCTGCCGCTCGAGGCACAGGGCCGAGCTGTTCGTTGCAAGAAGTGCAACGAGAAGTTCGAGGTGCCCAAGTCCGAGTCGCTGGAAGAGAGCATCCTCTCCTGGCTGACCGACCCGGATGACGAGCGCGAAGAGTCCACTTCTGAGCAGCCCAAGGTCATTAACATGGCGGCCGCCGGGGGCGAGGCGAAAACGGTTTCGCGTGGCCTCATACGCATGAAGGACGGTTCGAGCACGGGGTCGAGTTCCGGTCCGAAGTAGCCCCGCTATCTCGCGGATTGATGCGATTGCACTAATCGCACTTGGGGGGAACGGCGGTAGTTTCCGACCCGCAATCGGCGACCCTCGAATCACGCGGTTGTATCACATCCCAGCGCGACGTAGTAAGCTCCTGCGACAGGAACCCGGACGCCCTCCCGGCGTCTAATCTCAAGGTCAGATCTGGTGACCCGGCCGGCAGACGAATTCGTCGCCAGCGATGCTGAACTCGTTCGCCGCGCCCAAGCGGGCGACGGCGGCGCGTTCGGCGAGCTGGTGATGCGGTACCAGGACCGCGTCCATAACGCGATCGGCCGCATGTGCCGTGCCCGGGAAGACGCGATGGACTTGACGCAGACGGCGTTCGCGAAGGCGCTCGAGGCGCTGCCGCGCTTCGAGGCGCGGGCGAACTTCTACACCTGGCTCTTTCGCATCGCCGTCAACCTGACACTTTCGCATCGGCGCGTTGCACGCCGCGCACCGGCCTCGCTCGACGCGGATTGCGACGATCGGCCGGCGGCACTGGCGGCGGCGAGCGATGAAGAGGGGCCGGCGGAGCAGATGGAGCGCCACGAGATGCTCAGCCGGCTGGAAGCCGCGCTGGCGGCGCTGGACGCGGAGTTCCGCGTCGCGGTGGTGCTGAAGGACATTGAGGGCATGGACTACGCGGCGATCGCGGACGTGCTGGACGTGCCGATCGGAACGGTGAAGAGCCGCATTCATCGCGGCCGGTCGATGTTGCATGAGTTGCTCGTTGGCGAGGATGCCACGAAACGGAGAGCAGGCGGAACGTGAGCGCGGACGTGCGGGATTTCGAGAAAGAGCTTTCCGCCTACCTGGATGGCGAGTTGGGCGACGCGCGCCGCCGCGAAGTGGAGCGGGCGCTGGCGGCGTCGCCGGAGCTGCGGCGGCGGCTCGAGGAGCTGCGCGACGTGTCCGTCGCGCTGCGCGAGTTGCCGCGGGCGGCGGCGCCGGCGGCGCTGCGCGCGGCGCTGGCGACTCTGGCGGAGCGGCCGGCGGCCGGCGGTGGGGCGGCGCCACGGCTGGTGCGGCTTTCGCTCGTATTGCGAGTGTTTTCGGCGGCGGCGGTCGTGGCGCTGTTTGCGCTGGTTGGAACGCAGGTGTATCTGCCGGACGCGGTGCTTCGCGAGACCAAGGCGACCAGGGACGCGGCGGCTCCGGTCGAACGGCAGCTAGCCGCCGCGGACAAGGCGCCGTGGGGTGGTCCGGCGGAGCCGTCCGTGGCGGCATCTCCCGCTGAGGATGCGAAAGAAGAGGCGGACAGAGCAACGGTATTCGCCACGCGCACTGCGCCCGCCGCGGCGGTTGCGCCTGCAGCAGGGGAGAAGCAGATTGCGGCGAGTGAGGGCGTACCTCCGCCGGCAGTCGGGGGCGAGCTGGCCGCGCGAGCTGACGCGCCGGAGGCGCGGCCGGCCGGCGCTGCGCCAGAATCGGACAAGGTGTACTTGGGCGGGGCGCTGATGTCGGTGGCGCCCGAAGCGCTGACGCTCGATGTGACAGTGCGCGCCGATTCGCCGGAAGCCACAACGGCCGTCCGGCGCGCACTCGAAGGGTTTGCTGAATCGAAGAGCGACCAGGCGGTGGGGATGGTCGGTGGGCGCGGTGGCGGTGGGGCGATAGCTACGCAACAAGAGTACCTCGTGAGTTCTGCGATAGCGGCTGACTGGATTGACCGGCTGGAGGAAGCGGCGCCGCGGCAGGTGGAATACACGTTGCGCGGCCGTGGCTCGTTCAGCCAGACGCTGAAAGCGCTGCGGTCTGCCGCGGAATCGGAGTCGGACGCAGAATCGCCGGGCGAGCCGTCGTCCGTTGGCGGGATGGATACGCGTTGGCGCAGCGAGATTCGTGAGACGCCGGGTGGTGCCGCGGGCGCCGCGGGATTGGCAGCGCCGCCGCCGCCGGGCGTTCGGCCGGCGCCGGCGACCGTGCCGCGCGACGCACATCCGCGCGAGGACCGGCTCAAAAAGTTGCGGCGCGCGGAAGGTCAGTCAGAGGCCGCGGCGCGCAGCGCGGGTCAGGCGCGGGAACCGGAAACGAAGGACCGGGCCGACGCGGCGGCCTCCGCACCGCGCCTTCCCGAGCCGGCGCCGGCGGGAGGCGCCGTGCCGCTGGTGGCCGAGAGTGCGCCTACGGACCGGGATATTGACGGGACGGCGACCGCTGCACGCGATACCGCGGACCGAAAAGGAAGTCCTATGTTTTTTGCGCGGCTGCGGGGAATCGAATCGAGAGCCCGAAGTGCGATGCACGCCGGACTGCCTGGAAGTTTGGGTGAATCGCCGAGCGGCGGCGCCGTTCGGCTGCGGATTCTGGTTGTACCGCCGCTGCCTGCCGCTGAATCGCAGGCGAGCACTCAGCCGCGGTGAGTCCGGCGAAATCCCTCCATCGGGGAGTGCCCAGACATTCCGGCAAGCCGCTGATCTGTCCGAACCCGCCGCGCCAAGCGGCGGGGTGACGTCCAGGCGCGTTCGCGGCGGCGCGTCGCCGATTGACGTCCAGCGCGGTGCGCATCTCAACCCGCCGCTTGGCGCGGCGGGTTCGGAAAGAAAAGCCGCCGGCCCGGAAGTCCGGACTCGCCTGTCACTTTCCGACCAGTAGCGCCGCGAACGGATTGATATCCAGCACGTCCACGTCGCCGTCGCCGTTGACGTCGCCGGATTGAATCGGGCAGCCGGGATACTGCTGCGCGTACGCGGGCGGATCGCTGATGGCGAGCGTGAACGGGTTGATGTCGAGCACGTTGACGCTCCCGTCGCAGTTCGTGTCGCCGATCAGGATCGCCGGCGCCAAGGCGTATTGCTCGCCGGCGATCGCATTGAGATTCGGCGCAAGTCCGAGATTGCCGAACCCGCCGCCGAGCCCCGGAAGCCACTGATTGCTTACGCTGCCGTCGTCCTGCGTGACAAAGGCGGCGACGGCGATCGGCGCGTCGGGGTCAAACGCGATCCCGAGGTCGGCGTACGGTACGAACAGCTCGAAGCCGCTGGTGGCGCTCGCGGCGCCGGCCGCGGAAGAAGCGGTGACGCCGGCGGTGTTGCTGTTGTTCATGGCCACCTGCATGCCGTCGGGGTTGGCGCCGCCGCTGAGCAACCCGTCGCCGTCGCCGACGGCGCCCTGCCCGCGATAGACCTTCGTCGCCCCGCTGCCGGTGGGCAGCGTCACGGCGTCCACGTAGATGGCGGCGCTGAAGGTGTTGATGAAATAGAGCCGATCCGGCGCAAACCCGGCGTCGAACTGTAAGCCGTGCAGCTCGGCCAGGCCGTTCGGCAGGTCGCCGACATTCTCGGTATCCAGCACGTTTTGTCCGCCCGCGAGCGAATCGAACGTCAGCACGAAGCCGGTGCCGTCCTGCGCCAGGTTGCCCGTGACACCGACAATCAGCCCGTCGCTCTCGCGACGCACGAAAAGCTGGTTCAATTCAGACTGGTTGTCGCCCAGCCCGGTGGCGTTGTTCTGCGTCGCGGCCAGCGCGGGTTGTCCCAGATCGGCCGGAATATTCACGCCGTCCACGCGGCTGGCGGGCAGCGCGGGCGGAATCAGCGTATTGGCCAGGATGACGTACCCGTACGCGGGCAGCGACAGGCTGTAAGCCGACTGGTTCGCGGTGGTGATATTCGAAAGGAATTGGTTCGTCAGGATGTTGCGAACCGTGCTCGAACCGCCGGGGATCGACATGGTCGACAAGTCGAGCGTGACATTCTGCGTCTGTCCGCGCAGGTTGATGGCGACGAGCATCGACTCTGCGCCGCTCACGTGCCGCAGGAATGACCAGACGCGCGTGCTGTTGCTGGTCACGGGCGTGTAGGAGCCGCGCCGCAGGGCCGCGTGGGCGTGCCGGGCGGCGATCAGCGCGCGATATTCTTCCAGAAGCGAGCCGGAGATTCCCTCCTGCTCCTGAACGCTACGGCCGTCGTTGTCGCGTTCATATCGGTTCGCGTAGGCGGACGTGTTCAGGACGAAGTAGTTGCTCATCGGCGGCCCGGCCACCGCGTTCCACTTGAACGGCTCGCGCATCGGGATGTCATTAGCGTCCGACCCGTTCGTCGTCGATTTCACGCCGCGCATCCCCAGCTCGTCGCCGTAGTAGATCACCGGCGGCATCGGCTGCGTCAGCAGAATAGCGGCAACCAGCTTGTGCTTGCCGGTGACGGCGCCGACGGCCGACGCGACGCGGTCTACGTCGTGATTTCCGAGAATGGCAAGGAAATTGCGATCGGCCGGTCGCAGGCTGACGGCCGTGCCCATCGTGCCGTACAGTCCGGCCGCCAGCTCCTGCGAGACCGCGTCTCGAGCGCTGAACATGAACGGGATGGTGAAGGCCGCGTCGAAGGCCGTCAGGTACTCGGCGCCGTAGCTGCCCCATTCGTGCTGCTCGGCGAACGTGAACACGTCCGGATTTACCTGTTGCAGCGACGCCTTCCACGGAGTCCAAAAATCGTCGAGGTTGTATCCCCAGCCGTCCGGCCCCTGGCCATATTGGACCCAGACATGATCCAGCCGGTAACCATCGATGCCGTCGGACGGATCGCCGTCGTTGTTCGGGTCGAGCCAGTGCCGTGACCAGTTCGTTACGAGATCGCGCGCGGCGGCGGTGCGCAGGTCCCAGTGAATGAAGCCGACGAAGGAGCCGTTCCACGAGTTGTACGTGTATCCCTGATACGAAGTGTTGGCTCCATTGGTGAAGGCCAGCCACGTGTCATACGGACTCTCCGGGTGGTTGAAGGCCGACAAGAACCAGGGGGAGTTGTGGCTCACGCCGTAACAGACCAGGTCAAGGAAAACCTTGATGCCGCGGGCGTGCGCCTGGCTCACGAAATCCAGGAACCCGGCCTCATTTCCAAACCAGGAGTTCAGTTGGCTGGCGTCGCCGTGCTGGTAGCCGTGATACGCCGGAGACGGGAAAATCGGATTGAGCCAGACGGCCGTCACGCCGAGGTTTTCCAGGTAGTCGAGCGACGCCGTCAGGCCGCCAAAATCGCCGAAACGCTGGGCGTCGTTGTTCGAGTCGCGCCACGCGATCGGCATGATCTGATAGAAGACCTCGTCCTCGACCGGGCGCGGCGGGAGGCCGGCGAAAACCGGCGCGATGGACGCCGCGGAGAGAAGCACCGACAGAATGCGGTAATTCCGCTGGACCTGCATAAACGCCTCGCGAGGTTGGTCGGACGAGTTCATTATAGCGGCGACCGCGCCGAATCCGGGTATGAGGCGTTATACTGGGGCATCGATTCAACTGGAGGAGCGGTCGAATGACGCGATTATCAGCGATCTACGTCACCGTGTTTTTCGTCGGCGCCGCGCTGGCTGACAACTCGGCGGTGATCGACCTCACGGGTGTGCAAATCCGCAATGCCACGAACCAGTCGCGCAATAGTGGAGCCGATACGATCGACGCCGGCTTCGGTTATCGCCACGCGATTGACGGGTTGGTGCGTGGGCAGGGGGGCGTGCTCGGAACGCTCTTTCCGAATCCGACGCCGTTGGCGACGGTGCTCGAATCACTCGCGCCCGGATCGTCGGCCGCGCTGAACGGCGAAAGCTACAACGCGAGCGGGGCGCTGCCCTTCGAGACGGTCAATCAGCGCACCGACGGATCGACCGTGCTGCTGGGGATTACCGTCACGTACGGACTGACGCTTTCCGCCGGAATCCAGGCTGACGGCGTCGCCTATTTCGCGTTTACGGATGTCGTGCTGACCCCCTCGTTTCTGGTCGGCAGCCTGCTTTTCACGAGCGGTTCGGCGACGCTGACGCGCATCCCGGCGATCACCGGCGACATGAATCGCGACGGCAGCGTAAACGTGCTCGACATTAATGACTTTGTGTTCGGACTCTCGGACCCGATTGGGTACGAGGCGGCGTACGGCGTGAATCCGATCTACGCCGGCGACGTTAATCGTGACGGATTTTTCGACGTGTTGGATATCAATCCGTTCGTGGCGCTGCTGGCTGAGTAGCGGCCGGCCCCCGCGCCGGCGGTCGAGCGCGAGTGGCGCGTGTCCGAGCCGCGACCGTGAGGGAGTGGCTTCCGGCGGTCGATCGACCACCGCTCCCTCACGGTCGCGGCTCGGTTAATGGCGGTTGGAGGCGCGGTTTGCTGATCACTGCTCGATCCCCGACACGGCGCCTCACCAGGCAAACGCTCAATTTTCGGCCGCTGGCCGCTTGCTTCCTTCTTTGCTTGATGAGCGCCGCGCTAGCTGACGAGGCGCCGCAGCGGACGCGCGTCATGGTGGCCGGTTTCGCATTCGAAGGCGGCGACGCGCGCGACGGGTGGATTGCAACCGCAATCGAAGAGACGCTCTGCTGGCGGCTGCGCAAGTCGCCGGCGCTGCAGGTCGCGCCGCGCAGCTGGGCGGAGCAGTCGCGGCGCGAGCTCCAGCGCGGACCGGGTGCCGAGGTGCGCTGGGAGGATGTGCAACGCGGCCTCGGCGCGGAGCTATGGCTCAGCGCCCGCGTGAGCGGAACCGCGGACGCGGTTGCCCTTCAGCTTTCGCTCCAGGCGGTCGACGGCACGGCAAGCGGGCACAAGGCGTCCGGCGGACTGCTTGACGTGATCGACTCCGCAACGCGCTGGACGCTCGAGCGCCTGTCCGCAGCGCCGGCGGAGAAGCCGCTCTCAGATCTGATCTTCGCCCCGCCGGCTCGCACGCCGAGCGCGCTCGAGTATTACGCGCGCGCGGTACTCGCGGCTCGGGCAGAGAAGCTGGACGAGGCGGCCCGTGACTGTCGCGCCGCGCTGGAGTACGACAATCGCTTTCGTCCCGCGATTGAGATGCTGGCCAAGCTGGAGATGCTCGGCGGTCCCGGGCCGAGGCGGCGGGCTGAGGCGCGGCTGGCTTCGATGCTGGAGCTGGCCCGCGCGGCCGGCGATCTTCTGGATCGATCTTCCGCGGAAGCGGCGCTGGGGCTGTCGCAGCAGCTCGGCGGCAGCTATGACGGCGCGATGACGCGCTACGAATCGGCGCTGGCGCTGGCCTGCGAGAGCGGCGATGGGTTCGGCCAGGTGAACGCGATGAACAGCATCTGTGATCTGCTGCTCGTGCGGCGCCCGCCGCGCGTTGACAATTGGAGCGATGAGGATCTGCGGGCCTTTCGGCATGCACACGTCCGCCGCGCGATCGCCTGGCACGAGCTGGTGCTCGATGGGCTGCGCGGGCTGGGCGACCTGACCGGAGAGGCGCCGGCCGCGGGCAAGCTGGCGATGCTGTGGCGCGAACTGGGCGACGCCGACGCGGAAATGGCCGCATTTGACCGCATGCTGGATGTGGCGACGCGCTGCGGCTCGCAGCGCAGCCAGGCGGCCGCGTGGATGGCCCGCGGCGAGCATTTTCAGCGGCTGAAGCAATGGGAGAAGGCCGTTGAAGCGATGCAGAAGTCGCTTGAGCTGTCGCTGGACGACGCGCGGCCCGCGGTTCAGGCGGCGCTCGGGCGGCTCTACGAAGCGATGGGACGGCCCGACGACGCGCTCAGCCAATACAAGCTGGCCTACGAGCGGTTGAAGGACACCGATCAGTTCGAGGGGCAGCTCTTCTGTCTGCGGCGCACCGCGGAACTGTGCATGGCGGCCGGGCGGCGGGACGAAGCACTGCGGGCGCTGCAGGAGGCAGTCGATCTGGCGCATGTGCTGAAGCTGCCGGACGAAAAGGAAATGTCGCAGAAGCTCGCGTCGTGGCGCGCGCGGTAGCAGTTCATCGTGAACGGTAGCCCGGCCGCCCTCGGCCGGGAATTCCCCGCTGCAAACGCACTGGTGGCCTGGGCGGCAGCGCCGCGTGCGGGGCCTCTGCGTGCCGGCCGCCTCACCCGCCGGTCAGCAGGGCGACGAACGGGTTGATGTCCAGTACGTCGGTGTTTCCGTCCATGTTGATGTCGCCATTGGCGATGGGGCAGATTGGGAATTGCTGCTGATAGGCGGCCGGGTCTGAGAGCGCCAGCACGAAGGGGTTGATGTCGAGGATGTCGGTCAGGCCGTCGCAGTTCAGGTCGCCGAGCGTGAGCTTGGGCGCCGGAGCGTTCAGGCGGATGTCGATGCGGCCCGAGCCGCCGCCGCGGCTGGCGCGGTCGTCACGGCTCGCGACGTCTGCATGGCCGAGCTTCGCGACGGCCGGCCGATCGCCCCCGTAGCGTCCGACCTCCGGGTCGGACGTCCCGTAGCGTCCGACCTCCGCGACGGACGTCCCGTAGCGTCCGACCTCCGCGACGGACGTCCCGTAGCGTCCGACCTCTGAGTCGGACGATTCCATCGCCAGCAGCAACGACTGATCGTCAATCACCACCAGGTCGTCGCGCGTGTCGGCGTTCAGGTCGGCCGCGGCGAGCAGCAGCGGGCTGCTCCCGGCCGCCAGGTCGGTCGCCGGGGCGAAGGCCAGTTGGCCGGCGGAGAGGTCGTTGCGCAGCACGCGGGCGACCGGCTGTCCGGCGGGGAATGGAATGCTCGGTTCACTGCGGGCCAGCAAGACGACATCCAGATCATTGTCCTGATCCAGGTCGAGAATGGTGATTGATCGTGCATCGGCCGACAAATCGGGCTGGCCGGGAGTGGGATTGGTGCGCGCCGGCAGATCAACGGCGGGGGCGAAGGTAATGTTGTCGGAGCCGCCGCTGATGGACGTGGTGTTGACAAGCACAGAGACGGTGCCGTCATTGCGGTTGACAGTGACAATGTCGGGCCGGTCGCTGCTGCCGCCGGCCGGGTTGAGGTCGCCGACGACGAACTGCACCGGCTCGCGGCCGACATTGAGCGTGACCGGGGCAGGCAGGAAGCCGAATCCGTCGCCGGCGCCGCCATTGCTGACCAGAATGCCGAGAGAATCGGGCGGGCCGGGGTCGCCCGGAGCGCTGGGCGAACCGAGCGAACCGAAGACCAGGTCAAAATCCTTGTCATTGTCGCCGTCGAAGGGGCGCGGGTGGCGTGGGCGCGGGGCGGTGGGGATCGTTCCGCCGGGGAGCGGCACAAAGATGATGCCCTTGCCGGGACCGTGCAGTTGGAGCGTGACGCCGTCGTCGGCGGGGTTGTTGTCGTCGCCGTCGAGCGTGACGGCGATGTCGTTGCCATTGACCTGGTCGAAATCGGCGATACAGATGCCGCGCGGGTGGTCGCCGGCGGGGACAGTACCCGGCGGCGGCGCGGGCGGATTGGAAAGCACGCTGAATCCGCCGGCGCCATTGTTACGCAGAATGGTGACATTGTCGTCGCCGGCGTTGGCGATGGCGATGTCCGCGCCGGAGGCCCCATTGTCATCGTCGAGATGGCCGACGGCGACAGCGGATGGTTCGACGCCGACGGTGTACTGCGTGGTGACCGGCGTGTAGGCGCCGCCCGCGCCAAAGGCGGTCAGCAGAACGAATGCCGAGCCGGGTGCGGTGGCGGGGTCGTCGGCGTCCGGCACGGTCAACACCAAGTCCTGCATTCCGTCGCCATTCAGATCTCCGACGGCAACCGCATTGGGCAGGCCAGGGACGGAGGCGTTGTCTGGGTCGTTCAGGTCGATCTCGCCCTGCAGGTCCGCGACCGTGAGCACAATGTCCCCGCCGCGCGGGCCGCCGTTGGTGGAAGTCAAGTATTCGAGCTTGAGGAATCGGTTGCCGGTAATGCCCGGGAAAAAGGCGACGTCGAAGCGGTTGGCGGCGCCAACCGACCCGGCCGCGAGCAGCGGCAGATCGAGTTGCGCCGGGACGGGATTCTTGGCGCTTCCAAAATCGCCGGTGAAAGTCACGAACAGCCCGCCACCCAGCGTCGCCGCGCCGCCGACGGAGAGCTGATCGCGCTGGCCTTGGGCTGTTCCGGCGATTTCCATCCGCAATGAACCGGAATTCGCGCCAAGCTCGGGGATCAGTCCGACCTGCTCATAATCGCCGGTGACGGTGAGTGTGCCAGGGCTGTTGCCGGGGGCGACCTGCCCGAAGTTGATCACGTCGCCGATGATCGTGCCGTCGCCGGTGACCGAGCCGCCGGCGGTGACAAACATGCCGAATCCGGTGCCGACAGTTCCGCCGTCGCGGACTTCGAGCGAGCCATTGGCGACCAGCAGCGTGAAGAAGCTGGTCCAGGTCGAATCAGCGCCGGAAACGAGCACATGCGAACCGGCGGCGCTGGGCTGATTGCCGATGGTTGCAAATGCACTGATGGCTCTCGCGCCACTCAGGAGGTTGAACGTGCCGACGCCGTCACCGCCGATTTCGAGGTCGCCGGTGACGCCGGGGACGCGGAAGCCGGAGTTGGGTCCGGTGACTGTGAGTGTGCCGATGGAGCCGACGGCGGAGGCGACGCGGGCAGTGACGCCTTCGAGAAAACCGTCGCGGACACTGAGCGAGGCGTTCGAGGTCGGCTCGTCGGCAACTTCGATCGAAGACAGGTTGGTGGCCGTCAGGCGGTACGTCATGTAGACCGGCGCCGGCGTCGTGCGCAAGAGGTCGAAGGTGACGAAGCCGTTGCGGACGACAAGGCGGTCGTTGCTGACGGGGTTGGCAAGTGTGTGCACCGTGTCGTCGAAGTCTACTTCGAAGGTATTCCCGCGATGGTTGAAGAGGACTTCGTGGGACGTATTCGGTAGGCTCGGCGTCCAGTTCAGCAGCTCGCCGAAAAAGCCGTCTTGCGGCAGCCGCCACAGGCGCGGGCCGGCGCAGGTAACGCAGTTGGCGACGTATTCGTAGGCGCCGCGGTCGACGAACTCCGGCGGGTTGCCGGGGCCGGTGTTGGGGGTTTGGGGGTCGTCGAGAAAGCGCGGCTGGCCCGCAAGGTCGAGAGGGAGGCGCTCAGTCGTGTTCCCGTCGAGATCACTGTCGTAAGAATCGAGCGGCAGCGCAAGCGAATCGGCGGAGTCGATCGCAGGCGAGGCGGAGCCGGGGCGAAGGTCGTCGTCGATCGTGCCGATGACGTCATCGTCACCGTCTGGATCCATGAAAAGCGGGTCATTGCCGTTGTTACCATTGTCAGACGATCCGGTCCAGCCCTCGACTGAGCAGTACGTGATGTCCGGTGAGCTGATGTACGGATGAAGCTGCGCGAGCTCGCCCACAAAATCGACCGAGGTATTTGCAAAGAGCAGGCAATTCCGCAGCGACGGAGAGGATTGCTGTAGATACACGCCGCCTCCGCCGACGCCATCCGCGCCATTCTCGGTGTTAGCGAACCAGCAGCAATTTGTAAGCGTCCCACCCGCATTCCGAAAGTAAATGCCGCCACCGCTTCGCGAGACGTTGGCCACCCAAAGGCAATTGACGGCGTTAAGGGTCGCGTCTATGTCAAGGAAGAGCGCCCCGCCGGCACCGTCGACATGATTGCTGACAAAACGGCAGTTGACCAGGTCAGTAGCCGTAGCCACAGTGACGTGCATTGCGCCGCCCCGCGCAGCCAGTGCGTCAGCGTCATTGCTCTCGAACGTACAGCCGCTAAACACCGGGCGCCCGGCCTCAACCAGCACGGCGCCACCGCCGTAGGTCGTATCGCCGAGCACGCGATTGTCTGAAAAGTAGCAGTTATGGAAACGGGGACTGCTCTGATGCATTGAGACGGCGCCACCGTACGGCTCTTCGGCGAAGCCCGTAAGTCGAGTCGCACGGTTGTCGACAAGGCGGCATCCGGAGAATGTCGGGTTGCTCGCCTCGGAGATAAACACCGCTCCTCCGTGCAGCGCCACGTTCTCAGAGAACGCGCAATTCGTCACCGTCGGACTTCCGTTCACAATCAACATGCCGCCGCCCTGTCGACCGCCGCCGGGCTCGGGCTCGGTCGGTCTGTCGGCGTTGCCGGCTTCGATGGTCAGCCCGTCCACGACTGTCGAAGGACCGGTACCGCTGCCGATCAGGACGTGAAGCGAATTGTCGGCGAGATTTAGAGCGCCGATATCGTCGTTGTTCAGATCGCCGCTAAGGACCGTTATGTTGGTTGTCGGGTTCCGCTGCGAAAGCTGCGTCTCCGAACCGATGAAACCGCCGTACAGGGCGAGATCGTTGTTCAACTGGAAACTCACCGCGCGGCCGGGATCGTCCGGGTCGCTCACAACGCCGTAGGGCATGTACGTCCCCGCCGCGACCCATACCTGCACCGGCCCGCGGCCGCCGGCGACGATGGACTGGGCGATGGGCAGGGCGTCGCGGAGCTCCTTGAAGGCGCTGGCCCACGACGTGCCGTCGCCGCTGGTGGGGTTGGACTGCTTCACATACAGCACGCCGGCGAACGGTGGGCCGCTGTATTCATAGGCGCCCATGTCCACCGTCGCCCCGCCGACGCCGTCGCCGTCGACGACGCGTGCACCGCCGGTATAGTCCGTGGTGACGCCCGGCGGAACGGCGGCGTTCCGGCCGCGGTCGACGGCGGGAGAGTAGCGACGGAGCCGCAGGTCGTCGTCGGCGTCGCCCGTGACGTTGTTCAGGCCATCGGCGTCCAGAAAAAGCGGATCCACACTGAGGATATTTCCGCCCAGGTCCGTGTAGGCGCCATAAACGCCGGCCGGGTTGTCGCCGTCAAAAAGGGAGTTGCCAATTTCGGGGAGCGACCCCCACACGACCAGGCTTGCGCCGAGGTTTTCGGCCAGGTTGTCGGAGATGATGCAGTTCTCGATCCGCGCCGGCGGCGCCGGGGCGCCGTCGAGGTACAGCGCGCCCCCCGTGCCGTTCCGGCCCGTGTTTCCACCGACCAGGGTGGCGTGGTTGGCGGTAAACGTACAGTTGACGGCCGCCAGACCGAAGAAGCAGGACACGGCTCCGCCACGGTCGGCGGCATTTCCGATGAATTCGCAATTCGTCAGCGCCAGAAGCCCCGGCGCGCCGAAGTAGATTGCCCCGCCTGCGCTCGACGCGCCGGAAGCGCGATTCGCGACGAACCGACACGCTTCAAACGTCGGGGCGCCGGATTGAATCGAGACGGCGCCGCCGTACCACAGGGCGCTGTTGGAGGCGAAGACGCAGCGCCGCACGGTCGGGCTGCCGCCGAGCGCGTCTGCGAACAATGCCCCGCCCCGTTCCAGCGGAGCGCTGTTGACATCTGCGTTCCCGGCCATGAGGGTGAAGCCGTCGAGATTCGCGGACGAGTCGACGCCCTCGCAGGTGACGAGGTGGTAGGAGTTCTCGCCGTTAAGGGCGAAGTGTGGGCCGTCGTCGCCGTTCAAATCGCCGCTGAGGATGGTGACATTGACCCCGGGATCGCGCTGAGCGAGCTGTGTTTCCGTTCCGCTAAACCCGCCGTACAAGGACACGTTACTGTTGAGTTGAAAAGTCGCCGAGCGCAAGCCGCCGCCGGCGATGGGCAGCGCCGGCCGGTAGGTTCCCGCTGCGACCCACAGCTCGCTGATTCCGTTAAGCGGATCGGCGGCGAAGGCCAGCGCCGCCTGCAACCCAAGCGAGCCGCTGAAGGCACTCGCCCACGATGAGCCGTCGCCGGTGGCTGGTTCGACCTGAGGTGGGACGACGGTCGGCGGCTTCACGTAGAGAACTGGCGAATAGGGCGGCGCGCCGAACTCGTGCGCTCCGATATCGACCACAGCGGCGCCGTTTGTGTCGCCATCAACCACGCGCCGTCTCGCGTCGATATCGGCCGGGTAATTGACAACACTGTTGTCCCCCAACTCCAGCGATCCGCTGCCCGGTGAAATGCGCAGGTTGTCGTCCGGCGTGCCGATGACGTTGTCGGCTCCGTCCACATCGACAAAGAGCGGGTCCGCATGATAGCTCACAGGCAACGGGATGATCGTGGAGCCATTGTCGCCCTGGTAGCCGCCGTTGATAGTGGTTATGTGATTGACCAAGATCTGCGCGCCGTTTCCGAAGAACTCAAAGCCGGCCGGCGCGGTGTTGTTCCAGATGATCGTGTTGTGAAGCTGTGGATAGTGTCCGAAGAATGCGCCTCCACCGGCCGTCCCTGCGAGATTCTGAGTGAGGGTGCAGTTGTAGGTCGAGAGTGAACTTGGCGCAACGCCCGGAAACGAGTAGATGCCACCTCCGTATCGGTCTGCTCGATTCCCCGAGAATACACAGTTTGTGAGAATGACGTTTCCCGAGACGCCGGAGTGTCGAACGGCCCCGCCGTCGCCGGCCGCCAGGGCCGACGTGGCGTGGTTTCCGAAAAAGCGGCAGTTCATGATCGATGGAAGGGAGAACTCAGTGTAGATCGCACCGCCATAGCCCGCTTCGTTGCGGTAAAAGGTGCAATTTCGGATCGTGATGGCAGAATCTGCTGAAATAACGATACCGCCGCCGCCGATGGCCCGGCCGCCCACAACCGAAAAGCCGTCGATGACGGCGGTTGCATCATTTGCGACGGAATGGACGATGCTTGCGGTGTTGTCGACGTAGTTGCCGAAATCGAACAGGTCGTTCCCCATCAGATCGCCGCTCAGGATGGTCTCGTTGACGCACGGCGCCGGAAGCTGGCCGCCAACGAGGCCGTTCGTGCAGAAGGAGAACTGTCGCGCGGCGCGAGACGGCTCGATTCCTGCAAAGCCGCCATAAAGCGCCACACGGTTCCGCATCTGAAACGTGGCGCCCTGATCCCCCGTTCCGTTCGGATTCGCCGCGGATTCATCCGGCCGGTACGTCCCCGCCGCCACCCAGATTTCAACGTTCGTTCCCCCGCCCGCGATCGGCGCGGCCGCCGCCAGGGCGTCTTGCAGGAACTTGAACGCCGCGTTCGGGCCGGTCAGGTCCCAGGTCGAGCCGTTCCCGCCCGCCGTCGCATCGTCGTTGACGCGCAGGACGGTCTGGCCCAGGGCGGCGGGGATGGGCGGCGATAGTGCGGCGCATATCGACGCCAGGGCGACGGCAATGCAGGTGGGCAGAGAAATCGAACCGAAGTTCCGCCGTTGACGCATGTGGCACCTCGCCGGCGCGGCGGAGCCGCAGCCCGAATTGCCAGGTTGGTCGATCGTGACAGGAGCAAACGGAGCGGTCATTGTACACCGATCGAGCGTCGATTCGGCGGTTTTCGCCGGTTTCGTAGCCTCGGACCGCGGCGTCCGACGGCGCCTTCCACGGTCCCTCGCGCCGTCCCGTCACGCGGGCCGCGCTATCGGCACGGCCCAAGAAGAGGTACCCCGCATTCTGGCGATCGTGCATCGAAATTGGCCGAACCACTGGGCCCAGCAGGACTCGAACCTGCGACCAACGGATTATGAGTCCGCCGCTCTAACCGACTGAGCTATGGGCCCAACCGACCGCCCCATGATAGACGCGCACCGCCGGCTCGTGAACGTCCGGCCGAACGGCGGCGGCATTACGGCTCCGGCCCCAGGACCATCTTCGCCCGAAACGCGTAGCGCTCATTGTCATGCTGCTTCCACGCCGCCCGCAGCGCTTCGCGCCGCGTCGCCGCGTCGTTGGTCGCCGCCGCGCGGTAGAAGTGGGCCCCGGCCATCAGCAGGTGACGCCAGACCTCGCTGCCGCCGCTCAGCTCGTCGGCGACGCGAATGACCTCATCCCAGGCGGTTTCGCCGCGCTGGTAGCGATACAGAAGTTTCAACCAGTCCGACGACCAGCGCGGCGACGCCGGGGAGTTGAAGTCTTTTTCGTCCGACAACAGTCCGTCCGGCGGCGGCAGACCGACAAGGCGGTAGCCGGCGTCGAGCAGTAACAGGTGCTCGGCGTTTCGCTCCGACGCCTGCACGCCCGCGTCCAGCGCCTGCCGGGCGGCGTCATCGTCGCTCGCCGCGTGCGCGATCAGCGCCGCGAAAAGCGCCGCGTCGGGGTCGTATTTCTTCACCTTTTCGAAGCGAATGCGGCAGCACTCGGCGGCCTTGGCGTAGTTGCCGGTCCAGTAGTACAGCCGCATCAGATACGCCGCCCACTCCTCGCGGCGCGAGGTGTTTTTCAGCACGGACTCGGGCGTGCTTTCCAACACCTGAATCGCCTTGGCCAGGTCGCCGCGGCTTTCGTGGGCGCGGGCGATGACGTTGAAGCGGTTTTCCGGCGGAATGCTCTCGACCGCCGGATCGTCCCAGACGGCCAGGCTGAGCCGGTAGCACTCGTCGGCCTGCTCCGGCTTGCCGTCGTCGCGGTAGATCTCGGCGGCGATGATGTGGCAGGTCGCCAGCAGGTAACGCGGCAGCTCGCGCTGCGGTTGAAGGCGGACGATGTAACCCAGGTCGTCGGCGGTGCGGCCGTAGACCTTGATGCCGCGGTCCCGCAGCATGTACATGAAGTAGTTGGAGGCGCGGGCCTGCTGCATCATGGCCTGCAGGAAGCCGGCGCCCTTGATCTTGACGGCGTCGCCAAAGGCCCCCGCGGCGGTTTCCGGGTCGAATTGCACCAGGGCCATGCCGCGGAAAAAGTGGCCGGCGTGGGTGAGGTCCGCCACGTGCTGCTCGGCGCGGGCCAGGTGGGCGCGGGCGTCGGCCCATTTCTGGTCGCCCATGTCGCGCATCAGGCGGACGCAAATCCACGCGGCCAGGCAGTGCGCGTCGGCGTCGGCGGGGCTTTTGAGCAGATGCTGTTCGATCGAGGCATGCGCCCGGGCGGCGTCGTGCAGGGCGTTGGCCAGCGCGTCGGCCATCAGGAATCGCCGCGAATCGCCAAACAGCGGATTCAGCCAGCGGATCGACGCCAGGTGCGCCCGGGCCGGCTCGTCATTGCGATAGTCCTCCATCAGCGCGTCCCACGCCGCGGACAGCTCGCGCAAGACGTAGGCTTTCAGCAGGTTCTGCGTCAGTACGCCGAGCAGGAGCACCGCCACCACCGCCGCGCCCGCCGTCGCCCGCGCCGGATTGCGCCGCACCCAGCGGACGAGCTTTCCCAGCGGTCCGGTGCGGCGGATGGTAAGCGGCGTGTCGTCGGCGTAGCGGCGCAGCTCGCGGGCCATGTCCGCCGCCGCCGCGAAACGGCGCGCCGGCTCTTTTTCGATCGCGCGCAGGCAAATCGTCTCGAGATCGAGCGGCACGTGCGGGTCGATTTTCCGCGGCGGCGGCGGATCGCGGTGCAGCACGTGATGGATCATCTGGTCGTACGTTTCAGCCTGGTGCGGGCGCTGCAGCGCGAGCACTTCGTAGAGCGAGACGCCGAGCGAGTAGATGTCGGAACGCGGTCCCACGCGCTGCCGGTCGCCGGAGACCTGCTCGGGCGACATGTAGGCCGGCGTGCCGACCAGCTCGGTGCTGAGCGTCATGCCCGGCTCGTCGAGCAGCCGCGCCAGGCCGAAGTCAGTGATGTGCAGGCGGTCGTCGCGGCCGAGCATCAGGTTCTGCGGCTTGATGTCACGATGGACAATGCCCTGCTCGTGCGCGTGCTGCAATCCGTCGGCGACTTCGGCAAAGAGTCGCGCGATGCGTTTGTAATCGCGATGGCGCACGCCGGAGTGCAGCAAGGAGCGCTGCGGCGCGGGTTTTTTCACCGTGATTGAGAAGGCGGTCGGTAGCGAGGCCGGCCCGCGGGCGGCGTGCGTCTGCGTCGCCAGGCCGGGCGGCGGGTCGGCGGCCGCCGGCGCGGACGCCGCTGCGCGCGGCGAGGTCGAAGCCGCGGGCGACGGCTGACCGGCGTCCATCACGGCTTCCGGCGACATGACGAGGCTCGAGTTTTCCTGGAGCACCTGGCTGAGCGAGCGGCCGTCGATCAGCTCCATTGCGTAATAGAAAAGCCCATCCTCTTCGCCCTGCGCATAAACCGGCACGATGTTCGTATGATGCAGGCGGGCGGCGGCGCGCGCCTCCTTGCGAAAGCGCGTCACGTGCCGCTCCGACTGAATCGTCCCGGCGTTCAGCACCTTCAGCGCCACCACGCGGTTCAGGCTGATCTGCCGCGCGCGATACACCACGCCCATCCCGCCGCGCCCCAGCTCGCCCAGGATCTCAAAATCGCCGATCTTCCGACGCCCCAGCAGGCTCTCCGCCGCGGTCGGCGGCGGCGGCGACGACTGGTTAACCTGGTGATCGAGCGAGCGCGCCGCCGACAGGTCGCCCACCAGCTCGCGCGTGCTGCGCAGCTTCGCCATGCACGGGCCGCAAGCGCGCACGTGCGTGCGGACGGCGTCGCTCTGCGGATCATCCAGCTCCCCCTCGGCGAATTCGAGCATCAGCGATTGGATCTCGTCGCAGGTCATGTGCCGGAGTCGTCGAGCTGCGTCAGCTTGTCGCGCAGCAGGTCCATGGCCTTGCTCAGGCGGGCCTTCGTGCCGGCCAAGGTCAGACCGACCGCTTCGGCGATTTCGTCGCGCGGCAGGTTCTGGAAGTAGCGCATGACGACGACCGTCCGCAAATCGTCGTCGAGATCGTCAAGCAGCGCCAGGAGCTTCGCCGCCCGGTCGCGCTTCAGCGCCTTGCCCGCCGGCGTCGTCAGCGGGTCGATCGCGTTGTCGAACCCCGGTTGCACGCGCCGCACCGCCGCCGCCGCGTCCCCGCCGGTGCGGTTCTGCCGCCGCCGCACGTCGATGCAGCGGCGGCGGGCGATCTGGTAGAGCCAGGCGCGGACGCTGCGTGTCGGCAGCGACTCGGGGCCGACCTTGCAGCAGGTGCAGAACACGTCCTGCACGATGTCTTCGGCGCCGGCCGCGTCGCCTAGCATCCGCCGGCAGAAGAGGCGCAGCTCCTGGCCAAAGCGCTGGTCGATCTCGGCCGCGGCCGCTTCGTCGCCGGCGATGAGCCGATCGAGCAGGCGGCGGTCCTGATCGGTGAGCTGCGACGTGGCCAGCGGATCGTGTTCCATACGCGGCTCGGGCCCGACAAGGGGACTTGCGAACAACGGATTCTATCTTGATCGGCGCGGAAGCGTCTACGTACCGCCGCTGCGGCGTTGGGGGGCACTAGAAGCTATCCCAGAACCCTGTTTTCGATCCGAGCCGCGCGCGTAAGCAAGTGGTTCCTAGGTCCCCGCTCCCTCGCCGTCGCGGCTCGGAGAGAGTTTTGGGATAGTTTCTAGTCTGGGATGGGTGGGCGGTGCGTGCGGTTTGGGTGTGGCTTCGCTGGGTGAGTGGGGGTCGGTGTCACCAGACATGTGGGCCGGCTCGGCGGGCATGCCTTGGCCGGCTCGGCGGGCCTCACTGTCCGAACCCGCCGCGCCAAGCGGCGGGTCGACGTCCCCGGCCGGTGTGGCGCCGCTCGCTTCTGATCGTCACCCCGCCGCTTCGCGCGGCGGGTTCGGAAAAACGGCCCGGCGGCGGCCCTGGCTGCAGTTCACCGTGCTCGACGCGCGTTTGAGCAGCACAGTCCAAGCAGCCCCAGCGCCATCGTCGCCAGCGCCGTCGCCGGACACAGCCCGCCACTGATGCTCTCGATCTCAGCGCCCACGGATTCCGGCTGAGCTGGGTCGCGCGCCGGCGTCTCACGGGCGACCGGTGGAGTCGGTGTGGGAGTCGGAGTGGGCGTCGGCGTCGGAGTAGGTATCGGCGTGGGTGGCGGGGTAGGGGTCGGAGTAGGAGTCGGAGTCGGAATCGGCGTTGGCGTAGGCGCGGGGGTCGCGGCGAACTCGTCGGCGCCGATGTCGTACGGGGCGACGCGAGCGTCGCCGTCGAAATCGTCCATCACTTCCTCAAGCGTCACGCCACTATCGCGCGCCGGGCTGGCCGCCATCGGCCGTCCCTCGTCGTCCAGCAGCGGGTCGGCCACGAGCGAGCCGGCGTCGCCGTAAATGTGCATCTGCCAGGCGTCGAAATCGGCGTCGGTCAGCGGGCTTCCCGGCCGGGCGTCGCCGAAGCGCGGCGCCGCGCCCGCGGTGAAGTAGAGGTTGTTGCTCATCAGCGGCATACCGTCGAGTCCGGACAAGCCGCCGAGCTCGGCCGAATAGCGGACGTATACGACCGGCTGCGCGATCGACTCCAATTGAGCGACGACGTTGTTCAAAATCGTGACGCCCTTGCACGCCGGCCGCCCGGCCTCCTCCACCCAATCCTGGAACGTGATGCCGAAGTAAATCGGGCTGTGGCCGATCTTGGCGGTGTTGATGATCGTGTTGTTCGCGGCCAGCGCGTCGCGGGCGGCGTAGAAACCGATGCCGGAGTAGTTCGTGTCCTCGATGATGCAGTTGCGCACGATTCCGCGGACGCACTCGTAGTACTCCGGATTCGCGACCGTGTCGAAGAACTCAGGGCTGGTGTCAAAACCCAGCAGGATGCCCGCCGCCCCGCAGCGCGACACGCGCGTGCGCTCGACCACGCAGTCCGCGGCGCCGCCCTTGAAGTAGATGCCCGTCGTCGCCGTGTCGTGCACGTAGCAATCCTGCACCAGCACGCGGTTGCCGCCGGTGACGTCAATTCCCTCCGCGTTCTTGTTGTCAGACGGCGTGCCCGGCGGATAGAGCTGCCCCGAGTTGAAGATTTCGCAGCGGCGAATCGTCACGCCGTTGCACTGCGGCGTGATCTTGATGCAGTCGCGGCCGCTGCCGGACAGCTTGCAGTCCTCGATCAGCATGTTGGAGACGCCGTTGCGGTCGGGCCCGCCCCAGTCCCAGCGCGTCTCCATCTTCACGCAGTAGTACCCGCCGACGATTTCGAGCCCGCGCAGCGTGCCGTTGGAGGCGTCCACGTCAAAGTGAACGCAGACGTCGGGCGAATCCGCTTCGCCGAAACCCCACTCGATGACAGCCTTCTCGTTGTCCGCCGATTGGATCGTGATGTTCGGAAGCAGCACGCGCACCGGCTCGCGGTAGGTGCCGGCATGAAGAATCAGCGTGTCTCCGGATTGGGCCGCCTGCAGCGCCGCCGCGATGGTGCCCCAGGGCCGGGCGGCCGCCCCGGTCGCGGCGGCGTTATCGCCGTTCACCGCGACGTGATGATCCGCGGCGCCGGCCGGCGGCGACGCGGCCAGAACGGTTCCGAACGCGAGGCCGGCCATCGTGATTGAACGGGTTGTGCGAGCCATGGGCATCTCCATTCCGTGTAAAGGTCCACAGAATGGAGCGAACGATCGCCGCGACCTTCACGGCCGTTTCTTAGAACTCCTATCAGAACCCCGCACGGGAGTGCGGGGCCTGCTCGCCCGCCACTTCCGTGGCGGGTTCTGTCAGCCGCTCCTCATCCCCCGCGGCCGGCCGCTATCCCCCGCCCCGCCGAAGCGCTTGATGAAATCCTCAACCGCCGTCGCGTGCCCTACGTCGCGCTTGGCCTGCTCCGACAGGTACCACTTGTGCTCCAGCACCTGGCAATACAGCTCGCACGGGTCAGCCTCCGCGTCGGCCAGCGGCCGCAGGCGGCGGAGCGTCGGCAGGTAGGTCTGGTTCAGCCACTCGTACGCCGCCCCCGAGAGCGACGTGCTGCGGTTCGACGCGGACGAGAGCGCCGCCCGGCGTTCGTTGATTTCGTTCAGCATCTGCCGCGCCTGCATCTCCTCGGCCTCCAGTCCGGTAAGCGAGTGCAGGAGGTCGCGGTGAAAGCTGCGATCCGTCACCACTGCTTTGAGCCGCAGATGCTGGCCGCCGTCGGCGCCGAGCAGCTCGACCGAGTCGACCGAGAATCCCAGTTGATTGAGCGCGCGGATTCGCTCCTGAATGCGGTAGCGCTCGCCCGCGCCGACCAGCTCCTCGCGCGTAATCTCGTTCCACAGCCGCTCGTAGCGATCGCGAATCGCCGACGCCGTTTCGACCGTGGGATAGCTTTCCGGCAGCGCTCCCGCCGCAACCAGGTCTTCCAACCCGCCGCAGACGTTCTCGCGCGTGAGATCGAGGTCGAACTCGCGCATCTGGTTCGACAGCGACGGCCGCACCTCCGATGTCTCGGCGTCCACGAGGTAGGCGTTCAGCCGTCCGGCGTCGCGGCGGAAGAGCGTGTTGTTCAGCGAGCAGTCGCCCCAGAAGACGCCCGCCAGGTGAAGCTGCACGAGCAATCCCGCCAGCGCGTCCAGCAGGTGATCGCGATAGCGCGACAGGCCGCTGCGCATGAACAGCGCGTGGTACGGCAGCGAGTGTTCGAGGAAGCGCGTGACGACGATCGACGCCGCCCCATCCGCGCGGCGCACCAGGACGTGCCCGACCGGGGTGACCACCGGCAGCCGCCGCTCCTCCATGTCGCGCAGCGCCTGGTACTCGCGGGCCGCCAGCGCTTCGGGCAGCTCTTTGAGCGCGTAGAGCGTCTCGTCGTAATTGACGAACACGACCGGATGCCGCGAGTCGCCGCGGGGAACCTCCTCGATCCGCGGGCAGACGCCCGTCCAGCGTTCCAGCGGCAGCGACCAGGGCAGGTCAAGCAAATCCGGGTAGCCCGGGCGGAGCGTGGACTGGAACCCGGCGGGAGCGGGCGAAGTGTCCGGCATGGCGAACCTCACGATGCTGCGACGCGCGGCCGGCTTCACGGCGTACGCGGAGTTTGCCTGCAAGTGCGGGCGGCGTCAGCGGCCGCCGGGCGCGTCGGCGTCCGAGCGCAATCGCCATCGCGCCAGAAACGTCTCGAAATCCGGTGTCGACAGCTCCTTGCACCGTTCGAACCACGGACGTCCCGCATCGATGCCATCGATCAGCCGCGATTTCTCGCCGATGATGTAGAACGCCTCGCATTGCTGCTGCTTCGTCTTCGCCTGATCGCAAAGCTCTTCTGCCTCTAACCTGCCCAGTACGAAGCGGAGCAGGTTGCGGCCCCACGTGTTGGCAGCCGGCGATTCCTCGAGCGCCCGCTTGACCGGCGCTTCCGGGTCGTTTCGACCGGTGTCGCGTCCTGCGACCCATGCCATCTCGGCGGCGAAGACGAAGTTCGGCTGAATCCGGAGCGCCTGGTCAAAATCCGCCAACGCCGCCGGTGCTGGCTGATTCAGCAGCAGTCGCATGGCGCCGCGGAAGGCATGGGCGTTTGCGTCGGTTGGGGCCAGTCTGATGCAGTGGTCGTAGTCCGCCAGTGCGTCGTCGAAGCGTCCCGCATGCGCGTGGCACAAGGCGCGCCATTGATACGCGACGACCCGCTGGGGCGCCCGGTCCAGAGTGGCTTGGACCTCCGCACACAATTCGTCCCAGCGGTCGGCGTGCAGCAGCACGCTCGCCAGACCGCCAAGCGCCCGGTCGCTGGCGGGCGCAGCGCCGACGGCTCGGCGCATGTAGGCAATCGCTGCGTCGTATTGCCTGTCCTGCTCCGCGAGCGCCCCCATCGCCAGCAGCGCGACGACCTCGTTCGGCTGGCGTTCGAGCACGGCCTCGAAAACGGCGCGCGCGTCGGCAATGCGCTGCTGGTCGAAAAGAACGCCTCCCAGGCCGTTCGATGCTTCGACGAGGCTGGGGTCGATCTCCAGCGCTGCCCGGTACATCTTTTCCGCCGCGGGCAGTTTCTCCAGTTCGCGCAGCACGTTAGCGCAGCGAAGTCGATAGCGCTTGTTCTTCGGGTCGATGAGCAGCGCCGCCTCCTGCGCGGCCAGCGCCGGGCGAAACTGCCCCAGCTCCTGATACGCCAGCCCCTTGTTCGTGTGGGCCGAGGCGTTGAAAGGCGTGAGCTTCAGCAGCTTGTCGTAGACTTCGATCGCCTTCTGGAATTCGCGCAGCTCGTGGTGACACACGGCAAGTTCGAACAGGGCGTCGGGGAACGCCGGCGCGACTTGCAGCACCTGAGAAATCACCGCCTTCGCGTCGGCCGGGCGTTCGCTCTGCAACAGCGCGCGGGCCGTCCTGAGTGAGATGAAGATCTCCCACGGGTCGGTCTGTAGCGAGCGGGCGGCTACATCCCCGCCGGGCTTGTCCGCGTCGGAGATGTGCTCGAGCATCGCCAGCGCCTGTTGAACCGCCGGGTCGAGCGGATCGAGCGCCCGCGCCCGGGACAGGGCTTGGCGAGACTTGGCGAAGTCGCGGTTCTGTCGATGAGCGAATGCCAGGGCTGACCAGTACTCCGGCGATTCGCTCAGGGCGGCGTCGGCGCCCAATGCCTGCAACTCCGTCGACACCTCGCTCCAGGGGCGGTCGTCAAAGCCGCTGAATCGAAGCTGCTCGATTCGCACCAGCGGCTCGTCGGCGTTGACTTCGGCCGCCCGCGCCAGCAGGAGCTTGGCCAGGTCCACGCGGTATATCCAGAGGGTCGCCCGGGCTGCATCGGCCAGTGCCTGCGCCTGAACGATGCGATCGGGCGGCGCGCCCGGGAAGGCCGGCGCCGTCGTCGGCGTCAGCGAGGCTGGGTTGAGAGGGTTCAGCTCGCCGAAAGGGAAGTTCCAGTGCCCGCCGCCGCGCTCATACGCGGCGCGGTAGTCCTCCAACGCGCCGGCGCAAGCGAGGACGCGGTCTCCTGGGTTTTCGAGGAGTACCAGTTTGGCGCACACGCGCCCGCGCCGCAGATAGAGCATCGCCTCGTGCGGGCGCAGCGCGATCTGGCGGGAAAGCTGTTCGTACTGCTTTCGAAGCTCAAAGAAGACTCCATTCGCGGCAGTCGCGTCGATTCGGGGCCTGTCGTGCACGGCGCGATATGAAACGGTGACAAGCGCCACGCTCCCCGCGAGCGCCGCAGCACCGACAACCAAGACTCCCCAACGCCTGCATCGAGCAGCCGTGTTCGCCATACCGCGTAGAATACACGGAGAGCCGGCCGCGCCGCGCGCGTCGGCGCTATGCAAGTGCTGATCGGGTGCATTCGGCTTTCGGCGGCGATCAGTCCGAACCCGCCGCGCCAAGCGGCGGGGTGACGTCCGCGGCCGGTGGGGCGCCGATCGCTGACCATCGTCAACCCGCCGCTCGGCGCGGCGGGTTCGGAAAGACGCCGTCAATCGCAACCTCTATTGGGCTGCATCCTGCCATGCCCGCGCCCGGCAGTTACAAACGGCGGTACGCAATCTAATTCCAACGCCCACGGCGTGTTGTACACTACCATCAAGTTCGGGGCGTCGGCCGGTTCAGATCGGGCCCGCCGATCGCCGACGTGGCGAGGCAGCGAATGGCGGTCAATTGCCCGCGATGTCGTGCCGATAATGTCGATGTGGCGCAGTTTTGCGCCCGCTGCGGGCTGAGCCTGCAGACCGAGGGCGGCGGGCCGCCGGGGCCGGGCCGCGTCCGCCATCCGCAGCCGCTCGCAGCGCCCGAAGGAGCGATTCGCTGCCGCTTCGCGTGCGACCTTTACTTCACGTTCGGTTCGTCATGGGGCGGCCCGCTGGTGCTCGGTTGTGAAACAATCGGCCTGCGCCTCTTCAACGCCGGATATGACCTGACGGACGTGTCCGTGCGGATCGACGCGCTGGGCGACAAGGGCGAGGCGGTGATTTCTACCACGCGCGAAATCGGACTTCTGCCGCGTGGCGGCGAAGCCGTGCTGGAGCTTCCCTCGTACGACCTGTCGGAGCCGGTTCGAGAGGTCACCGTCGCGCTGACCGGCGCCAAGTACCCGCCGGCGGGCGGACCTTCGGGCGACAGCCCGGAAAGGACATGACCATGTTCGTTATCCCGATCGTCCTGGGCGTCTTCGCGCTGATCATCCTGTTCAGCGGGCTGTACATCGTCGAGCAGCAAACGCACGCGATCGTCGAGCGGCTGGGCAAGTTCTGCTGCGTGGCGCCGCCGGGGCTGAATTTCAAGATACCGCTTCTGGACCGGGTGGCGGCCCGCGTGACGCACCGCGTGCGCGAGCTGGAGATCAAGGTCGAGAGCAAGACCAAGGACGACGTGTTCGTCGACCTGCTCATCGCCGTGCAGTTCTTCGTCCGCGAGACGGAGGACGCCGTCTTCGCGGCGCACTACAAGCTGACCAACCCGCATCAGCAGATCAGCTCCTACGTCTTCGACACCGTCCGCGCGCTGGTTCCCGAAATGCCGATCGACCACGTCTTCGCTGAAAAGGAAAAGATCGCGGCGGCGGTGAAGGAGCGGCTGGAGGGGACGATGCAGGACTTCGGCTTCACGATCATGCAGGCGCTGGTGAACGACATTCAGCCGGACGAGACCGTGAAGCAGGCCATGAACCAGGTCAACGCCAGCGCCCGCCTCAAGGAGGCCGCCCGCAACGAGGCCGAGGCCAAGAAGATTCGCGTCATCGCCGAGGCCGAGGCCGAGGCGCGCGCCAAGGAGTTGCAGGGCGTGGGCATCGCGCGGCAGCGGCTGGCGATTGCCAACGGCCTGAAGGAGTCGGTCGCGGCCTGCGCCGAAGCCGGCATTTCGTCGGAAGAGGCGACCAAGATGGTGCTCCTGACGCAGCACTATGACACGGTGACCGCGGTGGGCGCGCACAGCAAGGCGACGGTCATGCTCGTGCCCTACAGCCCGGAAGGCATGAGCGCGATGGCGGATCAGATCACGCAGGCGCTGCTGACGACGGGCGAGGTGCGGGCTCGGGCCGATGGTCACTCGCCGCCGCCGCGCGCGCCGGCCAAGGCGTAAGGTGGTAAGGTAGGGTCCGCTGTGCGGACCAATCTACGTAGGGTCCGCGGTGCGGACCAATCGACGTAGGGTCCGCTGTGCGGACCCATTCACGAGATGTCGGCCAGATTAGCCCGCATCGCGGCCAGGCGCTGCTGCATCTCCGCCATGCGGGCCCGCTCCTGCTCAATCAGCGCCGCGGGCGCCTTGGCGACGAAGCCCTCGTTGGCCAGCTTGGCCTCGACGCGGCCGATGGCGGCTGCGACTTCGGCCATTTCCCTTTCGAGCCGGGCTTTCTCGATCGACGGATCGGCCAGGCCGGCCAGCGGCACGAAGACCTCGACGCCGGTGAGGACGGCGCTCATCGCGGGCGTCGGCTTGGCGACGGTGGGGCCGATCTGGAGCTCCTTGCAGCTCCCCAGGCGACAAATCAGCCGTTCGAAATCGCGGATGACTCGCTCGTCGTCGCCGCTGGCTCGAATGACGCCGAGCGGCAGCTCGCGCAGCGCCGGCTCCTTGCTGGCCGAGCGGATGACGTTGATCGACGTGCGCTTGTCGCGCAATGCACGGATGATCGGCTGGAGGAGGTTGCCCACTTGGCGATCGACGAGCGAGTCCTGTACTTCCTTCCATACGCCGGGCCATTCCGCAACAACCAATGCGGGCGCCGGGGCTTCTGTCTGGTGCGTGTCGCTGACCAGCTCGTAGTGTCGCTGGAGCCCAGTCGCTGGCCTGCCCTCGATCGGTTCTTCTACTTCGGGCCAGTCCGGGTCGACGCTGAGTTTCTTCCAGATCGCCTCCGTCACAAACGGCGCAATGGGGTGCAACAGGCCGAGCACGACATCCAGCGTCTGCAACAGCACGATCTTTGCGTCGTTGGCGTCGTCGTCGGGTCCCTTGACGCGGTCCTTGGATTCTTCCAGATACCAGTCGCAGAACTCGGTCCAGAAGAACGTGCGGATCGACTCGCAGGCCCGCGCAAACTCGAAGTGTTCAAACGACTCCGCTACTTCGGCGATGCAATGCTGCGCCCGCGTGCGAATCCAGCGGTCGAAGAGGTTCAGTTCCTTCGGCGGGCACGAGGTATGGAGCTTGCACGCCTTGCCATCAATCGTCGCCGTGCGGACGGCGATACGGACATCCTTCACCGCGGGAATGATGTACCCCGTCGCCGCCTGCCAGAGCTTGTTGCAGAAATTCCGCCCCAGTTCGAACCGCTCCGACGTATCCAGCGCCACGCCCAGCTCGTCCTTGAGCGCCTGCGGCGCCCACACCGTCGCGAACGGCTTCTTGCACGAGCCGCAGGCCGCCTTGTGCACGTCGATCGGATACTTGTTGTGCGGCACCACGGATGTGTGCGGCGTCAGGTGGCCGCAATGCGGACAACGGTAGGCCACGGGCATGCGCAGGTCCTGCGTCTCCGTGGCCGATTGGGCCAGCGTGAAGCGCAGGGCGTCGGTGCCGTAGGCCTCGATGATGTCGAGCGGGTCCAGGCCGTTGCCCTTGCTCTTGTTCATGATCTCGCCGCGGCCGTCGAGGATCGTCGGGTTGATATAGACGCGGTTGAACGGCACGCGGCCGGTGAAATAGAGGCTGGTCATCACCATCCGCGCGACCCAGAGCGTGATGATCCCGCGGCCGGTGATGAGCGTGTCGGTGGGGAAGAAATGCTCGAAATCGCTTCGCGAAGGGGTCGAGAGGTCGGGTTCGGCCGGTCTTTCCGAGCCGCGCCCAGTATTTTCCGAGCCGCGACCGTGAGGAAGCGGTTTTTCACGCCCTTCCGAGCCGCGACCGTGAGGGAGCGGTTCTTCGCGCCCTTCCGAGCCGCGACCGTAAGGGAGCGGTTCTTCGCGCCCTTCCGAGCCGCGACCGTGAGGAAGCGGTTTTTCACGCCTTTCCGAGCCGCGACCGTGAGGGAGCGGTTCTTCGCGCCCTTCCGAGCCGCGACCGTGAGGAAGCGGTTCTTTTCCCGTCCCAAGATCGCCACCCTGATGTTCGTCCACATATTCGCACGCCCCCCGAACGTCATCCATCGTCCAAAGATAGCGCGTACTGCCGTGGCGCGACCATGCCGGCGTGTCCGGCGGAAAGACCCGCGCCTCGACCATACGACGCGACGCGTATGACTTGAAGTCATTCATGACCCGTTCGGGTGAACCCGGGGCGCTCACGACGACGTGCACGTGATTCGTGCGGACGTTCAGCGCGTGCAGGGTCCACCCGCGGTGCTCCGCAACTTCGTGAATGGTCCGGTCGACGAGGGCGCGTTGCGCGTCGTCCAATTTCACCGGCTCACGCGCCAATCGAACAAACTCCTCTCGCTCGCGCTGCGAATCGGCAGCCACGTAGGGCTCACCCGGGATGTTGTGTTCACGATCGACGGAGCCCTGTTCCGCGCCGTGCAGCCAGGTTCCGTACGTGTGAAACGTAATCAGGTATGCCTGCGGATCGGCGCCGGACGCGGCGCGTCGAAGAACCGCTCCCTCACGGTCGCGGCTCGGATGGACGGGGTTCGGATCGCGCGGTCTTTCCGAGCCGCGCCCGTCAGGAAGCGGTTCTTTGGGTACTTCCGAGCCGCGCCCGTGAGGAAGCGGTTCTTCCGAGCCGCGCCCGTCAGGAAGCGGTTCTTTGGGTACTTCCGAGCCGCGCCCGTGAGGAAGCGGTTGACGGTCCGACGTCGTGTGGGCGTCCGGAAGAACCGCTCCCTTACGGTCGCGGCTCGGTTCATGCGCGCCGTCGTGCGGCCAGCCGAGCGTGCTGAAGGGCCACAGCGCGGAGCTGAACCAGGTGTCGAGGACGTCAGCGTCTTGCTCCATCCCGAGTCCATCGGCGATTGCCGCGAAGTCTTCTTTGAAATCCGACCTTGGGCAGAAAGAGAGCTTGCGCCACTCGATGTCGTCGGAAGCCGAGGCACCATGCAGTACCTTCTCAGCGGCAGGATGACCGATTACCGCGGCGAGAGAGTTGATTTCGCGATTGTCTACTTCGTACCGGCAGTAGAGCCTGCCCTCTTCTATGAGCGCGTCTAACCGGGAATGCGGTGACGGTGTAGGCGCGATATTCACGCCTGCTTTGAATGTCCACACCGGTATCCGATGCCCCCACCAAAGCTGCCGGCTGATGCACCAATCCCGCTTCTCCCCCAGCCAATCGAGATACGTCTTCGCATACCGCTCCGGCGTAAACGACACGCGACCGTCGCGGACGGCCTCCATCGTCGGCTCCGCCAGTGCGCTCATCTTCATGAACCACTGCTCGCTACGCAGCGGCTCGACCGGCGTCTTGCTGCGGTCGCTGTGGGCCACCTCCGTCACGTACGGCTCCACGTTTTCCAACAGCCCGAGCGACTCCAGATCGGCCACGACGCGCTTGCGAGCTTCCTCCTTCGGCAGGCCGGAATAGTCGTAGCGTCCGACCTCCGAGTCGGACGAACCGTAGCGTCGGCCCTCTGTGGCCGACGCCGTCGGGCACGGAGTCCCGACGCTACTGCCGCGACCGACTTCGTTGATCTTCCCGTCCGGCGTCAGCAAATCCAGAATCGCGAATTCGTCCGCCTGACCGCGGTGCCGCTCCCAGCAGGCGTAATCATTCGGGTCGTGCCCCGGCGTCACCTTCACGCAGCCGGTGCCGAATTCCTGTTTCACCAGCTCGCCGTCGGCGATGATCGGGATCGGCCGATTCATCAGCGGCAGAAGCACATGCTGGCCGATGAGGTGCCTGTAACGTTCGTCATCCGGATGCACGGCGACTGCCGTATCGCCGAGCATGGTCTCGGGTCGGGTCGTCGCGACGACGAGGAAAGAGGGATCAAGGGATCGAGGGATCAAGGGATCGAGAGACTGCGACTCCCCTTGATCCCTCGATCCCTTGATCCCCTGGTCCCTTTTCAAGATGGGGTAGCGAATGTGCCACAGATTCGTCTTCACCGTCTCATGCACCAGCTCGTCGTCGGCGACGGCGGTTTGCAGAGCCGCGTCCCAATTCACCATCCGCTTGCCGCGATAGATCAGCCCCGCCTTGAAGAACTGAAAGAACGCCTCGTACACCGCCTTCGCACAAATCTCGTCCAGCGTGAAGCGCAGCCGCCGCCAGTCGCACGAGCACCCCATGCGGCGAAGCTGGCCGAGGATGCGGGCGCTGTATTCGTCCTTCCACGCCCAGATTTTGGCGACCAGCCCGTCGCGGCCCACGTCGTGGCGCGTCAGGTTCTGCTCCGCCTTCAGGCGTTTCTCGACAACGGCCTGCGTCGCGATGCCGGCGTGGTCGATGCCGGGCATCCAGAGCGTGTTGAACCCCTGCATCCGTTTCCAGCGGACGATGATGTCCTGCACCGTGTTGTTGATCGCGTGGCCCAGGTGCAGCGCCCCGGTCACGTTCGGCGGCGGAATCGGAATCACGAACGGCTTGGCCGCGTTGCCGCGGGCGGAGGCGTCGGGTAGGTCGGCGTTGAAATAGCTGCGACGTTCATTGCCCGTTGGGCCTTTATCGCCCGTCTCCCAGAATTCGAGAATCGCCGGCTCGATCGAGCGCGGATCGTAACTGCCGCCGGTGCTCATCTGCTTCCTGCCTGTGTGCGCCTTGCGAGGAGCCAGCGCGGGCTGCGCTGGCAGACAATCCACCAGCCGCGCCACCCGCGCGAAAACGGGCAGTATAGCGGCTCGTCCGTTTTGGCGGGGTCTCAATCGGAGCCCCAAGCGCGAGCGCGCGGGTGTTTGTGCGAGTGTCACCCAACCCTGAAAACGCCCACGCGCTCGCGCTTGGGGCTCGGTTCCCAGCGGGCCGTCGCGAAAACCGTTACGCACCCTCCGACCCGCCGGCCCGCAGCTTGGCGCGGCAGGTTCGGACGGATCGCAACCTCAAACCGGCTGGTCCCCGGCGCACCCCCACGATTCGGCGCTCAAAATCGACTCGCGGCTGCCTCGTCGGCGCGTTATCATGCACATCGTCGAAAGTCGGCCACATGGTTCGGGCCGGGATGTTCGCGGGCGGCGCTGCTGCGCCCGTGCAACACACGTTCGGCAATTACGTTTTCGTGTGATGGGTGAGAGCGTTTCGGGACCGCGACGGAGTCGCGAGAGGAGTTCGTGCTATGACGCGTTGGGTAACTGGAAGCGTGGCAGTGCTGATGGGCGGCATGCTGTCCCTGTCGTTGACCGGCGGCTGGAGCCGGGCGGGCGAGGAACGCACCCCGGCTGAGAACGCCCCCCAGGTCGATAGCACCTGGGACGGCGGCGAGGGTTTCGACGGCGACGAGTACGCCGGCCCGGATGTGACGCTGCAGGAGGTCGCCGCGGGCGGCATTCAAAACTACGGCGCGATCGGCGGCATTCGCGGGTACATGTTCGAGAGCTACACCTGCAACATCGGCACCGCCAATCTCCGCTGGGGCGGTTCGTGGCAGGGTTCGCCCAGCCTGGCGCAGAACGCGTTCCGGCTGCATAACGGCCGGCTGATGCAGATCGGCCAGTCGTGGGTCAAGCAGGCCTGCTGCGCGGGCGCCACCAGCGGCTGCGGCACGTGCAACGGCGTCGGCGGCTCGATGCTCGGCGCCGGCTGCCGCGACTACTACTCGGCCGGATGGAACGGCGGCCAGAGCCGGCTCGGCGCACGCTCGGGCATCAATGCCTACACCGGGGCGCACGTGCTGGCCTCGACCACGACCGGCGACGCCATCTACAAGCGCCTCCAGGTTCCGCAGGTCGATCTGGATGCCGCGTCATTCCCCGGCGCGCTTTACTTCCTTGAAGGCGCCTACATCGCCAGCGACGACGCGGTCGGGGCCGCCGGCTCGGGCAACCCGCAGAACAACGCCTCGCACAAGCGCTTCACCGTCACGGCCGGGACGTATGCCTGGACGGCGCAGGGTTCGATGGTCAACACGCCGGCGATTCAGGCCTGGCGCGATCACGGCCTGGGCGTGGGCATCCCGGATTCGTCGGTGACCATCGGCATCCTGGACGTTCCGTCGGAGGGTCGCTTCTGGACGGCGACCAAGGTCAGGGACAACAACGACGGCACGTGGACTTACGACTACGCGATCTACAACATGTCGAGCGACCGCAGCGGCGGTTCGTTCAGCGTGCCGCTGGCCGCCGGCGTCACGGTCAACCCGCTCAGCGTCGGTTTCAAGGACGTGAACTATCACTCCGGCGAAATCTATGACAACACCGACTGGACCAAGACGGTCGCGCCGGCCGCGGTGAACTGGAACAGCCCGCAGACGTTCGCTCAGAATCCGAACTCGAACGCGCTGCGCTGGGGCACGATGTACAACTTCTGGTTCGTGGCCAACTCACCGCCGACCAGCGGCACGGTCACGCTCGGCCTCTTCAAGCCGCACACACCGCAGGCCGTCTCCTTCACGGCCCCGGTGCCGCAGGCCAACGTCTTCCCCGGCGATGCCAACTGCGACGGCGTGGTAGACATCCTCGACATCAATCCGTTCGAGCTGGCGATTTCCGATCCGCTGGCCTACGCGGCCGCGTATCCGGGCTGCAATATCCTGAACTGCGACACGAACCACGACGGCAGCGTGGATGTTCTGGATATCAACGCGTTCATTCTGCTGATCCAGGGATAGGCAAGGCAGGAACAACGGGCCGACGGATTGACGGATACAGGGCGCGCGGGTCTTAATGGCCGGCGCGCCCTTGCCGTTTTTCCAAGTGCCGCCGGCCGAGCCGCTTTTCCGAACCCGCCGCGCCAAGCGGCGGGGTGACGTCCCTGCCCGCCCGTGGCAGTGTCGCGCCGCTCGCATTGGGGCGTCACCCCGCCGCTTGGCGCGGCGGGTTCGGACCGATATGCCGCTGAGCCTGCAAAGGTCTTGGCGGCACCCCGAAGAATCGCTCCCTCACGGTCGCGGCCCCGAACGGCCTGAAGAACCGCTCCCTCACGGTCGCGGCTCGGAAAGCCCGCGAAGCTCCATCAGCGGATGCAGCACGTGCTGGCCGAACACGTTTTCGAAATCGACACGCAGCGTCTTCGACGCCGCGCCCGCCGGCAGCGTCATCCGCAATTGCCGCTTTTCCCAATCAACCGAAAACGGAAGCGCCGCACCGCCCCAGCGGACGCTGATGGACTGTTCGATGATCTTCCGGCTGCGGGCCGCCATGCCGCCGCGCTTGCTGAGACCGTCGTCCAGCTCGATGACCACGTCAGTCTGATTGTCGCGCCGCCGCTCTGCGCCCAGCAGCTTCACGCGCGGCAACCCGGCCTGCGCCCAGCGCGCCAGGCCGATGAACAGCCCGTACGCCTCGCGGCGGTTGTAGATCGGGTCGCGCAGCCGCGCCTCCTCGTCCGGGTTCGAGTGAAAGGACGACTCCGCCAGCACCGCCGGCACCTGCGCCTCGCGCAGCACGGCGAATCCCACCTTCGGATAAATGACGGTGTCGCTCAGGGCGGCGCATTCGATGTGCTGCGACAGCCGCAGTGCGTCGTTCAGTCCGGCGAGAATGTGGCGCGCCGCGCAGACCGACGCGGGCGAATCATCCGGATCGCCGTGATAGAAGACCGACGTGTAGTTCGCCTCGGCCCGCTCGGCTGAGTTGTGGTGGATCGATAGCAGCAGGTCGGCTCGGGCGCGATTGGCGATCTCCGCGCGCATTTTGAGATCAACCGCGTCGGCCTTGTCCAGGTAGACGTCGCGCTCGCGGGTCATGATCACATTTGCCCCCGCCGCCCGCAGAAAATCGCGCAGGTGAAGCGCGACGCTCAGGTTCACTACTTCCTCGCGCAGACCCGTCGGACCGCGCTTCCAGTTCGGCCGGTCCTCACGCCCCCCGTGGCCCGGATCGATCACGATCGTCGCGTCTCTCAGGAACGCCGCGTACGGCGGCAGCGGAAACGCGGCCTCGGGATGCTGCTCCCAGGTGAACTCGGCCGGCTCGGCGCGCAGCGGATCCGGCCCCGGCGCCGGCGTGGGCAGGGTCGCGGTGCGAACCGGCGCGAGCCAGACGCTCGCCAGCACCGCGCCGAAGGCAGCCGCGACCGCGTGCGAGACGGCGACCGTGTAGGGATTTCTGCGCGGGGGCAGCCGGGTTGCGGCGTCGGTTCCTTGCGGATCGGTGGTGGGAGCGCCCGTCATGCGCGTACTACCGATCGGGCTCGTCCTCGTCGAGGATGGCGACGAAGTCGATGCGGAAGCCGCCCGGAGCGCTGGGGTCAGCCTCAAATGTGAAGATCAGCCGGTCGTTGCAACTGTAGTCCACCCCCAGCAGCACTTCGCGCCCCTTGGCAGTCCCCGCCGTGGGCTGCGAGGCGAATTCGGAATTGGCGGGCGCGTCCGAGAAGTTCACCACCTCGCCGAACGCATCGCGATCGAAATTCGCCGTGCTGTTGTCGGTGTCGGTCTCGATGACGCGGTCGACGAACTCCTTCGTGGCCAGGGCGATATTGCGGCGACACGTCAGGTTCACGGCGGCGCTGGAGGTGTTGGCCTCGACGCGCAATTGCTGCAGCTGGACAACGCCGGGGTTAATGCGGTCGAGCGAGTCGAACGAGCCGAAGGTGAAGGCCGCCCGGAAGCCCGTGTTGTTGACAAACTGGAGGGTGACGTTGCCGGTCCGTTCGGCGGTCTGGTTCAGAAAGAGCGTTGTATCGGTGCAACCTCCGCCGGCCTGAAGTGCAAAGGCCAGGCCGGCAGCGGCGACGCCCGGCAGCACCCTCTTGGCAACGCTCACGAGAAGCCCTCGACGCCCGCAAACACCGGCCGCGACAACCGCGGTATCATCACACTTATCGACAGCTTGCGGCCGATGAATCTTAGCGGCGTCCACGACCTTCGGAAAGCGTCCGTCAGGGCGTGCCGGACGTGGGGTGCCGGCGGAGGCCAACTTCGGGGACTGGCCGAACCGAGGACCGGCCGAATAATGGGGGACCGGCCTCTGGCCGGTCTGCTTGACGGTCTCGTGGAACGGCAAATAATGGACGTACGTCGAGTTACGTGTCGCCGCAGGCGGGCGTCAGCCGCGGCAATGGCAGAAGAGGTCTCCCGATGCGAATCGCACTGGTCTCACTTGTGGCGGGGTTCTGGCTTCTGACCGGCTCGACGTGTGGTCCTCTCCTGAATCTGAGCGAAACGCAAACCCCTTCGCCCAACACGGTCGCCATCGCGGTTCTGACGCCGACCGAAGACGTTTCGATTCCCGAAGGCTCGGTCCTGCCAATCCGCTGGAGCGCCTCGAACAACCAAGACGCCACGGCGCTGGCGACCATCTTCGTCGAATCGCGCGAGGACCTGACGCGCACCAACCTGGTGAGCGGCGTGACCGTAACGACCACGCTCACGGATCAGATGGTGACCTGGAACACCAAGAGCTTTGCGCCCGGTGTTTACTCGATCGGTGCGGAGATCACGGTCGACACCACGACGCGCACGACCGTCGCGCCCGGCAAGGCCACGCTCGACGCCGCCCCGACCTTTTCCTTTACGGAGCCGGCCGCGGCCGTCAACCTGCCCGATGGCGGCACCGTCAACATCGCGTGGACCGGCGGGGACGCCAGCGGAAACGGCAAGCTCGTGCTGGCGATCGACGTTGACTCCGATCACGGCAATGGCAATGAGACCACGATTCTCGAACAAGACCTGCCCGAGGAAGCGGAGGAGGATTCGTTCGAATGGGATGGAAAGAACTCAGCGGACGCCAAGGTCGACGCCGGCACGTACAACCTGTTCGCGCGGCTGTCGGACGTGGTGAACGCCGAGTCGACCGTCAACGGTCTGGCGACGATCACGGTAGAGGCCGCTGACAACAGCAACAGCAACGACAATGACAACGACAACGGCACGGTCGAGCTGGGCATCCGCGAACCGGCCGAAGACACAACCTTCCTCGAGACCGACGACGCGCTGCGGATCGAATTCGGCGTGAACCAGTTCGACGACGTCCTGATCGACATCAAGATTGACACGGACGACAACCACGCCAACGGCAACGAAATCACGATTCTCTCGCAACGCTTCGTCTCCGCCGGCACCGAGACGGACGTGTTCAGTTGGGATGGGCTGGATGCGGCCGGCCAGCGCGTCGCGAACGGAATCTACCGCCCGCTCATCGTCTCCAGCGCCGGCACGGCCACGCCCACGACCAAGCCCGGCGAGGGGCTCGTGTTCCGCCGCGCCAGCGACAACCAGCCGTTGATCGCATTGCTGACGCCGGGGACGAATGTGACCGGCACGCCCGGCAGTTTCGTGAGCATCACCTGGCGTGACGATGATCCCGACGGCGAAGGGTTGATCCGCATCACCGTGGACGACGACGCGACTCCGGCCCAGAACGAGGCGGGCAGCGCGGACGACATCGCCGAGATCGAAATCCTGGCCAATCGCGACGCCGGGGCCGACGGCGTTCAGGACACGTTCAACTGGCAGATTCCCGGCACGCTCGCCCCCGGCACGTATCACTTCTTCGCCTACATCGACGCGGACGCCGGGCAGGAAGCCGACAACATCTCCGTCGCGCCGGCGGTACTGATTATTCGCGATCCATCGGCGCCGAATTGAGCCTCTATCCGAGCCGCGACATTTCCGAGCCGCGACCGTGAGGGAGCGGTTCTTATGTCCGAGCCGCGACCGTGCGGGAGCGGAGCGATGAGAACCGCTTGCTCACGCGCGCGGCTCGGACCGAAGAGACGGTTATTCCGAATTCTGAATGTTGCATCTCTACGCGATCGCCGCGCCGGTCGCCCGGCGGATTACCGCCGGCCGCTGCGCGCCGCCCTGGCCGATCGCCAGCATCAGCGTATCGGTCACGCTGCTGGGGATGTTGCCGATCTGCCGCTGCACCGCCAGCGCGTCCAGCTCCTCGTCTTCCGTCGGCAGCTCGTTGGTGTCGAACCCGCCGAAGAGCGTGAGCGAGGCGGCCTCGAATCCATCCAGGGCGGCGATGTGGCCGACCGCCCGATCCCATTCCGCGGTCGTGAGCAGCCCGGCGCGTAGTGCGTCCTGGAGCGCGATGTACTCCTCCGCAAGCGTGGGTGACTTGATGGATGTTCCCCCGAACAGCGTCAGGAAGAAGTAGGTTTTCGGACGCAAGTTCTCGACCCCCGCGCGCTTCATGTCGATGATCTGCCGCGCCAGGGTCGGCCGCTTCAGTTCGCAGCCGCCAAACACGGTTACGAAGATCCGCTTGGTTGATCCAAGCTGGCCGCCGTGACCGCCGAATATGCACAGGTTGATCATCGCGCGTCTCCGGACCGTGGTGTTTGCAGACGTATTCGCCGCCCGGGCGCGCATATTTTACTTCGAGCGCCCGAAAGAAAGCCACCCATCGCAGCCGCCGTCGGCGCGGCCGGTTGCGCCCGATTTTCCGGGCTGCCGCTTTTCTTTCCGAACCCGCCGCGCCAAGCGGCGGGGTGACGCCCGCGGCCTGTGAGGCCCCGATCGCAGACCATCATCAATCCACCGCTTGGCGCGGCGGGTTCGGAGAGACGCCGCTGATCGCAACCTCTATCGGGATGGAGCCCGATTCCGGACGCCGCCTTTGACTTGGAGCGGATAGAATCTGATAATCCCTGCGGCGTCACGCGTGTGGCGCTGATGGCCGTGCAGGGGGTCGCCGCAGCGCGCTGCAACCGGAGCGGTCGATGCGGCGATGGCCCGCCGGCGACGCGCGCGAGCGTCGGCTACACGTGAGGGACGCACATGGGCTGGTTCAGTCCGATGCACTGGCTGGTCATTGGCATCGTCGCGTTGCTGCTCTTCGGCAACCGCCTCCCGGATGTGGCCCGCTCTCTGGGGCGAGCGTTCAACGAATTCAAAAAGGGCCTCAAAGACGTTGGCGACGACCTGAAGGACACGACCAGCGGCGACGACCCCCCCAAGCCGAAACTGCGAGCGCCGGCAAATGAGCCTGCGCCGCGCACCGCGGCGCCGGCGGAGAAAGCGCCCGTGGCCAGCGATGCGGGGGAGCAGCACTGATCATGGGGCTCGGGCCGGTCCTGGCGGAGCAGCTTCACTACACGCGCGACTGGACGCAGCGGCTCCTGGCTGATTTCGGCGAGGGGGACTGGGGTTTTCAGCCGGCGCCGGGCTTGGCGCATGCGCTGTGGCTGTGCGGGCACCTCGCGGTTTCGCAGAACGTGCTGATTCACCAGCGCTGCCTGGGCACGAGCGTCGTGGATGACGCCTTCGCGAAGCACTTTCAGATCGGCGGCCCGGTCGCCGGCACGAGCGAGCGTCCTTACCCGCGGGTCGACGACGTTCGCGGCGTGATGGAAGAGACGCATCAGAAAACGCTGGTCGCGATTCGCGGCATGAGTGATGCGGCGCTGGCAGAGCCGGCCTTTGGCGCGAACGGCTCGATTCACCCGCACTATCGCGACAAGCTCGGGGCCGTGAGTCACTGCTCGCGGCACGAGGCGTTTCACGCCGGGCAGCTCGCGATGATCCGCCGGCTGCGGGGAAAGAGCTTCCTGCGGTAGCGGCCGGCCCCCGTGCCGGCCGTTGACCGTGGTATCCGCTTCCAGCTTGTGGTATCGCCTTCCAGCTTGTGGTATCGGCTTCCAGCCGGTCGATCGGTCTCGGACTACGCCGGCACGGGGGCCGGCCGCTACCGGTTACACTTCCCGTCATGCCTCCAAGTTGGATTGAAGCCGATTGGACGCTGATTGACGGCGTGTTTCGCCCGGGCGTACGCATTCAGATTGGCGACGACGGGCGCATCGCAGCGATCGAATTCGCGAGCCCTGACGAAGAAAGACCGGCCGGAGGACGGTCCCCCAGCACAGGCCCGTCCTCCGATGAGGGCCGATCGCCGGAGCGCTCCGCGTCGGAGCGCTCCGCGTCGGAGCGCTGCGCGGCGGCGCGCCTGCATCGTCGCGCGCTGTTGCCCGGGTTCGTCAATGTCCACAGCCACGCGTTTCAGCGGGCGCTGCGCGGATTCGGAGAGAGCTATCCGGCGGGGATGGGCGATTTCTGGTCGTGGCGCGAAGCCATGTACGGGTTGGTGGAGCGCCTCGATCCGCCGACGTTCAAGCGAATCACGTTGCACGCGTTTCGCGAAATGCTCGCCGCCGGCATCACAACCGTCGGAGAGTTTCACTATGTGCATCACGCGGATATCGATGCCCAGGATTTTGCCCTGGATGAGCTGGTAATCGAGGCCGCGAAGGAAGCCGGCATCCGGCTCGTTCTGCTGCTGTGCTTCTACAAAACCGGCGGCGTGGGAAAACCGCTCGTCGGCGGGCAGCGGCGCTTCGCGACCCCGGATGTGGAGCGGTTTGTGCGGCAGTTCGAGCGCCTGGAGAAGCTGCTCGACCCGCGCACACAATCGATCGGCTTGGCGCCGCACAGCCTGAGAGCCGTGCCGCCGGACGATCTGAAGTCGCTCAAGGCGGAAGCCGATCGCCGCGGCGTCGTCTGCCATACTCACATCGAGGAGCAGCGGAAGGAGATCGAAGAGGTGCGGGCGGCGCTGGGGGTGAGTCCGCTGGTGTGGCTGCTGGACAATACGCCGCTCGGGCCGCGCGACACGATCATCCACGCGACACATTCGACTCCGCCCGACCTGCGGCGCTATCTGGCCAGCGGCGCACACATCGGCGTGTGCCCGCTGACGGAGGGGAACCTGGGCGACGGGATCGCGGAAGGGGGGCTGATCCAGCAGCTTGGCGCGGGCGTCTGCATCGGCAGCGACTCGAACATCCGCATCGATTTCGCGGAAGAGCTGCGCTGGCTGGAGTTCGTGCAGCGGCTGCGGGCCGAAAAACGCGGCGTCTGCAAGGAGGCCGACGGCGAACTGGCGCGGCGGCTATGGCGCTGCGGCACGAGCAACGGAGCGGTGTCGTTAGGCCTGGACGGAATCAGACGAGTGCACGGCTCTGCTTTGCCGGCTGCGCCTGTCCGTGTCGGCGAGATTTGCGTTGGGGCGGCGGCGGATTTTCTCACGATTGATCTCGACGCGCCGACGCTCGACGGCTGGACGTCGCAGACGCTGCTGGCAAGCTGGCTTCTCGGCGCTGGCCGCGAGTGCGTGCGCGACGTGTGCGTGGCGGGGGCCTGGACCGCGCCGCCCGCGCCAGGCGGCTCGCGCGATCTCTTTCCGAACCCGCCGCGCCAAGCGGCGGGTTGACGTCTCGCTACGATCAACGCGACATTATTCACCTCCGACACACATCCTACGGGGCATGGGCGGTGCGCCGAACCAATAGGCGGTAGAGGTGTGAGCAGTCAACGCAGTCGTGCTAACGCGCCGCCCGGCGTGATGGGGCGGTCAGGTGAAATTCTGCGCGATTTTTTTTTCGCGTGCGCTTGCATCGCTTAAGTAACGTGGTATATTTTCCCGTAGAGAGGGAAGAAGTGGCAGAAAGTGGCACGATCTTCCGGATGCACAATCATCGATGGCAGCCTTCGTCGGCAAATTCGACCTCAACATCGATGAGAAGTCGCGGATGTCGGTTCCCGCGGCGGTTCGCAAGTCGCTTAACGATCGAATCGGAACGTCGCTCTATGCCACCGTCGGACCGCGCAGCGGGACGCTGGTGCTCTATCCCGAGCGGGTCTGGGAGAAGTTGCTGGCCCGGGCACGCGCTTCGCGCGAGAAGTTTCGCGAGTTCCCTGGCGGCCTGCTCTTTGTAAATTCGCAGAGCGCGCTGCTCGAGACCGACGCCAGCGGGCGGGCGCTGATTCCGGACCGGCTGCTGAAGGCCAACGGAATCGGTCGCGAGGTGACGATGGTCGGCAACGTCGATCATCTGGAGCTCTGGAATCGCAGCGACTACGAAGCATTCGAAAAGGCCAACTACGCCGCGTACCACGAAAAGTCGGCCAGCCTGCACGAGTGCTTCGAAGAGCTCTCCAAGGAGCTGATGGACGAATTCACCGGCCCGGGCGACGAAGCCAGGGGCCGACGCGAATAAGTTGGGTTTCGAAGAGGGTCCTCACGCGGCGATGTCGGTATCGCCGGCATCGCCGCTCCCTCAAGGCAGAACGCGGAAGCCGCAGGCGCTTTACGCCGAGGCGCCTCGGCACGGAAGCATGACGCTTCCGCTTTCCGCATGGCGGTTCAGTGGATGCTCCGCCAGCTCCTGCTCGTCGCCGGCCATGGAAGGCCGGCGACGGGCGTTTTCTTCGCCGTGAGGCGAAGGCGCATCTTGTATCCGCCCGCGACCGGCACGTCCAGACGTCGCGGGCCAGTTCCGGCCCGGGTGCGGTCTGACCCGGGGATGTTTTCGTGAATGAAACACAGTTTGAACACCAGCCGGTGCTGGTGGCGGAAGTGCTGCGCCACCTCGATCCGCAGCCCGGACAGGTTGTGCTGGACGGGACGGTCGGCTTGGGCGGACACGCGGCCGCGATTCTCCCGCGGATTCTGCCCGGCGGACGGTTCATCGGATTGGATCTGGACGACTTGGTTCTGGCTTCGGCGCGGCGGCGCCTGGCGGAATTTGGCGGCGCGGTTGAGCTGGTCAAGGCCAATTACGCCGAGTTCACAGAGGTCCTGAAGACGCGCGGTCTGCAGCGAGTGGAATTGCTGCTTTTGGATCTCGGGGTGAACTCGGCGCAGTTGGCGGACCCGGCTCGCGGGTTTTCGTTCGATCGGGATGGGCCGCTGGACATGCGGTTTAACCAGGACCAGAAGAAGAAGGCGATCGACCTCGTGAACGGTCTGGGCGAGCGCGAGCTGGCCGACCTGTTCTACGAGTTCGGTCAGGAGGGGCTGAGCCGCAAGATCGCCAAGCGCATCTGCCATGCACGTCACAGCGGACGCATCACGACCACGCTTCAGTTGGCTCGCGCGGTGGAAGCGGCGGTCGTCGGCGAAGGCGGCGCCCGCAGCGGCAAGACGCACCCGGCGACGCGCGTGTTTCAGGCGCTGCGCGTCGCGGTCAACGATGAGTATGACAATCTGAAGCGGTTTCTCGCGGTCGCTCCGGAGCACCTGGCGCCGGGCGGCCGCCTGGCGGTGATTTCGTTCCACAGTATTGAGGATGGGCTGGTGAAGCGCTCGCTGCGTGACGCATGCGCCGCGGGGCTGCTGGAAGAGCTGACCGACCGGCCCGATGTCGCGTCGCCTCGCGAGCGCGGCACAAACCCACGCAGCCGCAGCGCGAAGCTGCGTGTGGCACGGAGACGGCCGAATACCAAAGGCTAAGGGCCAAGGGCCAGCGGCCGAACCTTCGCGTTTCACTTGGCACTTGGCACTTGGCACTTTGGCATTTGGCCTTTCGAACGGGAGCGAGCAATGGTGATGAGCGTGAAGGCGGCCCTCATGGTGTGCCTGCTGTTCATCGGCGGCATGACATGGGCCGTGAACCAGGTGGCGCTGCCCGGAAGCGGTGGCGGCGTCATACCGACGCGGGCTCAGCCGACCACGACCGGCGAGCCTGGCGACGGAGCGGTGAAGAGCCGCGATGTCGAAGCCGGGCGCGTTTCGCCCGATGCGTTTGCGCGCCCCAGCGCAGTTCATACGCCTCCCTCGGTGATCGAGCCGCAGGGGGCGACGGAATTCGTGACGCTGGCGCCGGTGGACCGCGACGGTCCTGCCCTTCCTCCGCTGCAGCGCGCCATCGAGCCGGCGAGGGACGTGGCGCTGAACGCGACCGACGACTCACTGCCGAGCGAGTCGCAGGCTCTGGTGGTCGCGGGAGTGACCGACTCGCCCGCCGAGACGCCGGCGGCGTCGAACGCGGCGGCGGCGGCGTTTCCGCGACTCGTGCGTGTGGCGGCGGGCGAGAGCCTGTCGAAGATCGCCAAACGTGAGCTGGGCAGCGATGACGGGCGGATGGTCAAGCTGATTCTCGCGGCCAACCCTGCCCTGCGCGGCCGGGCGGATCGCGTTCTGGCTGGCCAGGAACTGACGATTCCCGATCCGAACCAGAAGACCGTCGCGTCGGCGGAGCCGAGTCGCAACCCGCGCTCGAAGTCGGCCGCCGCGACGCCGCGACGTGACGGCGGCGGCAAGGCGGCGCCCAAGCCCGCGGCGCGTGACAAGGGTAAATCAGGCAAATCCGCCGCCGGACGCGGCGGACCGCGGACGGGGTGAGCGAAGCGCCGGCGAAGGACCCGCGACGATCAGCGCCGGCTCCCAGATTCGTCTGGTCGGATGCGGCAGGCTGGAGCGGGTACACTTCTGAAGCATGACGCTAACGCGGACGATCGTCATTCTCGGCGGCGCGCTGTGCATCTTGCTGGCGGCGGTGATTCTGCGGGCCGAGACGACGCGCATGCAGTACGAGACGTCGCTGATCGAGCAGAAAATCGATGCGGCACGGCAGGAGTTGCAGCAACGCGAAATGGAGCTTGCCCGCTGGCGCAATCCGGCTCACATCCGCGAGCGCGTACAGGAAATGCGTATGGCAGACAGCGCCGAAGAGGCCGCGAAGAAAAAGCCGGACAAGGACGATGGAAAAGTCCGCCTGCCCCCGCGGCAGAAGAACCCGACGAAGGCCAAAAAGCCATAGGCCGATTCAGGAGTGGCGAGTAGCGAGCCTGTAGCGTCGGACCTCTGTGTCCGACGGCGATTCGACGATTCGGCGTCGCACGCGGAGGTCCGACGCCAGTGTTCCGAGCGCGACCGTGAGGGAGCGGAAGCTTGAAGCCGCTTGCTGACGCGCGCGACTCGGATCACATTACCGAGGGTCTCATGCGTGCGCTGCATTTCCTGATCGTCTCCGCACTGCTGGCCGGCGGGGCCGGGCGGCTGGCGTGGCTGGAGCAGAATCGCGGCGAGGAGCTGCGCCGCCGGGCGGCCGGTCAGCACACAGCGACCACACCGATCCCCGCGCAGCGCGGCGAAATCCTGGATACGAAGGGGCGCGTGCTGGCGGGCAGTGTTCGCAGACCCTCGATCTACGCCGATCCCTCGCAGATCGAGAATCCCCGCTTCGCGGCCTATAGCATCGCCCCCGTGTTGAGGCTCGAACCGTCCGCGCTGGAGCAGGAACTGGTCGAAAAAGCCGAGCGCGGCTTCGCATGGGTCAAGCGCGGCGTGAGCGAGGACGAGTTGGCGCGGTTCAGCGCGCTGCGGGCCGGGCGGCACCTGCGGGCGTTCGCGGTGCGCTACGAACCGGTGCGCGACTATCCGCAAGGCGCGCTGGCCGCGCACATCATCGGGTTCGTGGGCGCGGAGCAGAACGGGCTGGCCGGCATCGAGCAGGCATTCAACGAGGAGATGACCGGCCGCGACGGCCGCCGCTCGGCGATCGTCGACGTGTTGCGGCGGCGGGTGGAAACGCTGCCGGACGAGTACGTCGCGCCGCACATGGGCGCCAGCGTCGTGCTGACGATCGACGCACATATCCAGGAGCGCACGCAGGAGCACCTGCGCACGGCCGTGGAGCAGTTCAAGGCCGAGTGGGGCGCGGCGGTCGTGATGGACCCGCAGACGGGCGAGGTTCTGGCAATGGCCGTCGTACCCGATTTCGACCCGCGCGAGCCGATCGCGCCGGGACTGGCGGGCGCGGCGCTGGCGGCAGCCCAGGAGAAGCTGCGCAATCGCAGCGTTTCGGACAGCTATGAACCCGGTAGCATCTTCAAGCCGTTCATCGCGTCCATCGCGCTCGACGAGCAGCGCGTGCGGATGGACGAAATCTTCGCCGTCAACGGACCGGCGCGGCAGTTTGGCAGCCGGACCATCCACGACACGCACACGTACGGCTCGCTGGCGCTGCACGAGGTGATCAGCAAGTCGAGCAACATCGGCATGGCGCTGCTCGGCTCACGCCTGGGCAACGAGCGGCTTTGCCGGTATGTGCGCTCCTACGGCTTCGGCGATGCGACCGGCATCGAGCTGCCCGGCGAGCACACCGGGCTGGTGCAGGATTTCTCGCGCTGGGGGCCGTTCTCCACGCAGTCGATTCCGATCGGGCAGGAAATCGCCCTCACGCCGATTCAGATCGCCACGGCGTTTTCCGTTTTCTGCAACGGCGGGGTGCTGTATCGGCCGCGGATCGTGCGCGGCGTGATCAGCTCCGACGGTGAGACGCTTTCGGACACATCCGAGCCGATTGCGATCCGCCGCGTGCTCGAGCCGTCCACGGCGCTGCTCTTCCGGCGGCAGGCGCTGGTCGAAACGGTGACGGACGGGACCGGCAAGTCGGCCGCGATTCCCGATTGGCAGGTCTTCGGCAAGACGGGCACCGCCCAGATCGCGCGGCCCGGCGGGCGCGGCTACATTCCCGGCAAGTACATCGGATCGTTCGTGGGCGGGGCGCCGAGCGACGACCCGCGCGTTGTGGCGCTGGTGTCTCTCTACAAGCCCTCGTCGGGCAAGTACTACGGCGGCACGGTCGCGGCGCCGGCGGTGGGCGCGATCCTCGCGGACGTGCTGGCGTACATGCATGTTCCGCCGGAGCGGATGCCGGAGCGGAGCAAGCCGCGCGCGGCGAAGGAGCTTGACGACTGAGCCTGGATTCACCGCGCGTCCGATGACTTGAAGCTACCGCACGATTCCATCCGAGCCGCGACCGTGAGGGAGCGGGTCTTGAGTTGCTGTCTGCTTACGCGCTTCCGTGGGGTGGGGCCGGGCGGTAGCTGAGCACGCGCCCGTCCTGGCTGGTCATCAGCAGGCCGCCCAGCAGCGGCGCGACGGCTAGCGCTCCGGCAGCTCGGCCGGCGTCATGCCGACGGAGACGATGCTGCACGCCAGGATCGGCGATAAGCCGAGCCGCTCCGCCTCAGCCAGCAGCTCGTCGCTCTCCGCGCCGGGATTCACCATGAACTCCGCCGGTTTGACCATGGCGATGTCGGGCAGGAGTTTCACGCCGACGGCGGGCGGCAAGTAGATCGTGACGCGGTCGAGCGCCACCGGGACGTCGCGCAGAGACGTGTAGACCTTCAGTCCCTCGACCTCGCCGCCTTTGGGATTGACCGGGTACACGTCCCACCCCTGCTGCACGTGGGCGCGGACGGATTTGTTGCTGTACTTGGTGCGGTCGGCTGAAGCTCCTACGATCGCGACAGTCCTGCGCTTCATACTTGTTCTCCGCGAGGCCTGGCCGAAGGTAGACTATAGTGCGGCCGATCAAGATCGCGAAAGTCGCACGCAACCAACCGGAGGCGCAATCAATGGACGCCGCTGCCTCGCCCCGAATTTCGTTCGGAACGTCCGCCGGCGAGCTATTCATCCGCTTTGAGGGGACGGCGACGAACCGCGTGTGCCCGAGCGCGGAGCAGTTGGTCGCCGCGTATCTGAGCACGCACCACGACTCCCCGCGCGTCGTAATCGACGTCCAGGATTGCCGGTGGGTGGACAGCACGTTTGCCGGCTGGCTAGTGGGGCTGCTGCGCCGCACACGGGCGGGCGGCGGCAAGCTGACCATTGCGCACTGCGGGGAGGAGTGCCACAAGAACTTCGGAACGATGGGGCTGACGAAGCTGCTGGAATTCGGCGAGGTCGCAGCGCCGCGGGAGCTGCGGCAGATGGTCTGCCCCGAGCTCGTGAGAAACGATCCGCAGGCCCTGCGGCTGCTCCTGGCGGCACACGAGGAACTGGCGGAACTGGATGAGGCGAATCGCAAGGTGTTCGGGCCGATTGTCGCGATGCTGAGAAACGAATGCGAAAAAAAGGGGTTGCCGGCGCAGTAACGTGTGGGCCGGCCGGGCCGTTTTTCCGAACCCGCCGCGCCGAGCGGCGGGTTGACGAGCCTTGGCGAGTGGCGCCTCAAAGGGCGGGGAGGTCGACCCCGCCGCTTGGCGCGGCGGGTTCGGACAGATATGCCGGCCCAGGCCGGCAATACCTCCAGTCACACCCGCGCTGACGCGTGCCGGTCGGGCGGCCGCGATCACTGGCTAGTTCGCCGGCTTTTACGTAAACTGCGCGAATGAAAGCACCATTGCCCCCGATCCTCTTTCGCATCGTCGGCATCGCCGGCGACGGCCAGACGGTCACGCTCGGCAAGTATCGCACGGAAGCCGAGGCCGAGGCCGACCACGCGCGTTTCGCGAAGGAGGCGTATTACCGCAACCTGTCAATCCAGAAAGTTCCCCCGCCCAAGCCCCCGGCCGAAAAGCCCTGAAGTCTAGCCGTCGCTCTGCCTCAATCTCTGACGAACTTCAACCGCGCTGACGCCGGCAACGCGAATGCGCTTCCGCGCCTGCGTGTGCCCGGACACGATTTCGACGTCCTTCCGGCGGACCGCCAGTCGTGCCGCGAGCAGTTCGATGATCGCGGCGTTGGCCTTCCCGGCCTCCGGCGGGGCGGAAACGGCGATCTTCAACGCCGTTCCGAGCACTCCGGCGACTCGGTCGCGCGACGCGCCGGGGACGACCTTGATCTGGAATTCGACGCCGGCCGGGGATTCAGTGAGCTGGAGACAGTCAAGCGTCATGCGTGGCAATCTGGGGGCGGCGCGGGGCCGCAAACAGGCCGGGTTTGAGTCGTCCCGCGGGCCGCTCGTGCAATGCCGAACTCTGCACGCCCGGTCGAGGAAGCTACTTGCCCGGCCTGGGCACATGCTGATCAACAAGGACCTGGTTCCCGTCCGGATCAACGAGGGTGAAGCTCGCCGGGCCGGTTGTCGATTCATCGGCGGTGATTGCCAGGGTGAGGCCGCGCGCCTTGAGCGCTTTCTGAATGTCGCGCACGTCGTCGAAGTCGGGCAAGGTGGCGCCGCTGCGGTCCCAGCCGGGATTGAACGTCAGAATGTTCTTTTCGAACGCCCCCTGAAACAGCCCGATCGTGGCGGTTTCGTTCTGCAGGATGAGCCAGTTCTTGCCGTTACCGGTGATCGCGCGAAAGCCGAGTTTCTCGTAGAAGGCGCGTGACGCTGCGAGGTCCTTGACCGCTAGGCTGACCGAGAAATTGCCGAGTCTCATCGGTTTCTCCGTGGACGGTTGAGTGGTCGGCGGCGCGGCTGTCTGCATCGATGCCCAACCGCCGATGAAACACGCCAGTACGCAAAGACCAGGTCGCGTCACGGGTCGCTCCGATTGGGTGGGACGGGCGTCTCGCCCGCCCCCGCGGTCTCAGGAACGGGCAAGTTGCGCGTTCCACATGAAGAAGTCTGAAGTTTCAGACGCCCGCACTCCCCCCTCAGTCCACGATCACGCGGGCGCGCGGTCGCCCATCAGCACCGACGGACGAAGCGGCCCCAGGGCGTGTGACAAGTGGCGCGGCGCCGTCGTCGGGTCGGCGAGCCATGCGTGCGGCGCCGGCCTCGATGCACGCCGCGGCGCCGTGGCGCGCATCAAAGTAGTTGACGATCAGGCTGAAATAGTAGGAGCGGGCGTAGGCCGCGAATCCGTTGTGTCCGCCCCCGGCCAGAATCAGCGCCGCGACGTTGGTGTTGGCTTCACCCGTGATCAGGTCGGCGACGTCTTGCGCCGAGCCGAGCGGGTCGTTGGCGCCGTGCACGATCAGCACCGGCACGCGGGCTTTTCCGAGCTTGTCGCTCGCGGGCAGGTCGCGGTGGGGCAGGAATCGCAGGAAGCGAAGCCCATCAACGACAAGATCAGCGTAACGCACGCCGCAATGCGCGCTTTCAAAGACGATCAACTTTCGCAGGCTGCCGCTGATTTCGGGATGCCCCTTGTAAGTCATGCGATCCCGGATGATCGACTGCACCGTCGCCAGCTCGGGTCGCGAGAGCACCGTCCAGGGCCGCTCGAGTTTATCGATCAGGTCCTCAAAGCGGATCACCGGCGAAAACGCGAGGATGCCGGCCTCAAAGTGCCGCCGCGCCGAGAGCGGGCGAAGGTAGGGCGCCAGGCCGTCGGTGATGCTCGGGTCCGTCTCGCCGCGGCCGTCGAACCAGGCGGCGAGCAGCGCCTGGTTGCCGCCCCAGCAGTAACCGACCAGGCCGGTGTGCCGGACAAAGGGCAGCGCTTCGAGCCACTCGGAAACGACAATCAGGTCGCCAACCGACAGCACGCCGAAATCGTCGCCGACGTTGGGAAAGCGAGTGTCGGTCTGGCCGTGACCGCGCGGCTCGAGCGCCAGGACGTGATGCCCGGCCTGAAGCAGGGCGCTGGCCAGGTCGGCGTTGCGCTTGACGGCGTTGTCGGCCAGCAGTCCGGGAACGATGACGATACAGTCGGCCGACGCCGGGACGCCGTCGTCGGTTCGGACGATGCCGAGTCGTCCACAGAGGCTGATTTCGTCCGTGACCGGGATCCAGGTTTCCTCGAACTGCGGCCAGGCGGCCGCCGCGTCGCCGCCGTAGGGACCGGCGAAGGCCTGCGCGCTGTGGATCAGGCCGTCCCAATTGGCGAAGATCATGCTCAGCTTGTTCGGATCAAGGCTGAAATGGCGATAGACGTCGGTGGTCCGGCCGTCCGTGTCGGCGAAGTCGGCGTCGAGCAGGGCGGGGGCGTCGCCTTGCGGAAGCAGATGCGCCAGCTCGCGGTGAGTCTCGGCCAGCCAGGCGCGCGTCGAAACCGGTCCGTCCGGTCGTCCGATGGTGCTGGCGTGGACCACGTCGCCGGGCTGCATCTTGAACGATTGTTCGCTGATGCAGCCGGACGGCGCGAGAATTGCGACGCCGGCCAGGGCCGCGACGGCGAAACGCACGGCGCGCGGCGAGTCATATATCAAAGGTAATTCCTTTGCAGCCCGCCGACAGGTCAGACCGTATTGGCCAGCCGGTCGGCAGGCCGGTTCGGCGACGGGGGCCGCAGAGCGATGCGATCGAGTACAGACCGGGCCGGCCAGACCATCGCCGGATCGGAACAATGTGGCAATCTAATCGCAGTCCGGCGAAATAGCGAGCGCGGCCGACCATACCCCGGGTGTGCCCAAAGACCCCACGCAAGCCTGCGCGCTTGTCCGAACCCGCCGCGCCAAGCGGCGGGGTGACGCCCGCGGCCTGCGTGGGGCCGATCGCTCATGATCGTCAACCCGCCGCTTGGCGCGGCGAGTTAGGACAGAAAGGCCGCCCGCCCGGAAAAATGGGCAAACTCGCGTGCGCGCTATGCTTTCCCCGGCCGCCAAACAGGGTCAAACTTGTCGCGCGATTCAGGCCAGCGCGTCATCGTCATGCGCTGCTGCGTGTAGAACAGCATTCCCTCGCGCCCCTGGATGTGCAGATCGCCGAAGAACGATGCGTTCCAGCCGGTGAACGGGAACCACGCCATCGGGGCCGGGACGCCGACGTTGACGCCGATCATGCCGGCGTTGAAGCGGCGCTTGAACTCGCGCGCCGCGCGGCCGCTGCGCGTGTAGATCACCGCGCCGTTGCCGTATTCGCAGGCGTCGCCGAGCGCCAGCGCTTCGTCGAGCGAGCCGACGCGCGTGACGCTCAGCACCGGGCCGAAAACCTCGTCGCGCGCGATTCTCATGCCGCGTTTCACGTGATCAACAACGGTCGGGCCGAAAAAGAAACCGCCGGGAGCGTCGGCGACGCGCGTCGTGCGGCCGTCGGTCACCACGCGGGCGCCCTCGCTCTGGGCGGTGTCGACGTGGGCCCGTACGCGGTCGGCGTGCGCGCGGGTGATCAGCGGGCCCATGTCCACGTCAGCGCCGATGTCCGTGCGGCCGACGCGCATCGTCGCGGCGGCGCCGGCGAGGCGCGTGACGAGCTCGTCCGCGATGTTTCCGACCGGCAGGGCCAGGCTGGCGGCCATGCAGCGCTCGCCGGCGCAGCCGAAAGCCGCGGCCTGCAGCGCCGGAACGGTCAGGTCGAGGTCGGCGTCGGGCATGATGATGATGTGATTCTTCGCGCCGCCGTTGGCCTGCACGCGTTTCCCGTGTGCCGTCCCGGTGGTGTAGATGTGGCGCGCGACCGTGGTCGAGCCGACAAACGAGATCGCCTGGACGAGCGGGTGGGTGAGCAGGGCGTCAACCGCGACCCGGTCGCCGTGGACGATCGAAAAAACGCCCGCCGGCACACCGGCTTCAACCAGCAGCTCGCCGAGGCGAATGGCGGAGAGCGGCACGCGCTCCGACGGCTTGAGCACGAAGCAATTTCCGCACACCAGCGCGTTCGGGAACATCCACAGCGGGACCATCGCCGGGAAGTTGAACGGCGTGACGCCGACGACAACGCCCAGCGGATGCCGCACCGTCTCGCAATCGACCGAGGGAGCGAGGTTCTCGACGATCTCTCCGGCCAGCAGCGCCGGCAGGCCGCAGGCGAATTCAACCATTTCGAGCCCGCGCTGCACGGAGGCGCGCGACTCGGCCAGCGTTTTTCCGTGCTCGCGCGTGACGATGCGGGCCAGGTTTTCCGCGTCGCGGGCCAGCAGCTCGCGAAAGCGGAACATGACGCGGGCGCGGTCGGGCGCAGGCGTCTCGCGCCACGCCGGAAACGCCTTCGCCGCCGCCTGTACGGCCCGATCGATTTCGTCGGCTTCGCACAGCGGCGTGCGGGCGATCACCTCGCCGCTGGAGGGGTTCCAGACGTCGGCGAAGCGCGTGGCGTTTGAGCCGGCCCACTCGCCGGCGATGAGGAGCGGGCAGGCGTCTGCGGATGCTGTCTTTGCGACGACACTCATGCTCTTGTTCCAGGGGTTGCGGATGTGGTTTCGCGACTAGACACCACTAGTCGGCGCGGACGAGCGCATCCCGGTGTGCGCCGCGGCCGATCGGTTTGTCCGAACCCGCCGCGCCAAGCGGCGGGGTGACGTCGTCGCGTGGAAACGCCGCCAATCATCGAACCTCACCCCGCCGCTTGGCGCGGCGGGTTCGGAAAGCCCGCGAACGGCAACCGACTACACGACGCGCCGGATCGGCCCACTGCCCGGGCGCCGCGAACCGCCGCTCGGCGGTGCTCCATCGCCTCGACTGTCGAGAGACCTCGAGGAGTATAATGCATGAGACGAACCTCAGTGGGGGCAGGGAGAAGGTCATGAGCAAGCTTGTTTCACCACGCCGGAAACCGCCGGCTCGAATGCTCACGCGATCGCAGGTCGCGGCGGCTGTGCAGCGAATGGCCGCGCCGAAGGGGACTGAGCGCTTCGCCGCCGGCAAGGCGGTGGCGGCGACGGCCGACCGTGCACCGGACCGGGTCTATCCGCACTTCACGACGATCGCCGCGCTGCTGGACGGAGATTGCAAGATCGTTCGCTGGAACGCGGTTCAGACGCTGGGGGCGCTGGCGGGAGTCGACGCGCCGCGTCAGATCGACGGCGTGCTGGACAAGCTGCTCAGCTTCATTCGATGCGGGCAGCTTGTCAGCGCCGCGAACGCGATCGGCGCGCTGGGGCGCATCATGCGCCATCGGCCCGACCTGGTGGACGCGATTCTGCCGTCGCTGCTGCGGGTCCAGCAGGAGACATTCGAAACGCCCGAATGTCGCAACGTGATCGCCGGTCAGGCGCTTAATGTCCTCGAAGACCTCTGGGACGATCTGCGCGCCAGGCCCGGCGTGATGGAGTTTGTCCGTCAACAGCAGCGCAATCCCCGGCCGGCGGTGGCCCGCCGGGCCGCGGCGCTGGCCGCAAGCCGGTCGGGTTGCGGCTGACGGCGGGAGCCGGCCCCGACCGTTTCACGGATAATCCAATTCGATGATGTTCCGGCTGACCAGGAAAACCAGCGCTCGGAGCGTGTCCGGATTGTGGTCGCGGAGGATGCGCTCGACGACCGACGGGTCCTTCAACGCCGCGGTCAGCTTCGGAGAGCGCATCGATGTCAGCGGGCCCGAGGTTAAGAGTGGTGCGCCGCCGGGCAACGGGACGGCGGCGTCGCGCAGACAGCGCTCCAGCAGCCGCGTGGCCGCCTCGGCCCGGAGCAGTTCGAGTTCGGACTTGGACGGGGCGAGGTTCGCGACTTTCGGATTCAGAGCGGTGACCCGCTCGCGCAGGACCGCCAGCTGCGCCGGATCGAACCCCGGATGCGTGTAGCGGAGCGTGGTCAGATCGTCGGCACATTCTCTCGATGCGAGCAGTTGGCCGATTTCGGCGCGCGAAAAGAGCACGTGGACAGCGGACTTGCCTGCAACATAAACCACGATGTTGCCGTCGTCGGCGGCTCCGTCGGGATTCGGCCTGATGATTGCAACGCCATCCGCCAAGTCCCGCCGAGCCTGGGGCAGCGTCTGGCGCACTGCCTGACGTCGCTCCAGCAGTTGGGACCGATTCGCACGGCTCAGCCGGGCCGCTCGATCGGACGCCAGAAACGCGTCTACTTCGCCAAGCGACAGCTCCTCGCGCGCGTCGCGCAATTCCAGGACGAGCTTCGTTTCGTCCTCGGACATCGACGGGGTCGTCGTCACGATGATCGCTTCGGTCACATTGCGATGCCCGGCGGAGGCGCAACCGTGCACGCCGATCCCGACGACCAGCAGGAGGACGCACGCCACCGCCCGACCGTCGCGCCCGAGTTTCACCCGCGCCTCCTTCACGTACAAACATCGTGAATCGCGGGTGCGAGAGTCCCCTCTCGCACCCGGCGATTCGCAGAGTACGAAACTTCGTCACGCACCGGTGATCCGCCGGCGCCTACTTGAGCGCGCCTTTCTCGACCACCGGCGTTCCATCCGCCGTCAGCGTGCCGCCGTTCAGATGGCAGGACACTTCGAACGGACAAGTGTTCTCGCCGCCGGCCCACGCGTTTCCGCCGAAGCCGACGGTGATCGTTCCGGCCGCCACCCACGACACCATCTTGCTGCCGGCCGGGATGCTCACGTTCGGGTTGACGCCGATGTCGATCGCGGCGAAGTCGTCGCGCCCGGCCGGCGCGGCCTCATAGCGTTTCTTCAATTCGCCGAGGTCGCCCTTGGCGGCGGTGAAGCTGGTGAGCTTGCCGTTCTTGAATTCGAGCTTCAAGCCCTCGATGAGCGTGCCTTCATGGAAAAACGTGTCGGCGATGAATGTGCCGGTCGCCGTGCCGGGCGCGGCCGCCAGGTAGACCTCGCCCGCCGGCAGCCACGCCTGGCACGCGGGTCCGCCCTCGGAGCGGTCCTCGGTCGAGATCACGCCGTCGCTGACGTACACGGGGCGCTGCCCGATCTGCACCGTCAGGTCCGTGCCGTTGGGCGCGGTGATCTTGACGGACTTGCCCGCGGCCAGCTTGTCGCGGACCGAGCGGCCGGTCTTCTGCAACGCGGCATAGTCGCAGTCGACGCCGGACCAGAAGATTTTGGCCAGCGTCTCCTGCGGAACCCCGTACAGCGCCGCGCGCGCCTTCGTCGGATAGAGGTTGTTTCCCAGGTGCACGCTCACCACCCCGCGTTTGAGCATTCGGTCATGCACGGCCTGCATGGCCTTGCCGGTGTCGAGGATGCGTTGCGGAGCGACGCCCGCCAGCGGATCCACCGCCTCGCCGACCTCGACGTCAATCTGGGCGTCGATGAACTCGGCCAGCTTCATCGCGAACTTCGGTTCCTGCTGGTCGTGCTTGGCCGGCACGTCGGCGTACATCTTCTTGATCAGCCGCTCGGTGTCGATCGTGAGCAGCGGGAACGCGCCGAGCTTGCGCACCTCGACGGCGATGTTCTCCAGCAGCTCCAAATCGCGCGGGCTGCCGCTGATGAGCACCGTCTCGCCGGGGTGAATCCCCGCGCAGCGCGTGACGAGCGTTTGTGCGGTTGCGGCCGGGTCCGAAGCGCCGGGCTTCGTGGGAGGCTGCGCGACGGCCGCGCTGATGCACACCGCCGCGAGTACCAGAGCTACAGGTCTGAGGTGTTTCTTCATGGTCGGCTCCTTCATTCGTTGAAAGGGAACCAGTGCATTGCTGCCGATTTCGACTGCCCGTTGCGATGATGTGTCTTGCCACCCGGTCCGGCCGAATGGCCATGCGGGATTATAGCCGCGCGGGCGCTGTGTACGAGACAATTCCCGTCTGTCCGAACCCGCCGCGCCAAGCGGCGGGTTGACGGCTCCGGCCTGTGTGGCGCCCCTTGCTTACGATTGTCACCCCGCCGCTGGCGCGGCGGGTTCGGAAAGACAGTCCGGCGCCCCCTAACCCGGCCAGCCCGTCCGCGGCGATTGCTTCAACTCGCCCGCCAGCGTCTCCAGCAACTCGCGCGCCCGCGGCGTCAGCTCGCGCGGCGCGAGGATCCGAATGGCCACCAGCATGTCGCCGCGCATTGTGCGCCCGTCGCCGCCGCCCTTGCCGCGCAGCCGCAGGCGCATTCCGCTCGAGGCGCCCGGCGGAACCGTCAACAGCGTGGGACCGTCAAGCGTCGGGATTTCCACTTTCGCGCCCAGCGCCGCCTCGGCCAAGCTCAGCGGCAGCTCCAGCACCACGTCCAGCCCCTCGGCTCGGAAGTATGCATGCGGCTGGACGCGGCAGGCGATGTAGAGATCACCTCGGCCGCCGGGGCCGGCGTTGCCCTTCCCGCGAACGCGCACCTTCTGGCCGCTGGCGACCCCGGCGGGAATGTGCACCTCGATCCGCTCGATGGCGCCGTTCTCGCCGCTGCGGATCAGCACCTGCCGTCGCGTGCCGCGCATGGCCTCGTCGAAGGAGAGATCGACGCTGTGCTCCAGGTCGCTCCCGATCTCGGACCGGGCCGCGCGCACGCTGCCGCCGCGCCGCGATCCGCCGCGCCGCCCGCTTCCGATGCCGCCCATTCCGCCGCCGCGGGTGAAGAACTGCTCGAAGATGCTCCCCAGGTCGCCCATGTCGTTGAAGTTGAAGCGGATGTCTTCGAAGTCCGGCGCCCCTTGCGAGCGCCAGGCGTGCACGTCCGGTCGCGGGCCGCCTTCGCCGAAACGGTCAAACTGCGCCCGTCGCTCGGCGTCGCCGAGGACCTCGTACGCGGCCTGCACTTCCTTGAAGCGCAGCTCAGCGGTGCGGTCGCCCGGATTGCGGTCGGGGTGATGCTGCTTGGCGAGGCGGCGATAGGCCTGCTTAACTTCGTCGGCGGACGCCGTGCGTGACACGCCCAGAATCTTGTACGGGTCTTTACCGCTCATGCGCCGGATTGTAGCCCGGCCGCCCCCGGCCGGGACCGGCGGCGCGTGTTCGCCGTCGACGAAGCAGGCAGGTGCTGGGCACGGCCCGCCATACGTGACACCTGCCCCGTACGCTACTTAGGGAGGGCAACAAACCCCGCCTGCTCGAAATGATGATCGGGCGTGAGCGCTTCACGAATGGCGCGATTCTCCATCGCGACAAATGAGATGCAATCGGTCAGCGACCACGCCTTGTCGGGTCGTTGCGCGTACAGCGTCGCGCCGCGGTCGAACAAGTCGTCCGAGCCGTGGAGTATCTCCACCACACGCGACCCACGGAGCACTTTGAGAAGCGCCACAAACTGCGCGCGCCGCTCAACACCGGACAGCCCATCCGCGACCTCCGCCAGCACCCAGCGCGTGGTGACCAGCCGATGGCGCTCGCGGCTTAGCCGGACGGCAAGAGCGTGGTGTTCGTCGGATTCGCTCAGAAGGGCAAAATAGTAAGCCGCATCGGCAAAACGGGCCTTCATCGCTTGGGCTGACCGTGGAGATAGTGATCGTGTTGACGAGCAAAATCAGCCGGCAAATCCCTGACGGTGCCCGCCAGCTTCAGGAGTTCCTCAGATAACTTCGCGGCCTCCGCATCTTCGTCCCCCGTTGCGGCGGCGACAACTTCGACGATCGTACCCTCGGGCAGGCTGTGGCCTTCTTCAAGCACGATGACGCCGTTCCTAACGCGGCCCTGGTAGCACATTTCCTCCGCGACGATTATACCGCGTCGGGGGAGCGCCGCGCCGGGGTGGGGATGCCGTGCCGCTCCACGCGGCGCGAAGCCCGGCCCGGCGCGAAAAAAGGCGGAAACGGACGGCGGGCGCACATTTTCACCCTGATTGCGGCAGCGGTATACCTCGCGCCGCACATCACGCCGTCGGACCCAGAGGTCCGACGCTACGGCAGCTCGATGAGTTCCTTGCGCGCCTCGTCGGCGAAGGACGTCTCGGGGTACTTGTCGAGCACTTTCTGGAAGAACTCCTTGGCTTCCCTCACGCGCTTGCTCCGGACCATGTTCCGCCCCTGCGACAGCCAGGACTCGCAGTCATTGCGTGCCAGGTGGTCGCGCACGATCGCCGCCGCGATCTCGTTCTTCAGCAGCCGCGTCTTCAGGTCGCGGGCGTCGGTCGCGGCGCTGGTGTCGGCGTAGTCCTTCTCGATCTTCGTCAGCGCATCGACCGCGTCGCCGAATTTCCGCTGGCGGAGGTCATCCAGCGCGCCCTTGAGTTCAACCCGCGCCAGGTCCTCCTGCTTCTGGGCCTCGACCGCCTTCTTCACCTCGGCGTTGTCCTTGGCCATCGATTCGAGCAGGCGGCGGGCGCGCTTGGCCGTGTCGCTGCCGCGGAACTGCACGATGACCTGCCGCAGCGTCGTCACGCCTTCGCTGAAGTTCTTCTCCTCGAACTGCCGCTCGCCGCGCGCCAGCATGTCGCGCCCCAGCACGTCGATCAGGTCGAGCATGTTCTGGCAGTACACCTTCAGCGGGTCGCCCTGCAGCGCCCGCTCAAACGCCAGCCGCCCGTCGCGAAACGCCCGCAGGTAGTCATACTCGCGAAGCTCGCGCTTCGCGTTTTCCAGGTGCTCGCGGGCGAATTCCGCCTCGCGCGGGTGCGTTTTCGTTGGCGGATTGGACTCGATCAGGTCCTGAATCTTCTTGACGAACTCGTTTCCGCCGCCCGTGCCCGGCCAGCCGGAGTACACGATCTTGCCGGACGGATCGATGACCACCACCGACGGCAGCGACTTCGGCTCATACTCCTTCACCGACTTCGACTCGAGCGCGATCGGGAAAAAGACCTTGTTCTTCTCGATCACCGGCCCGGTGCGCTTCTTGTCCGCCTCGGTAATGCCGATCGTGTAGACGCCCGCCGAGCGCCCCATGCCGCGCGTGTTGTCGAGCTGGTTGACCAGCGGCAGAATCGCCTCGCCCGCGTCATGCCAGCCGACCCAGAAGAACAGCACCACCACCATCCCGCGCAGATCGGACAGCGACACCGGCTCGTCCGTGTTCAGCCATTCCTTCGCTTCAATGTCCGGGGCGATCGTCCCCTCTTTCAAGTCCGCCCGCGCCGCCGCGGAACTCAGAAAACCCGCAACGACCATGGCCAGTACGATGTATCGCATGTGATTCTCCGGCGCGCCTGCCCAACCCGCGGCCCGCTGGGCCCGCTGGTTTCCTGCGAGGATTATACCGCCGCCGCCGAAGCCGTGCAGGGGCTGCCGCGGCCTGGTCCATGCCGCGGTAGTGCTGAGTGCCATGGCACCCACGGCACCACATGGCACTCGCTATCCCACTTGGCCAGTACCGATGTGCGGGCACTGCGTGAGAATTGAGTCAGTACCAAGTCAGACCGGTCCCCCCACTTGGCCGGGTCAACCCCGGGCGCCGGCCAGGGCCGGCCGGGCGGCCGGCTCTCCCATCTCAATCCGATTGCGCCCGGCGCGTTTGGCCTGGTAGAGCCGCTGGTCGGCGTCGCGGATCATTCGCTCCGGTGCGGTGCTTGATCCGACGTTCGCCATCGCCGCCCCAAGGCTGGCCGTTACGTGCAGCCTGGCCCCATGGTGAAGGGTGGGCGTCGACTCGATCGAGCGCCGCAGCTTTTCGGCCAGCGACCGCACCGCGGTCTCAGCCATCCCGGCCAGGATGACCGCGAATTCCTCGCCCCCGTAGCGGGCCACAAAGCCGGCGTCGCGGATGACCTCGCGCAGGCACTGTCCGACGCTGCGCAGCACGGCGTCTCCGGCCTGGTGGCCGTGGGCGTCGTTGAACTTCTTGAAGTGGTCCACGTCCAGCATGATGAGCGCCACCTCATGCCGCCGTTCGCGGGCGCGGCGCAGCTCCTCGTCCAGGCGCTTGTCGAACGCGGCGCGGTTGGCGACCTTCGTGAGCGAATCGGTCGAGGCGACTTCGAGAATCTGCTGCTTTTCCTGGTTCAGGCGGTCGGCCTCCAGGCGCGCCTCGTCCGCCCTTTTCGATATCTCGACGCGCTCCACTTCCGCCTGCATGCTGAGCTGCACCATCTGCATGCTCGCCTCAGCCTGCAACTGGGCGTAGTCGATCGGATGGCCGACGTTCAGAGACAGCGTCGACGCCGTGTCTTTGACGTTCATGGCGAGCGCTTCGAGAATCTGCTCCAGCTTCGGCTTGTCGATTCCCAGGTCGCGAACGCATTGCTCTCGGACGCGATCCAGCTCTGACGGCGGGATTTCCTGACAGAACAGATCAGCCACGCTCGCGGCGCAATGCACCAGCCTGGCCTGCTGCTGCACCGGCCCGGTCAACTCGCCGAGGCGATCTCCATGGTGCGCCGATACTGAGGTCTGCACTCCCTCCGGCAAGCCCCAGGCCTTCAGCAGCGCGCTGCCGATGGCGGCATGATTCATTCCAAGAACGCGCTGCTCAATGACTGTGACGTGCTGATCGCGCTTCGCGAGCTCCTTCAACACGGCCTCGTACTTCTCGGGCGCCGCCCGCCACACGGCGACCATCCCCAGGTCCGAAAGCAGCCCGGCCACAAACGCATCCTCCGCGAGTTGCGGCAGCGCCGCTTTTCCAAGCAGCCTCGCGGCAACCGCGGTGCTCAGGGACCGGCGCCAGAACGCTTCGAAGTTGAATCCACCTCCCTGACAGCCTTTTACCGTGTCGACCAGCGAAAAGCTCAGGGCCATCACCTTGACCGTCCGCAAGCCCAGGAGACTGACGGCCTGCTTCACCGAGCCGACCTTGCGCGCCACCCCGAACATCGAGGAGTTGACCATCTTCAGCACCTTGCCGGTCAACGCCGGATCGTGCTGAATCGCCGCCGCCAGGTCATCCGCCGACGCGTTCTCATCACGGCTGATCCGCAACACCTCCATCGCGACGGTGGGCAACGACGGCAGGCTCTCCGCCTTCAGCACACGCCCGAGAAACTCATTTGACATCAAACCAAATCCTCCTGTTTATCGGCACACGGGCGCCGCCGGCGAACAGTCCGCAACCGCCGGGAGATCCCGGCCTCGAACCGCTTCTTTCCATAGGCCAGCGGCGTCATCGGGGGCACGCACCTGTCCCATCGGGAGTTTACCTAATGGTGTTTAACCGAGCCGGAGATACCGACGCGCGCCCAGTCGCTACGCCCGCGCGTATTGATTTATCGCCGCTGCGGGACCCCTCGAACACAAAGTGACGCCCGTTGCTCTCATATTTAGTTCCACGGCCGGATGAACCGGCCGTTTTCGCCGCCGCCGCGGGCCCGAGGTGGGATCGCAGAATCGACCCGTCGTGCGAGCGCCTAGAATGCCGTGGAGCGCCAGCCAGGCTGCAGGAAGCCGGCGATTCGGCCTGCTCCGTCGCCATCCGAGGAGGAGAGAGGCATTATGGACGAGCAGGTCTTTCAAAAGAAACTGGCCGAGCTGGTGGCGGAGATCGAGACGCTGCCCGAGGCCGAACGCGACCGGCTGCGACAGATGGCGGCCGAGACCAAGCAGCGGCACGACGACATCCAGCGCAGCGTGCGGACGCTGCAGGAAAGCATCGACTTTCTGCGCCTGGGAATCAAATACCTGTTGTTCGACCTGGAAGCGACGCGGCGGGAGAACGCCTACTTGCGAAAAATGCTTGAGCAAGAGCCGGGCAACGACCAGACGCCGCCGCCGGCTGCAGGCGAGTGACCCTGAGCGGAATCCTGTTCCCGATCCCCTGTGCGTGCCCTCAGGCGCCGTCCGGGTCTTCCGGGCGGCGCCACTCTATTTGCGGTGCATCTCCCCAGAGGCCGTCCAGGTCGTAGTACGAGCGGTGGCGGGCGTCGAAGAGATGAATCACCACGTCCACGTAGTCCGCCAGAATCCAGCTCGTATCGCTCCCGCCCGAGACGCGAAACGGGCGGCGGTTCTGTGATTTGGCAAACTCGCGGATGTTCTCGAGCGTCGCGTGCATCTGGCGCGCGGACGTGCCGGTGCCGATCACGAACAGGTCGGCCAGCGGGCTGATCCCGCGCAGGTCCAGCACCACCACGTCCTCGGCCTTGCTGTCGGACGCGATCCGAGCCGCCTCCTGCGCAAAGCGCACCCCCGCCTCGTTGTCGGCGTCACTCTGTAATGCCCCGGTCATTTGCATCGTTTCCGGCATGCGTACTGTGGCTCGCTGGCTCAAGCGCGGCGCGCGGCCGAACTCGATAGGTCGGTGGGTCGCTGCGGGGTGCCCCGCCCGACACCCGTCGGGCAGCGCCGCGTCGGCGGCGGGCGAAGCGGCTACCCGTCGCGGGCAATGCGCTTCAGGGACTTACGTTCCTTGCGGCGACGGCGCTCGGAGGGCTTTTCGTAGTAGCTGTTGCGCTTGATGTCGCGGGTCAACCCCTCCTTCTCACAGAGTTTCTTGAACCGCCGAACCATCTGCTCGACGGATTCGTTGCTGCGCGCCTTCACTCGAATCATGCACACCGTGTCCTTTCTGGGCATCGAGAATACGCACGGGACCACCCCGTCCCGAGCCTGTGAAGTATATCCAGTCGGCAATCGCCCGCAAGGCGGGTCTTACGCCTGATCCGCCGCCATCAGGATCAGCAGCAGCGGCAGGTAAATCACGCTTCCGAAGAAGAGCTGCCGCGCCGCCGCGTCGCTCCGCCGCCGCCAGAGCCGCAGCGCCAGCCAGGCGAACGCCGCGCCCAGCAGGATCGAACCGACGCCATACGCCGCCCCGCAGACGCCCAGCGCCCACAACGCCGCCGCGATCGGAATCAGCAGAAAAGCGTGCGATACCGCCACGGCGGCCGTCAGCCGCCCATGCGGATCGACCACGGGCAGCATCTTGAACCCGCCGCGGGCGTAGTCCTCGCGATACAGCCACGCCAGGGCCATGAAATGCGGCATCTGCCAGATGAGCAGGATCCCGAACAGCACAACCGCGGCGACGCCGACGCGGCCGGTCGCCGCCGTCCAGCCCATCACCGGCGGAATCGCTCCGACGACCGCGCCGACGAGCGTGTTGAGCGGCGTGCGCGTCTTGAGCGGCGTGTAGACGAGCACGTAGGCGGCCAGCGTGAACAGCCCGAGCAGCCCGGTCAGCAGGTTGACGAACCAGGCCAGAATCAGCGGCCCGGCCATGCCGGTTAGCGCCGCGAAACAGAGCGCCTGGGCCGAGGAGATTCGCCCGGCGGGCAGCGGCCGGTTGCGGGTGCGATGCATGCGCGCGTCGCGATCGGCTTCGATCCACTGGTTCAGGGCGTTTGCGCCGAAGGCGGTCAGGGCCGTTCCGATCAGCACGGCGGCCAGCCGGTGCCACTCGATGGGTCCCGGAGCCGCGAGGGTGAATCCGATGGCGGTCGTGAAGAGCACCAGGCTGCTGAGGCGGGCCTTGGAGAGATCGAGCAGGTCAGCCAGCGCCGCGGCGAAGGAGCGGGCCGAGAGGCGCACAGGACCGGCGACGGCGGCGGGCAGCGTGTTCTGACTCAAGAGCGCTCCGGGAACGCGCGGGCAAGGGGGCGTTCCAATGAGGGGGGATTGTAGCGGCGACGTCCGCAGCGGAAAACTGCCGTCGATCACCCGACCTGCCGGGCTTGACGCGGCGCTCGCTGATCAGCCGGTCGCGGCGGTCGTAGGCGAACGTCGTCACGTCCGTCGTCGCGGGCGAGACGGTGGCGTCGTATTCGGTTCTCGTGGCGACGGTGTTGTCGAGGGTCCAGGCATATTCAGGACCGCCCGCGCATCGCTGGGCTTCGAGTACGAAGCCCAGCCTACGCGACTCGTCCCGAGCCTTCCGCGTCTTGCGTATCCCGCTCTCCATGCCGCCATGATACCGAACCCGTCGCCGGCGACCCAAGACACTGCTCGCAGAGCAGTGGCACACGGACCATCACTCGCTTCCGATGCTCCGACAGTGCCACCCCGCCCGTTCTTGCATGGGATGGGCGCGCCGCCGCCGGCGCCGATCTGATCGTGAACTGCACCAGCGTCGGCATGCAGCCGGGAGTTGCAGAGTCGCCGCTTCCGGCCGGCTCAATTCGCGCCGCTCAGACCGTGTTTGACACGGTCTACGCGCCCCGCGAAACGCGCCTGCTGCGCGACGCGGCGGCGGCGGGTGCGAAGATCATCAACGGCGACGCGCTCTTCCTCGCCCAGGCCCGGCGACAATACGAAATCTGGCACGAGCGAACGGCGTCGTTCGGCGGTGCATGATTCAGGGCGCAGCAACGACGTTCACATCAATGGTCTTCGTAACGAACACGTTCAAGTCGTTGACGGCAACCAGCGTCAGTGTGACCGTTCCGGTCGTTTCCGGTGCGTAGATGATGAACCGCCCGTCGCCGGAGTAGCTTTCGTCCCGAACCAGAAATTCGCCGCTTCGGGGCGACTGCGCCCATTGCCGCCGCTTGCCAAGCGGCTTGCCCTCGAAGTCCGACAGTGAGATGGTGACGTGCCCATCGGCGCTCGGCAGCATCCCGCCTCGCTTGACGAGAAACCGCACCTGGCCAATGTCGCCCAGGCCGCGAATCTCCGGTTGAATGGGGACGTAGTTGAAGTTGCGCCGGTCAACGGACGCCGTGAGCGATGCTGGAAATCCAGCGCTTTCGATACGGGGCGTGTCGGGGAAGGCGCCGAGCGGCGCCGTCTCGCGGTCATTGCGGATTTCGTCCAGGATTTCGGTCATCCAGTTGATCGCCATGGGGCACGGTCCTTCGAACGAAATGATGATGTTCCGTTCGCGAAAAATCACGCACGCGTTTTCGCCGCTCGGCGTCTGCGCCCACCAGACCTCATCCGCTCCCGGCACGTCCGTCGGCCAGGTCAACGGACCGACCGACCGGCTCTGAACCTGAAAGTCAAACGACTCGCGCGCGGCTGCCACGCTCGGATGGACCCCAATGCGGATGCTGCCCGGATCCTGCCGACGCTCACCGCGCTTTGTAAAGCAGTATTCGACCCCGTCGCGTCCAAGCGAAACGCTCTTGGCGCTCCGGCCGAGCCGCGTCAGCAGACGCTCCTCGTGCAACCCTGTGAAGATGTCATCCGCTTGGAGCGGCGCCGCAATATACGCTAGAACTCCGGCCCAGAAGATGGTGCGGCGGGGTGGCACTGTTCATTCTCCAAGCAACCTCCACGTGTGCCACTGCTCTGCGAGCAGTGTCTTGGGCCGTCGGCCACACCTTCAGCCGTCGGGGTGGTTCATCGCCAGTGGAACATCCCGTCTTCCTTCCCAGAACCGAGCGCTCGACCACTCCCAATCGGTCGGGCAGCCGACCAACCCGCGCCGGACCCGGTTCGCATGGATGTATTCTACCACCGCCGCGAGGGTCTTCTGCTGGAAAATGTTGTGGTCGAACCCGCCGCCCGGCTGCCAGAAACGGAACAATCACCCATCGCCGCGTCCGATCGCGCGTCAGCAGGCGGAGCCGCCGGTAGCACGAGTACGTGAGAAAGTGCGCGTGCCCCGGCTTGTCCCAAGCCTTCCGCGTCTTGCGTATCCCGCTCTCCATGCCGCCATGATTCCGGACCCGTCGCCGGCGACCCAAGACACTGCTCGCAGAGCAGTGGCACACGGACCATCACTCGCTTCCGATGCTCCGACAGTGCCACCCCGCCCTACGGCGCTGGCCGGCGCGAACCGGCGGAACGCCGATGCTCCCCTGCTAGCGTGGTTCTGGTTTTGCTGTAGCGCCGAACCTCCGCGTCCGACGGTGTTTTCCGCGGTTTTTCACACCGTCGGCCACGGGGGTCCGATGCTGGCGTCGCCGTCGGACACAGAGGTCCGACGCTACTAGTGGTCCTTTTCCGGAATTCCCATGCCCTTGCGATCCGGGTATTCGGGGCGCTTGGGCTTCACGTAGGCCTTGGTCTTCAGCTCTTCGGTGATGTGGGTGATGGCCGCGTCAAGCTGGACGTCGGCGCCGTTCTGCATTTTCGCGGGGTCGTCGATGACCTCGATGTCCGGATCGACGCCGTGGCCTTCCACGCCCCAGGTGCCGTCGCGCTCGTAGAAGCCGAAGGTCGGGGCGGTGCTGCCGGTGCCGTCGATGAAACCGGGGTTTCCGCTGATGCCGACCAGTCCGCCCCAGGTGCGCATGCCGATGAGCTTGCCGAGGCCGGACTGGCGGAAGTAATACGGGAACGCGTCGCCGCCGGAGCCGGCCAGGCCGTTGATGAGCATGCACTTGGGGCCTTGGAGCGAATCCGGCGGCCACATCCAGTCGCGGCCGTCGCGGCGGGCCCAGTAGTTGGTGGCGGGGCGATTGAGCAGCTCGATGAAGCGGGTCGGAATCTGGCCGCCGCGGTTCCAGCGCTCATCGACGACCAGGGCCTGCTTGTCGCGCTGGCCGTAGAACTGGCGGAAGAGGTTGTTCTGGCCGTTGACGCCGGTGTCGGGGACGTAGACGTAGCCGACCTTGCCGCCGGTTTTGTCGGCGACGTGGGCGCGGTTTTTCTCGATCCAGTTGCGGAAGCGGAGGTTTTCCTCGCTGCCGAGAGCTTCGACGACGACGTCGCGCGCCGAGTCGTCCATTTTGGGCGACTTGCTGACGGTGATGGTGATGGTCTTTCCGGCGAGGCCCTGGAACGCGGCCCAGGGGTCCTTAGCGGCGTCGACGGGCGAACCATTAACGGCGAGGAGGTAATCGCCGACCTGCACATCGACGCCTGGACGGCTGAGCGGGCCGCGAGCGTCGGTGTCCCAGGGGGCGCCTTCAATGATGCGGGCGATCTGGTAGGCGCCGTCCTTCCATTCGTAGTCGCAGCCCAGCAGGCCGACCGAGACGGTTGGACCGCTTTCACTCTCGCCGCCCTGGTAGTAGGCGTGGCCGACGTTCAGCTCGCTGATCATCTCGCGGATGATGTAGCTGAGGTCTTCGCGCGAGACGCAGTCGGGCAGCATCTTCTCATACTGCTTGCGGATGGCGGGCCAGTCGACGCGGTGCAGGTTGGGGTCGTAGAAGAAGTCGCGCTGCACGCGCCAGGCTTCCACGAAAATCTGCTTCCACTCTTCTCGCGGGTCGACCAAGGCCTTCAGACCGTCGGTCGGGACAGGCTTGTCCATTTTCTGATCGGCCTTGGCGTCGATGATCGCGATGTTGTCGCCTTTGAAGACGACCAGTTTCTTGCCGTCGGCTGAAATGCCGTAGCCGCCGATGCCGTCGAGGATCGTGTTTTCCTTTTTCTCGTCATCCTTGGGGTCGAAGATTTTGAGTGACGGCTCGGCGTCGACGCCGCGCGACGGCTGGCGGACGTAGATGAGCTTGCCCTCGTCATTGACGCTGAGCACGCCGAAGGCGCCGGGCTTGAGCGGCAGGGGAACGGCGCGGCGTTCGAAGCCGTCCAGCTCGATCTCGATCGGATCGACCTTCTTTTCGTCAGCTTTCTTGTCGTCGTTTTCAGCGGAGGCGGTTGCGGAGGCGGTTGCCGTTGCGGGAGCGCTGGCGGCGGCGTCCTTCTTTTCTTCGTCCTTCTTGTCGCCGTCTTTCTTCTTGTCCTTTTCTTCCTCTTGCTTCTTCTTTTCACCCCAAAGCTCTTCGTCGCTCTTGGGTGGGTTGGGGACGCCGACCTTGGCGCGGAGCGGGACGACGTGCAGCACGTCGGTATTCGCGTAGGCGAAGGTGGTGCCCATGTCCTCGTAGAGCGGGCTGGTCCAGTTGCGGTTGCTGGAGAAATAGAGGTAGTCGCCTTTGCGGTCGAACGTCGGCCACGAGTCGTTGAAGACGCCGCTGGTAACCTGTTTCAACTCGCCGGTGGGCACGTTGTAGATGAAGATCGCGTTCTGCGTGTTCTCGACTTCGCGGGTGTACGTGATCCAGCGCGAATCGGGGGCCCAGTTCACGGGAATGCCGCCGGCGTTGGCGGTCGGGTCCTTGTCGATCAGCTTGGTCGCGCCGCCGTCGATTGTGTGCACGAAGATGGCGCCGGTCTTGTCGTTGAAGACGACGTGCTTCGAGTCGGGAGACCAGGTGATGCGATAGCGGTAGCAGTTGCCGTCCTTGGTGAGCTGCCGCGGCTCGCCCTTTCCATCCGACTGGCGAACGTAGAGCTCATATTCGCCGGTGGCGTCGGAGAAGTAGGCGATCCACTGCGCGTCGGGGCTCCACGAGGGGTCGCGCTCGGCGACGCCGCTGGTCTGCGTCAGGTTGCGCGGGGCGCCGTTCTTGGCAGGCACGGTCCAGATGTCGCCGCGGGCTTCGACCACGAGGCGCTTGCCGGTGGAGGAGATATCGCCGCCGGCGATGAATTTCGCCGCGTCCACTCGCTGCGGCCTGATTTTGGGGCGATCGCCGGGGATAGTGATGGTAAGCGTCCTGGCCTGGCCGGTCGCGAGATCGAGCAGGCAGAGATCGGCGCCGCACTGGTAGACGATCTCGCCCTTGCCGTCCTTGCCGGGGCCGTTGGCGGGCCACTTCACGTCGTAGTCCTTGTGCGTGGTGACCTGCTTGCGCTGGCCGGAGTTGCTATCGAACATCCAGATGTTGAGCCGGTGCTCGGGGCCGTTGTCGCTGAGGTAATAGACGGCGTCGCCTTGCCACATGGGCTGCGAGTCCAGGCCTTCCCAGTCGGTCATGCGCTTGGAAGTCTTGTCTTTCAGGTTGAAGAGCCAGATGTCGGTGGCCATGCCGCCGCGATAGCGCTTCCAGGTGCGCGAGTCGATGCTGTGCGGCGTGTAGGCGAGCCAGACGCCGTCGGACTTGATGCTGGCGAGGGTTCCGTAGGGAATCGGCAGTTTCTCGGGTGCGCCGCCGGTCGCGGGAATGACGAAAAGCTCGTCGCGCCGGGAGAAGGGGGCCTGGTAGTCGGCGGAGAAGAGCAGCTTGCCGTCGGGAGTCCAGCCGCACAGCGTCTCGAAGCCGGGGTGGTACGTGACGCGTGTGGCGGGGCCGCCGTCAAGGCTGACGACGTAGAGGTCGCGGTTGCCTTCGTAGTTTCCGATGAAGGCGACCGACTTGCCGTCGGGGCTGAAACGCGGGAAGGCCTCTGGACCGGGCGGGCTGGCGAGCAGCACGGCCGTGCCGCCGTCGCGCGGGGCGAGCCAGAGGTCGTTGGCGTAACAGAAGACGACGTGCGTGGCGCTGATGTCGGGGAAGCGGAGCATGCCGGCGTGGGGCGTAACCTGAGCGGAGGCAGGAGGCGCGAGCACGGCGGCGAGAAGCGAGGCAGCAAATGCGATTCCCGCCGGGTAGCGGCGGCGCGAGAGACGGAGATTCATCGGGTTCCTTTCAAGAATGTGCCGGCGCGAAAACACCCCAAGACGCCGGTCCGCGCTTAGTTCCTCAGACGTGCTAGGGTCCGCGATGCCGTCAGATTCGTCAATGCGCCACGGCGAGAATGACGAAATCCGACAGGCGTAGGAGGGTTGGAACGGCGGGGTCGCGGCTCTTCGGGTGGAACGGGCATCCTGCCCGTTCCTGAGACCATCGGACGGGCGAGACGCCCATCCCACCCAAATGTTCAAAAGCTGCCCGTCCTACCCAGTTGGCAACTGGGATCGGTCGCGAGCCGGTCACGGCGGCTTCAGAAGCGACTCGTCGACGTTTTCGTCCGTGAGAGATTCGAGAAACGCGATCAGGTCGGACTTCTCGGCCGGCGAGAGATTGAGCGGCGTGAGGATGATTTCCTGCTGGTGATGTCCCGGCGGCAGGGCGTCCTGAAGCGTCGAGTAGAAATCCAGGACGTCGCCGAGCGCTTTGAAGCGGCCGTCGTGCATGTAGGGCGCGGTTTTCGCGACGTTTCGCAGGGTCGGCGTCTTGTAGAGGCCGAAGTTTTCGGGCCGGTTGAGCAGCGCCCGCAACTTCTCGGCGGGCGGGCCGTCGCGGCGATCGCTGTACCGGCCGAGCGCGTTGAACGGGTCGGCGACAACATCGGCGGCGCCGGCATAGCGGGCCGGGTCGCGCGGGGCGCCGCCGTCGGACGGAGGGAGGCGGATGGTGTGAAACTCGCCGTCGGTGAACTGCGGCCCGCTGTGACAGGCGCGGCAGTTGCCGCGGCCGACAAAGAGCCTCAGCCCGCGCCGCGCGGAGGGGGAGAGCGCGGCCTGTTTTTTCTGATCCTGCGTCCGCAGGCCCTCGACGAACAGGTCAAACGGAGCGGCGCGGCTGATGAGCTTTCGCTCGTAGGCGGCGATGGTCTTGGATGCGTTTGAAAAGACGCGGTCGATTGCATCGCGGTCATCGGCGTGCATGTCGTTCCAGGCGGCCGCGGCGGCGTCGCTTGGGGCGCGCGGCATCGCTGGCCGGGCGCCGCGTGGGAACCGCTGGGTTTCGCGGCAATCGGGCAGCAGGCCGAAGAGCTCTTCATAGTCGCGTTTCAGGGTCGGGTCGCGAGCCAGCAGCGCGGCGACGTCGACCCGGCTGCCGCCCATCTCGCGCGGGTGTTCGATGGGCTTCATCGCCTGCGCCCAGAGCGAGTCGGCCCGCCCGTCCCAGAAGAACCAGCGGTTGTAGGCGGCGTTCCAGACGGTTTGCGTGTGCCGTTCAGCGCGCGCCAGCCCTTCGGCCAGCGGCTTGGCGTCGCTGAAACCTTTTGCCGGATCGTGGCAGGTGGCGCAGGAAACCTCGCCGTTTGCCGACAGGCGCTTGTCGAAGAAGAGCGCCTGGCCAAGTCGTGCGGCGCGCGGGTCGTCGGCGACCGCATTGGTGGGGTCGGCGGGAAGCGCGGGGAGCGGCGAGTGTTGCAGGATGCGGGCCTGCTCTTGCGGGCTGAAATCCGGCGACGGTTCGTCTGCAAGAACCGACGGCGGCGCCGACAAGGCGAGCAGCGCGATCGCGGCGCGGCTGAGCGTCGCCCACAGCGGAATGTAACTCGTGGAATTTGGACAGCTCAGGCCAGGCATCGATTACTCGAGCGTAACGTCGAACTGGGCCCGCTCGGTCCGGTTGTCACGAGTGATGTCGAGATAGACCTCCCAGTAGCCGGGCATGTGAAAAAGCAGGCCGCCGACGGTGAAGCGGCCGGGGCCGGTGCGCGTGATGATGGGCTTGGTGTTCATGCCGTGGCCGTGCTCGGGCATGTCGGCGTCGACGTTCAGCATGACGTCGGATCGCTCCGCCCCGCCGGCCCGGCCGGCGTCCTTCGAGATGGGCTCGATCTCTACATCGAGCGCGAAGGGTGCGTTCATCGGGATCGGCTGCGGTCGTGGACGATAGCGCACGCGATAGGCGCCGCCGTTGCTGGTGATCTGGCGATAGCCGTCCGCGTCAGCGCGATGGGATCCACCAGCGTCGGCGGCCCGCTGGGTGCAGCCGGGGTGCAGGGATATCAGCAAGGCGACACTAATGGTGTTACGCAGGAAGCGCATGGACATTCCATTCCGGTCTACTGAACGCTCGCGCCGGCGGCGATTTCAGAGAGAGCGGCGAGCGCGGCGTCGACGTCCTCTGTCGTATTCATCGCCCCGAATGATAGCCGACAGGTTCCGCCGCGCGAGTCTGTGCCGATGGTCCGGTGGGCCAGCGGGGCGCAGTGCAGGCCGCTGCGCGTGAGCAGCCCGTAGTGCGTTTCGAGCAGCGCGGAAAGCTCGGCGGGTTCCAGGCCATCGATGAGGACGCTGAAGACCGCGACGCGGCAGTCCGGGTCGCGCGGGCCGAAATAGTGGACGGCGCGATTCTCGCGCTGCAGGCGTTCCAGTCCGTTCAGCATGCGCGCCGCCAAGGCCGACTCGCGCTGCGCGAGCGCGGCGACCGACTCGGTGTGAATCCAGCGCAGCGCTGCAAGCAGTCCAGCCAGGCCGACCGCGTTGTGGCTGCCGGCTTCGAACTTGTCGGGAGCGTGTTGCGGCTGGCGCGGCTGCTCACTGAGGGACCCCGTGCCGCCTTCGCGCAGGCTTCGCAGCCGCTCGACCATCGCGGCGCGGATCACCAGCACGCCCGTCCCCAGCGGGCCGAGCAGACCCTTGTGCCCGGGGAAGGCCAGCAGGTCCATCGGTGCATCAAAGCACGCGCTCGGCACATGGCCCATCGACTGGGCCGCGTCAACCAGCAGCGGGACCCCGCGGCGGCGGCAGATATCCGAGATTCTCGCGATCGGCTGGAGCGCGCCGGTGACGTTGCTGGCGTGATTGATCGCGACCAGCGCGGTCTGCGGGGTCATGGCGCGTTCGATGGCGGCGGGATTGATGAGTGTCGTCTGCGGGTCAGGCTGGACGGCGGTCCAGGAAACGCCTTGACGCTCTTCCAGGGTCGTCAGCGGACGCAGCACGGAGTTGTGGTCCATGCTGGTGGTGACGACGTGCTGACCCGGATTGACGCAACCCTTGATTGCGAGGTTCAGGGCGTCGGTGCCGTTCAGGGTGAAAATCACCGCGTCATCCGGAGCGGCGCGGGCAAGCGCGCGAATTTCGGTCCGGCAGGAATCGAGCAGACGCCCCGACTCGACCGCTTCGCGATACGCCCCGCGCCCGGCGCTGGCGCCCACATTCGTGAGATAGTCCAGCACCGCCTCGGCGACGCCGGGCGGCTTTGGAAAACTGGTCGCGGCGTTGTCGAGATAGATTCGTCTCATCGCGGCTGAGTTTCCTTATCGGAGCGGCTCACAGGCGATGGCGCTGCGGACGCCGCCGTTCGCTCTCCGCCTCGGCGCGGATCAGCTTGCCGAGGTGCAGACGAAGCGCGACCTGTGGCGGGTGCTGCACCAGCTCGTAAAACCCCGGCGGGCAGTCGCCGCCCAGCACGTAGAGCGGGCGGCCGCTGATCACGACGCGGTAGACCGCCAGTTTCTGGCCGTCGCAGGTGAAGAGGGCCGCCAGCTCATCGCGCTCGATGCGGGCGGCCGGGTTGCAGCCGATGACGAACTTCCTCATTTCGTCCCGGGCGGCGGGCGGCTCCTGATCGGCGTCGATGCGCGCGATGCGCATCTCGACCATGAAGCGCGTGCCGATGTGAAAGCTGTAGGCGTCGTCGGCGTCGAAATCGTACGATGGAAAGTACGTCGGCGTGGTGAGGCCGACGGCGACATAGTGTCGTCCGTCGCCGGAGCAAGGGTCGTTTGCCGGCGGCAGCTCGAACGAGAAGAGGGCCGTGCGGCCTTCGCCTTCGAGGGGCGCCTCATCGAAGATGCCGACCGGGGTCAGGCGGTGGGGGGCGCGCGGCCCCAGTTGGCGCTGGAGCTCGGCCAAGGCGGCATCGTGGAGTTGCTGAGGATTCAACGTCCGGTCCGTGGGTTGGATGTCGTCGGCCGGCGGCGGCCGGCTCGTACGAACAGGATGATAGCGGCGCGTGGCGCGGGATTCACTCGGCCGCCGGTTGCGGGATACCGCTCGGGCGCTTCCCGATGGAAGTTGCGATTGGCGGCGTTTTTCCGAGCCCGCCGCGCCAAGCGGCGGGTTGACGATCGTTAGCGATCGGCGCCCCACAGTCCGCCGACGTCACCCCGCCGCTTGGCGCGGCGGGTTCGGACGGATCGCCCGCTGAAACCGGATGCACCCGAGCGGCGCCGGCGCTTCGCAGTTGGGTCGCTGTCGGGCGGGTGAATGGCTAGAATTGAGCGATATGAGCGTATCTCCCGAAGTTCGGCAGCGCCTCAGCACGCTGACGATTCCGAAAGAGCAGCGGCCGGCGCCGCAGGCAACGCAGCGGCGGTCCGGTTGGTTCGCCGCGCTGCTGGTGATCGTCCTGGTGGGCGGCGGGGGGGCGGCGGCGTATCGCTACCGCGCGCCGCTGCTGACGCTTCTGACGGCGTCGCAGGATGCGCCGCGCGTGCGGACGCTGGTCGTCGCCCGGCGCAGCGGCGACGAGCAGTCGCCGGTGCTGACGGCGACCGGGAAGATCGTCAGCGATCACCGGGTGCAGGTGGTGACGAAAGTGTCCGGGCAGATCGTCGAGCTGCGCTTTGAGCAGGGCGACCGGGTCGAAAAAGGGCAGGTGCTGGCGCGGATTGAGGACGTGAACTACCGCACGCGTCGCGACGAGGCGCTGGCCACGCTGGCGCGCTCGACCGCGAACCTGGAGTACCAGAAGACCAACTACCCGCGCGTGCAGCGCATGCACGCCGACAAGTCCGCTTCGGACATCGAGCTGGCGGATGCGCGCCGCTGGCACGACGAGGCCGTGGCGCAGGTCAAAGCGGACCAGGCGGCGCTGGCGTTCTGGGAGAAGCAGCTCGCCGACTGCCAGGTCGTCGCGCCGATCGCCGGCGTGGTGCTGGAACGGAACGTCGAAGTGGGCGATTTCGTCGCGGCTGAGGGCGGGCGCGGGGCGAACGCGAACGCGCAGTTCGCGGCGATCGCCGACATGTCCAAGCTGCGGGTCGAGGTTGACGTGAGCGAGCTGGACATCTCGCGGCTGAGCGCGAATCTCCCGTGCGTCGTGGCGCCGGATGCGTACAAGGAGCGCAAGTTCGCCGGCCACGTGATGTGGATTGACCCTGGCGCCAATTATGCGAAGGCCACGGTGCAGGTGAAGGTGCGAATTGAGGAACCGGATGATTTCCTGCGCGTGGAGGGCGCCGCGCAGGTTTCCTTTCTGACGGAATCGCGCGGCGGCTCGGAGTCGCAGCCGGCGACGATCTGGATACCGACCGGCGCCGTGCTCGAAAAAGACGGGCAGGCGCGCGTGTTCGTGGTGCGCGCGGAGCGGGCGGTCGAGGGCGTTGTGCGGCTGGGCCGCCGAAGCAGCGCGCAGGTTGAAGTGCTGAGCGGGTTGAATGAGGGCGATCAGATCGTCGCGGAGGGGCTGGACAAGCTCCGCGACGGGCAGCGAATCAAGCCATGACGGCAGGGGGCGCGATGGGTTTCCGCACCGGCCTGGGCTACGACCTGCACCGCCTCGAGCCGGGCCGACGGCTGATCCTGGCCGGTGTCGCCATTCCGTTCGAATTCGGGCTGGCCGGCCACAGCGACGCCGACGTCGTTCTGCACGCGGTGTGCGATGCGCTGCTCGGGGCGGCGGGGCTGCCGGATATCGGCGAGTTGTTTCCTGACACCGACGCGCGGTTCAAGGATGCTGACAGCCGCGACCTTGTGCGCGAAGTGCTGGTGCAGGTCCGGCGGCGCGGCTACGGCGTGGGCAATCTGGACGTGGTGGTGCATGCGCAGCGGCCGAAGCTGTCGGCCCATAAGCCGGCGATGCGCGCGTCGCTTGCGGCGCTTTTGAACGTTGGCGAAGACTGCGTCGCCGTGAAAGCCAAGACCAACGAGGGCATGGACGCGGTCGGACGGGTGGAGGCGATCGCCTGCTGGGCGAACGTGCTGCTGGTCGCGACGAAATGACGGGTCGCGCGCCTCTTGCCCTTGCCCTTGGCTTCACGCTGGCCGGGCTGGCGTGGTCTTTCTGGATGGCGGCTTACAGCAACGGCACGCACCACGACGACGATCTGTGCCACCTTCAGATTGCCCGCTGGAGCTGGGACTTTCCGCAGTACTTGCTTCACGAGTGGGGCCGTCCGGGGTTCACGGTTCTCTACGCGATTCCCGCGCAGCTCGGGTGGCTGCCGGCGCGGCTCTTCAGCGGCATTCTGACGGCGGCGACGGCCCTGCTGGCGTACGACGTGGCGCGGCGACAGAAGGTCGAGCTGGCGCCGCTGGCCGCGGCGCTGGTCTGGCTCCAGCCGATGGTCTTCACGCTCAGCTACACGACGCTGACCGAGACCGTGATGGGGTTTTACCTGGCGCTGGCGATGAGCCTGTTCTTGCGGCAGCGCTATGCATGGAGTGCGGCGATCGTGGCGCTGGCGCCGCTCACGCGGCACGAGGGCGTTCTGTTCTGTGGTTTGTGGCTCGTCGCGCTGTTGTCGCGCCGCCGCCCGCCGCGGGATTGGCTTTGGCTGACCTGGGCCGTGCTGGCGCACAACGTTCTCAGCGCGATCTTCCTGGACGACATTCCGCTGGTGCGTTACCTGCGGCCGACGGCGACGGACGAGTATGGATCGGGGACGTGGTGGACGATGCTGACGCGCTGGGGCGTCGCCGCCGGCGGGGCGACGGTTCTTCTGGCGATTGCGGGGGCGCCGCGCACGTGGCGGCGAAGCGGCGGGATGCTGTGGATTACGTGTGGTGCGGCCTATTTCCTGGCGCACACGCTGTTCTTTCGCTTCGGTCTGTTCGCGAGCGGCGGCTATGAGCGATTTCTTGTGCCGATCGCACCGATCGTCGCCGTCGCAGCGGCGGACGCTCTTTCGGCGGCGTGGGCGGCGATCTGCGGCGTGACGGCGCGGAGGAGTGCGGACGATGGCGCGCATGCGATGCGCGACGTCCGCCGCGGGTTGCTGCTGGTGGCCGTCGGTGCGGCGCTCTTCTGGTACGCGACGTTTGTGCAGACGCCGGCGTCGATGCTCTGGCTGCTGAGAATGGTGACGGTCGCGATGGGCGCCGCGATCTTTCTTTCACTCGCTTGCCTGGCTCTCACGCATGCTCCTTCCCGCGTCGTTCGCGCGGGTGGTATCGCCCTGTGCCCGCTGCTGCTCGCGGGATTGGTCGTGGCCCAGCCGATTCTGGCGCGCGGCGTCGCACCGCCTTACCAGCAGTGCGCGCCGCTGATGCTCGGGCCGACGGAACTTGCTCTCAAGGAAGCGGCGGACTGGCTGAAATCGCAGGGGCTGGATCGCCGCTACGCGATTACCACGAATATCTGGTTCGACGAATTCCTGGATATCCGGCGATCGCCGGTCGAGATTTCTTCGGCGGAGCGCTTCGCGAACCTTCGGCCGGGCGACCTCATCATCTGGGATCGGCGTTACGGGCCGAGTTCGGCGCACCATTTCGACTTGCAGCGGCTGCAGAGTCGGCGGGATTTCCGCGAGATCTGGCACGGCAGCCCGCACCCGTACGAAGGCGTTTTCTGCTACGTTTTTGAAAAAATCGAACCGCCGGCCTCGTCAAGGCCGACGGGTTCGCGACAATCTGCGCCATGAGCGACACTCCGATGTCGAATCTCGCGGCGAGCTTCGGGGCCCGCCCGGCGCGGCCGCCCCAGTTGGCGCTGCGCGGGATCGCGGTCGCGTTGGCGTTTTTCGGCTGGTGGTTGAGTTTTGACCTGTTTCGCGTGGCGGGGGGAGCGGTTGCGACCAACCCGCTGCTGGCGATGCAATGCGGCGACGACGGCGCCGGCCCATCAGCGTGCAGCGCCGTGATATCCTCGCCGGCGGGGTATATTTTGCTCGGGCCGGGCTTCCGGTTGCCGGTATCCGCGCTGGGAATGGCGTATTTCGCGTTCGTCGGCGCGTGGTACCTGTTCGTCGGGCCGACGTCGCGCCGCGGCGTCTGGTGGCACGCGCTCGTGCTGCTGGTCGTAGGCATCGGGCTGACCAACTCCATTCTGTTGACGCGCTACATGGCGGTCGAGCTCAAGCAGTGGTGCATCGGCTGCGTCGCGGCGCACGCCGCCAACGCACTGATTGCGGCGGTCACGATTCTCTCCTGGCCGCGGCGCGTGAAAGACCGGTCGGCGGAGCCGCTGCATCCGACGGGGAGCCTGGCGTGCGCGACGCTTGCGGCGGGTGCGGCGCTCTTCTGCCTTAACTTCATCCTGGCCATTCTGCTGGTCACCAACAGCACCGCGGCCCGCACCGCGCAGGCGTATCGCGCGATTGTCGAAGACCCGCAGTTCGCGATGTGGAACTACCAGCGCAGCCCGCAAGTCGAGATTCCGCTGCGCGAGGATGACCCGATTTCCGGCGCGTCGGACGCGGTTCACACGCTGGTTGTCTTCGTCGATTTCCAGTGCACGGCTTGCCGCGAAGCGAATCGCGTGGTGGGCGACGTATTGGACCGCTCTCCGGGCGCGCTGCGCGTGGTGTACAAGCACTTCCCGATGGACCCGCTGTGCAATTCGGCGTTCAAGCAGGGCGGGCACGCGCTGGCGTGCCGGGCCGCGTACGCCGCGGAGGCGGCGCGGGCGGTCGGCGGGTCGGTTTCGTTCAACAAGATGCGAAAGCTGCTGTATGAGCGGCAGGAGCGGCTGGCGGGCATGGACTTCGTGAAGTTCGCCGAAGAGATCGGCCTCAGCCCGCCGCGCTTTGAAGAGGCGCTGCAGGCGGCCGCCGCCCGCGTGGCGGCGGACGTCGCCCTCGGGCAGGAACTGGGCATCAAGACGTTGCCCGCGCTCTACCTCGATGGGCGCCGGCTGGAACACTGGCGCAGTGCCAAGACCTGGGATGCACTGCTGGGCCGCGCGGCGTCACAGCCGTCGGAGTAAGGAGGGGGCCGCATTCGCCGCGGTTCAGGGCTCAGTGTCGGGTGAAGGCAGCCGGGCGAGCTCGACGAAGTCGTCCCTCACGGATGGATGAAGATTCTCGGCGAAATCCGGCGGCAGATGCAGCGTGTGGATCAGATCGAGTACGTCGGCGGTCCTTGATACGGTGCGGCGCGCTTCTGGCGCTGGCCAGCTTGAGTTCGATGAGCGATCGGAGGTTGATGATCGACAGGCCATCGTCGGCCCGCTCTGAAACGGCGCTCGGCGCGGGGAATGCCACCGGCTTGGGCCGGCCGTCGCCGGGGAACTCGCCGCCGAGAAGAAACTCGACGCGCACGCGGGTCACTTCATCGCGAAGGTGCCGGCTGCCGGGGGCTTGGCGGGCGAATCCGCGGCCGATGAGACGGTCGTGAATCAGCGACAAATCAGCCGTGGACTGGACGAGCAGATCCACGTCTTGCGTCGAGCGGCCCAGCAGGCCGTGGTGCTGCAGGGCCAGCGCCCCGACCACCGCGTACGGCACGTTGAGCCCTTCGAGCTCATGCGCGACGCGGCGGAGGGTGTCCCACACGCGGCCGCGCCGCTGGCGCTGATTCTCGGTTTCCATGACGCGCTTTTTCAGGGTCATTGGAATCACGTTTCTCATTCTATCGCGGGGGCCGCGCCATTCGGGTTGTGGTTACTTCGATGGCTGCGTTTCCGGCGCGGCGCCCTGGAGCTTGCGGTACTCGGCCGCCTTTTCGGGCTTGCCCCACAGCTCGTACATCTCCGCGAGGCGCTGCGCGACGCGCAGCGTGCGCGGCGAATCCGCGCCGACGGCGGCGTTCATCGACGCGAACGCGGCGAGCAACTGCTGTTCGCCTTCATCGAAGCGGCCGACCTGGGCCAGTCCGTAGCCGAAGCTGTTCTGGAACACGGCCAGTGTCGCCGGGTTGTCGGCAAAAACGCGCTGCGCCCCGGCGTAGGCCTGGGTCCAATAGTCGAGCGCCTCCGGCTTGCGGCCGGTCTTCAGCAGGAGCCAGCCGTGGTTGTTGATCGAGATCAGCGTGTCGCCGTCCGTGTCGCCGAGCAGCCTGCGCCGCGTTTGAAGCGCGCGCTCGGATACGCGCACCGCCTCATCGGTCTGGCCGTCCTCGTCGAGGGCCAGCGCCAGGTTTGACTGGGCGCGGAGGGTCGAGTTGTGCTCCGCACCGTACACCGCCTCCATGCCCTGCGCCACATCGCGAAGGACGCTCGCCGCTTCCGAGAAGCGCTTCATCGACACCAGCACGCCGCTCAGGTTGTTGCGGACGCGGAGCGTGTCGGGGTGCGTCGGGCCGACGGCGGCGGTGTAGTTGTCGATCGCGCGGCGGTCGAGCTGCTCGGCTTCCGCGAGCTTCCCGATTTCGTGCAGGAGGACGGCGAAGTTCGACGCCGCCTCGGCCATCTGCGGATGCGTCGCGCCGAGCGCGGTCTCCACATCCGTCAGGATCTCGCGGTGGAGCCGCTCAGACTCCTCCAGGCGCCCCTGCCCGTGCCGGACCTGCGCCAGGTTGCCGCGGGCGATGAGCGTCGTCGGGTGCGTCGGACCCAGCGACGCCGCGCGCGCCCGGATCGCATCGCTCACCAGCGCGTCTGCCTCGTCATAGCGGGCCTGCGCGATCAGCGACGTCGCGAGGTTGTTCTCGTACGTGCTGACGTTCGGATCGTCCTCGCCATACACGCGGCGGCAGGCTTCCAGCACACCGCGGAGCGTCGTTTCGGCCTCGTCGTGGCGGTTCAGGGAGTTCAGCGTCGTGGCCCAGTTTCCGCGCATGGTGAGGTTCTCGCGCGAGTCCTGGCCGAACAGTTCGCGCGATCGCTCGATCAGCGCGCGTTGCAGCCGCTCGGATTCGTCGAGCCGCCCCAGGTCCGAAAGCAGCAGCGCCCGATTGCCGTCCAGGTGGTAGGCCTCGGCCGTGTCCTTGTCGCGAAGGGGTTCCATTGCCGCCGCCGCGCGGTCGTACTCGCGGTGGGCGTCCTCCAGCATTCCCAGGCTCCAGTAGCTCATCGCCAGCGTGTCGCGCACCTGCGCCTCGGTCCGCGGGCGCTTCTCGAAACGCCGCCCGGCGTCGTCGGAAGCGCGCTTCAGAAAGTCGGCGACGCTCAGCGTTCGGCCGGTCTTGAACGGATCGGCGTTGACCAGCGTCGCCGTCAGGAATTTGTTGATCTCCGACGCGCGCTCGGCTTCATCCTTGGCCGTGGCCAGCGCCGCCTTGGCCATGTCCTCCGCCGCGCGGGCGGCGTCGCGCTGCTGCCGCGCTTCTTTCCAGTAATTGAGCGAGATGATGAGCGCCAGAATGCTGAGCGCCAGGAACGCGGCCGTCACGCGAGCGGCGGATTTGTACCGCGTGGCCGCTTTTCGCAGCGTGTACCAGGCGCTGTCGCGCTTGGCCTCGATCGGTTCGCCGGCCAGAAACCGGCGGACGTCCCGCGCCAGGTCGCCGGCGCTCTGATAGCGCCTATCCGGCTCCTTGGCGAGGCACTTGACGACGATGGTGTCGATCTCGTCGTTCAGCTCGCGGCGGAACTTGCTCGGCCGGTCGGGAATCGCGTGGACGATCTGGTCGAACACGAGCCGCAGCGGGCCGGTCACGTCGTAGGGGAACCGGCCGGTCAGCAACTGAAACAGGATCACGCCCAGGGAGTAGATGTCGGTGCGAATGTCGAGCCGCGTGACGTGACCTTCGGCCTGTTCGGGGCTGGCCCACGGCAGCGAACCCATGAACTGGCCCGTGATGCTCATGGCCTGCTGCCCGGTCGGCGAGCGGGCCGGGCCGGCGTCGCCGACTCCGCCGGGCGCGCTGCTGTCGGCCGTGAGCTTGGCCAGCCCGAAATCCAGAACGTGCGGCGCGCCGCCGCGGTCGACGCGGATGTTGCTGGGCTTCAGGTCGCGGTGAATCACGCCGCGCTGATGGGCGTAGTGCACGGCGTCGCAGATCGTGGCATACAGGTGCAGGGCGCCATCCACCGGAAGCATGGCCGAGGGCTGGCGGACGCTGACGGGGACGCTGAACGATTCGTCGCGCGGCGGTGCGAAAGGGCGCTCACGGTTGGCGTCCGGGCCCGGCTGCGCCTCGCTCGGCAATCGGCCCGAAAGCCGGATGAGGTCGTCAAGCGGGGCGCCGTCGATGTACTCCATCACGTAATAGGGGCGTCCGTCGGGCGTCGTTCCGCTGTCAAAGATCTGCACGATGTTGGGGTGGTTCAGACTGGCGATCAGGTCGACCTCGCGCTCGAAGCGCCGCCGGCCGGCGTCGGACGAAACCGCCTCGAGCAGCACCTTGACCGCCACCTGCCGCTTGGTCGAGCGCTGCGTGGCGAGATACACCACGCCCTGCCCGCCGCGCTTCAGCTCCGACAAGTCGTCGTAGCCGGGAATCCCCAGCGCCGGCCGCGGCCCGCCGCCGGTGCGGCGGAGCTCGGCGAGAATGATATCGTCGCTATGGAACCAGCTCGGCATGGTGCGGCCTACCGGCGGGTCATCCCTCGTCCGCCACCTGCGTCTCGATCAGGTGGCTCAGCCGCTTGAGCACGCGTGACTTGGCCTGGTACACCTGGTCCAGCGACAGTCCCAACGCTTCGGCGGTCTCGTTGGCGCTGCGGCCCTCCAGGGCGTACATGCGGAAGGCCGTGCGGTCGGCCTCGTTGAATTCGGCGTCGACGAATTTCATCGCCTGCTGCAGATGATATTGCCGCCACTCTTCCTCCCACGCCGCTTCGACGAGCTCATCGGTCGATGCGACGCGCGTCGCTTCCTCAATGTCGCTCAAGTCGGCCTCGCCGCGCTTCTGCTTGCCGCGGCGGAAGATGGAGTGAATGACGATCGTCTTCAGGTAGGAGCGGAACTTGCCCTTGCTGGGATCGTACTGAAACCCGGTCATCGCGGTCGTCAGCGCGAGCAGCACGTCCTGCACGATGTCATCGCAATCCGCCGGCTGAAGTCCGCGGCGCTTGGCGAAGCCGCGGATCAGTTCGCCGTAACGCTCGCAGAACTCGTTCCACGCGGCCGGCTCATGGCCGCCGGCGACCCGCGCGAGCAGCGTTGAATGCGTGGTGGTTGCGACGTTCATCGCGGCTCCGGGTAGTCGCGCCTATGCCCGTGGGTCTGCTGTGGCGCCCACCGGACTATCGGCGCGCCCTATCAAGTCTATGCGTGACCCAGAGGGAAATGAAGCGGGCAGAGTCTCGCGGCGCGATCCGGCCGGTTCTTACCGGACGGCAAGGCCGGATTCCCTCAGGAATTGCCGCACGGCAGGCCAGGGAGGCTGAATGTCGCTATGTCCGCAATCCAGCTCGAGTATTTGCCCGTGGCGGGCGGCGCGCGCCAGACGACGCCCGTGATCCACGGGGATGGTCGCGTCGTGCCGGCCGTGCAGCACCAGCAGCGGGACGTGCAGACCGGCGACGATTCTGCCTGAGTCCAGCCGATGCCTGGAAAGTTGCGGGGGGAGGCCGAAGCGCGCAATCAACTCGTCCAGGCTGAAGAACGTCGCCTCGACGATCAGCGCTGCCGGCGGAGCATCTTCAGAAAGCGCAATCGCCAGCCCGCCGCCGAGGGAAAGCCCGTGAAAGATAATCTGCTGCGGGTCGACCTCGGGCCGCTGTACGAGCATCTCGCGGAAAGCGCGGCCGTCGGCGACGATTCCGGCGATCGACGGCTTTCCGCCGCTGCGCCCGTACCCGCGGAACTCGACCGCGAGCGTCGAGATGCCGGCGTCGCGGTAGTGTTGCAGAGCGTTCCAGTGGTAGTCGATGAGATCCCCGTTGCCGTGGAAGTAGATCACCGCGGGGCCGGGGTTTGCCGCGCTACGGCCGCGGCCTGGCTTGAACCACGCTTCGACGCGGGCATCGGTGTCCGTCCCCGTCCACCACTGCTCGACTCCGGGCGGCGGACCGAGCCGGGCGGAACGAACGCCCGCCGCCGGAAACACCAGGCGGTCCTGCATGATCGTCATGGTGATCAGATAGATGAGATACGCGGCGGCGGCCGCCGCCACGCCGCGCGCCAGCCATACCGCGAAGGCCCCGCGCCGCACCCGACTCGGGTTTTGCATCGCGCCGGTCATGTGAACATTTTATGCGCCGCCCGCGGCCCGCCGCGCCGGCTCCGCGCAGGGTTACACTAGTTTCCATGATTCCCGACACGATCATCAGCTCGCGCGCCCCCGAACCCGTCGGCCCGTATCCGCACGCCAAGCGCGTCGGGAATCTGCTCTTCGTTTCCGGCCTCGGCCCGCGCACCCGCGGCTCGCTCCGGATTCCGGGCGTCACGCTTGACCCGGCGGGCAAGGTCGTGTCGTACGACATCGAAATCCAGTGCCGCAGCGTTTTCCAGAACATCCGCACCGTGCTTGAAGACGCCGGTTCATCGTGGGAACGCATCGTCGACGTCACGACGTTTCTCACGAACATGGATGACTTCGCGCGCTATAACGAGGTCTACGCCGAGTATTTCGCCGGTCCGGGCAAGCCGAACCCGACGCGGACGACCGTCGCCGTCACGGCGTTGCCGACGCCCATCGCGATTGAGCTGAAGGTGATCGCCACGATTGACGTGTAGAGCTTGGGCGGTCGCCCCGTGGCGCGGAGTGCGGGCCTCTTGCGCGGGGACGGGCGAGACGCCCGTCCCACCCAAACGGTAGGGCGCGCGGCGAGCGTTGTCCGGGAGCGGGCGCCAACCTATCGTGTGCCCGAGGGACCGGCGAAAGGAACGGTGGGTCATGGACGCCAAGCAACTGCAGGACGTTCTGGATTTCGCGGTCGAGTCGGCCCAGTTGGCCGGGGCGTACACACTCGGATATTTCAATGCAGCCCCGCCGACCGAGATCAAGAGCGACGATTCGCCGGTGACGGTCGCCGACAGGGGGGCGGAAGAGCGCTTGCGGGCGCGGATTGAGGCCGCTTTTCCCGGCCACGGGATACTGGGCGAGGAGTTCGGCGAGAAGAGCGGCGTCGACCCGGCCCGGTGGATTCTCGATCCGATCGACGGCACGCAGTCATTCATCAGCGGCGTGCCGCTTTACAGCGTGCTGGTCGGGCTGGAATGGCGCGGTGAGATGGTGCTGGGCGTGATTCACTTGCCGGCGCTGCACGAGACAATCTACGCCGCCCGCGGGCTGGGCTGCTGGTGCAACGGCCGGCGGGCGTGGACCTCTGAGGTTGCTGAGCTTTCTCAGGCCCGTTTTGCGTACACGGGGGTGCGCGGCATGCGCGCCCACGGGCGCGTGGAGGCGTTCGAGCGGCTCATCGCAGCCTGCCGGATCGACCGCGGCTGGAGCGATGCGTACGCGTATGCGCTGCTGGCGACGGGGCGGGTCGAGGTGGTCGCCGATCCGAAGATGGCGATCTGGGACTGTGCGGCGTTGCTGCCGATCGTCCGCGAGGCGGGCGGAACGTTCACTGACTGGAACGGCAAGACGACGCACACGGGCGGCGATGCGATCGCGACGAACGGGCCGCTCTTCGAGCAGGTGATGCACGTGGTGCAAGGCGGGGAGCCGCCTCGATAGGCCTATTCGAGGCGCGGCAAAGCGCCGTCGGCCGGCAAGGCGCCGCCGGGTTGCGGCGCTCCCCCGGCTTCCAGCAAGGCGACGAACACATTCACATCAAGCAGATTGACCTCGCCGTCTCCGTTGCAGTCAGCGTGCAGCCGTGAGCAATCGGGAAACTCGGCGAAATAGAGGGTGGGATCCGCGAGGGCGAGCGAAAATGGGTTCAAGTCCTGGATGTCGATGAGGTCGTCGCAGTTCAGGTCGCCGGTTCGGCCTGGGGCGCGATACTCAAACGCGCCCATGTCGACGCCGCTGTAGAGAGCACGCGCGCTCCAGTCGAGGTCGATCGGGAGGGCCTCGGCCGTATCTCCGTCGTGGTCGACGTCCCAGGTATCGGCGGGGAGGTACAGATCGCTGGCGGCGTCGCGGCACGCGGACGCTTCGCGCAGGCGGAGGTTATCGTCGAGCGTACCGACGACGCCGTCGGGGCCGGACGGGTCGGTGAACGACGGGTTGGCGCCCAGGTTTCCCGATCCCTGCAAGTTGCCGCTGAGGTTCTGCACGCAGCAGAAATTGACGGAGCCGAGCGGCATCCCGACGCACTGGGCCGGCTCAAGCACTCCGGCGGGATTGCGATTGCCCCAGAGAATGGAATTGCGAATCTGCGGGCTGCCGCCCGAGCAGTGGACGCCGCCACCCGCGCCGACGCCGAAGGCGCGGTTTTCCTTGAGCGTGCATTGCGTGATGGTGAGCGGGGCATTGGCGTTGTAAACGGCGCCGCCGCGCAGGGGCGTCTGGTTGGCGAGAAACTTGCAGTTGGTGACGGTCATGGCGGCGTTTCGGTTGTGAAGGGCGCCGCCGTCCTCGAAGCCGTAGTTGTCGACGAAGGCGCAATTGAGAAAGGTCTGGGGGCAGTTGATGGTGTAGGCCGCGCCGCCGCCGTCGGTCGAGAAATTCTGGATGAACTGTGAATCCAGCACGAGGGACGATCCCTGATCGTGGTAGAGGGCGCCGCCGCCGTCGTAGGGGATGTCAAAATTGTTGGTCAGGTAATTTCCTTCAAACACGCCGCTCTGAATCACGACGGTGCTGAGGAAGCTGTGAATCGCGCCGCCGAAGTAGGCGCCGTTGTTGCCCAGAAAATTCGACTTGTCCACGGTGATGTTGGAGAAGATCGCGTAGATCGCGCCGCCGCCCGCGTCCGAGCGGTTCGACTCGAACCGGGACTTGGAGATCAACGGAACACCGCCGCTGACCGCGATGGCGCCGCCGCCGCCGCCGGACCAGTTGCCGATGAACTCGCACTGACGAAAGTGCGGGCTGCCGCTGTTCGCGGCGAAGACGGCGCCGCCGCTGGAGACCGCGTAGTTTTCGCGAAGTACGCAACGATCGACAAACGGCGCACCGCCGCTGATCAGCAGGCCGCCGCCGGAGTCGTTTGGATAGGCGCCGTCCGCCTGGCCGCCGCTGATGGTCAGGCCGTCGAGGACGGCGGTGGTGTTGGCGCTCAACGCGCTGACGACGGTGAAGCAGTTGTCCAGCGTGCTGGCCGGCTGGCCGATGTCGCCGCTCAGGATGGTTGTGAATTGCTGCGGGTCGCGCAGGTTGGGGTCGGAAGCCTGCCAGCCGGCGTATCCGCCGCGGAGCGTCAGGCCGCTTCGCAGGCTGAAGCGCGCGTTTCGATTGCCGGTGGCGCGGTCGGGCCTGTAGGCCCCCGCGGCAATTCGAATCTCGACGACGGGCTGGGCAACGTCGAGCGCGTCCTGAAGATCGACGAACGCGTTCGTCCAGCTTGATCCGTCGTTCAGGCCGGGCGCCGACGCATCCACATAGAGCACCTGTGCGGCGGCGGGGTGCGTGAGAAAAATGCCTAGAAGCACTAGGGGAACAGGGCGATTTCGCATGGCGCATCAACCATGTGAGAGCGGTTATCAGCCACAATAAGGAGCGGGTGTTGCAGACCGGGAGTGACCGGGCGCCGCACCCAGCGAACGATTGTCAGGATAACTGTACTAAATGGGACGGGCCGTCCGCAAGGGGACGGCCCGATATTCACGGAAGATTAGCGCGCTACCGGCGATTATCGACGGCGAAGCGCGAGCGCGCCGAGGGCGAGCAGCGAGAGCGTCGCCGGCTCGGGGATCCACGTGTAGGTGACGGACACCTTCACGGTCAGATCCGGGTTCTCGACTTCGAGCTGCCAGGAATCCGGCGTGCCGGGCGGATCTTCAAACTGCGTGTCGTTTACCATCAGCGTCGGGGTGACGGTGAAGGATACGGTGCCGGGCCCCGGAGTGGCGTAGAGCCCGGGAGCCGGATTCGTGGTGTTGGCAAGCTCCGGCCCGTAACCGAGGACGCCGAAATCAACGCCGTCGGGCGGTGTTGCGTCGAACGCCGCAAGGTCACCGTTGTCCGCCGTGAGGTCGACGAACGGGCTATTGACCGTGCGATTGCCGAAGGCGAAAACGCCGGGGCCGGTGCTGGTCCAGCTACGGATGATGCGGGCGCTGGCCCGCGCACCCTGGAAGGGATCGTCGTTGTCGCCGGCCGGCTCGGCAGCACCGCTATGGAATGTCTCGACCTGAACGGAGATCAACGTCAGGGCGCCGCCCTGCGTATCAAAGCTGGGCAGGTCGACGTTCGCCGGGGCCTGGAGATCGCTTTGAAAAGAGATCTGGCCCATGTATTTGATCGAATCAGCCAAGCCGAGCGAACTGGAAAACCCTAGGACTGCGACAAGCGCCGATGTGAAGAGGCTGCGCCTCATGCTTCTCTCCTCCTAGAAAGCGTCTATTACCGCTTCGATCCAGCCGGCGGCTAAGAACCGCCACCTGAACAAACGGCATGATAAACGCTCCGGGGAGCGAGAGTCAATGCAGCGCGAGCAGATTTTTCCGGAAGTGGCGCGGTTTGGCCCGTCTTCCGGAGAAAAGACCGATAATAAACTGCCTGCGTCTCAAGAGCTGGCGAATCTCAATGAGTCCGTCAGCGTGAGAATTTTCGACGACGTTTGCGCCCGTCTAGCGGCGGCGGGCGATCAGCAGACCTCCGATAGCGAGCAGCGCGAGCGACGCCGGCTCAGGGATGTACTCGTACGTCACTTTCACCTTAACCGTGAGGATCGGGGTCTCGACTTCAAGCTGCCAGGCGTCGGGCGTTCCGGGCGGGTCTTCCCACTGAAGGTCGTTCACCATCAGGATGGGGTCCACGAGGAACGACACGGTGTTCGGCCCGGGCGTCGCGTAAAGCACGGGGGCCGGATTGGTCGAGTTTGCGAGGACCGGCCCGTATCCCAGAACGCCGAAGTCAACGCCGTCCGGCGCGGTGGCGTCGAAATTGTCATTGTTGCCGCCGTCGCCGTCATCGGCGAGCAAGTCCACAAACGGGCTGTTGATGGTGGTGTTGCCGAATGCGAACACACCCGGACCGGTGCTCGACCACTGGCGGACAACCCGCGCGCGAACCGTGGCGCCCTGGAATGGATCGTCATTGTCGGCGCGCGGGTGAACCGAGCCGCTGTGCTCGGTTTCCACGAGCACGCTCAGCAGCGTGAGCGTCCCACCCATCGTGTCGAACGAGGGCAGGTTGATGTTCTGGGAAGCTTCGAGATCGCTGGTGAAACTGACGCTCCCCATATACATCACCGAATCAGCGCGGGCGATTCCCGCCGCTGCGGCGAACGCAAGCGCAGCCCCCGACATGCGAGTCAATAGACGTGGTGACATACTCTCTCCTGCCTCCTGCCAAAGCACTAGAATAAAGACTACAAGCGCACGCAACATAACCATGCTGCGCCGCAGTCAATTGACAAACATAGTTTGAGCGTCAGGTAAAGTCAACTGAATTGGCGAAAAATTATACAAAAAACCGGCCAAAATGTCGCACCTGATTTCGCGAAGCCTCCTTTTTCTTTCACCGGGCATATGCAGACAGTGCCTCGATTCCGGAAAAAAGGCCGTCGCGTCGGCCCTCTGTGCCCGACGATGCGAGAAACGCCGCGAAAACACCGTCGGCCACTGAGGGCCGACGCTACGGTTTACCCGAGCCAACCACGCTGGACGCCGCCAGCGCTGGCGTTTAGAACTGCGCGGCCGACCGCCTGAGCGACGATGTCGCTGCGGAGATTCCCATGCGAACGCAAGCGTTCCGCGCCCGAGCAATGCTGCCTGAAACGGCCCGATCTCCTGCCGGTACGACGACGCCGCGCCGCCGGCTTTGTCGATGTTTCATCGGGATGATCGCCGCTGCGGCGATTGGCGCTTTGGACGCTCACATCGCAGCCGCCGACGCGATTTCGCAGGCTGCGCTGCTGCGCCGGATCGCCGACTTCGACCGGCTGATGACGCCCCCGCCCGTCGGCGAGCAGGCGCGGGTCTTCGGCGGCGACGGCGCGGCGGCGTCCGGGTCGGCGGGGGACGGCTGGACGATCGCCGCACGAATCGATGGGCCGGGCGCGATGACGCATCTTTGGGTTGCCGACAGCGCTTCGGCGGAGATTCGCATCGCCATCGATGGCGCGACCGTTGTGGAAGGTCCGGCAGGGCGGCTGGTCGACGGCTCGCTGGCGCCGCTGGCGCCGCCGTTCTGCGTTGCGTCGCCGGGCGGGGGCGCGTGGTGCCGCTTTCCGCTGGGTTTCTCGAAGAGCTGCGAGGTTTCGTTTCGACGTCTGAAGGGCGCGTACAGCGTCGGCGCGGTGCAGTTTGCTCCGGGTACGGCGGTGGAGCCGTTCCGGCGGCCGCTCAGCGAGGAGGCGGAGGCGGCGCGGCGCGAAATCGGCAGGCTGCTGGAGGAGTCGCAGCCCACGAGCATGCCGGCCGACGCGGCGGATCTGTTGCAAAGTCCGGTTGAGGACCATGTGCTGCGAAACCGGCGCACGTACGCGGTCGCGTCGCAGAAGAGCGTTGGGGCGGGGGAGTCGATGGGGGAGACGCTGGAGAAGGCCGGCGTGGTGCGGGCGCTGTACGTGGCGCTGACCGACCGCAGCAATCCCCGGGCGCTCTACGCGCTGCATCGCTGTACGATTCGCATTCACTCGGACGGCCGCAGCCGCGCGGATGTAGAGTGTCCATTGATAGATTTCTTCGGGGCAGCGTTTGACTACGCTCCGTACAACAGTCTGCCGATGGGAACACAGCGGTACCTGAATGTACCGTTGCCGGAGCGGCGCATTGGGCAAGACTATTACCTGTACTGCTACTACCCGATTCCATTCAGCAAGGGGGCCGCGCTTGAAATACACAATGGCGGCGACGAGAGCATCGGACTGATGGTGTACTTGCGCGTCGACCGCGCGGCGCCGCCCGAAGGCGCGCTGCGCTTCCGGGCCGGATTCCGCCGCGAGGATCCGTGCAACTCGGCGGAGTTTACGGCGATCGAGACATCCGGGCGCGGCCGGCTCGTGGGCTGCACGCTGGGCGTGGATTGCCCGCGCGAGGCATGGTGGGGCGCGGGCGCCGTGCTGGCGACGGCGGATCGCGGCGCGCCGCTGCGGCTGGGATCGGACATCGCGGCCTACTTCGGCGACGCGGCCCCGCTGCGCGCGTGGAGCGGGGCCCTGGCCGGCGTCACGCGGCACGGGGCCTACGGCAAGCAGGGAGCCTTCCGCTGGCACATCGGCGATGACATCCCGTTTCAGAAATCGCTGCGGCTCAGCTTCGGCAATCGGCAGGATGGCGGGCGGCAGGATGTGTTCTACTCGGCCGTCGTCTACTGGTATGGTGAGCCGGAGGGGGCTACGCCCAAGGCGCTGCGCGGCGAGGACCTGGCGGTTTGGCCGCTGCGCATTCCGAACGCCGTCGAAATTGAAGGCCGAGTCAGCGGCGAGGACTGGGGGGCGATTCTAAGCCAGAAGAACGTGCCGGACATGGAGCTGTCCGGCGGTGGGGCCGTCGCGCTCAAGGAAAACGTGAAGGTGACCGTGACGGTTCCCGCGAAACGCGCCGGAGAGCATCGGGTGAAGCTGCGCGTCCGCCCGCGGCGGCCATTCGGGACGATCGAAGTCTCAAGCGCGGCGGGCGACGTGATCGGCAGGGCCGTCTACGAGCGGACTTCAGACGGCGTATACGACATCGGAATCTTGACGCTCAAGGAAGGCCTGAATGAGCTGGGAGTTCAGAGCGACGCGCTGGTGCTTCTGGACTGCTGGATTCTCGAGCCGAAATAGCCCCTCATGACGCCGCGCAGCACACAAGACGAAATCGACCGGCGCTGGATGACGCAGGCGATCGAGGAAGCGCGCAAGGCGCTGGCTTCCGCCGACGTTCCGGTCGGGGCGGTCGTCGAACGGGACGGGCAAATCATCGGCCGCGGTTTCAACCAGCGTGAGCTGTTGCAGGACCCGACGGCGCACGCCGAAATGCTGGCGCTGACGGCGGCGGCGGCGCACGTGGGCCACTGGCGGCTGGAGCGCTGCACGCTCTACGTCACGCTGGAGCCGTGCGTGATGTGCGCGGGGGCCCTGGTGCTGGGGCGTCTGCCGCGGCTGGTTTTCGGCGCCGGCGATCCGAAGGCCGGCGCGTGCGGGTCGCTGTTTGAGATCACGCGCGACGAGCGCCTGAACCACCGGGTCGAGACAGTCGGTGGCGTGCTGGCGGAACCATGCGGCGAGTTGCTGCGGGCGTTCTTCAGGCAGCGGCGGGCGGAAGGGGAGAAGTGACATTACGAGCGGGCGAGACGCCCGTCCCACCCAAATCTTCACACCCCAGACGCCCGTCCCACCCCAACGCCCACAAGCTCAGAGGCACGTTGCTAGCGGCGGAATTTTCGCGCGGTTCGAAAACGGCTGCCGAGTGTGCGCGCCACCGGCTTGATTCCCAGCGAATCGAGCACGTTGCAGCGGTGGGCCGCCTCGGTCAGACGCGCCGGCCCGCCCGATCGTTCGTTCCCCTCGGCGTCCTGGCTGAGCGGCGGAGGCTTCAACACGGGCGGACCCGCCGGAACCCAAGGCGCGTCCATGCGCGGCAGCTCCTTGTTGATCAGCTTCTCGACATCGGTGAGCAGCTCGCCCTGCTCGCTGGTGACAAAGGTGACCGCGTAGCCGACGTTGCCCATTCGGGCGGTGCGGCCGACGCGATGCACGTAGGAGGCCGTGTCCTCGGGGATGTCGTAGTTGAGGATGTGCGAGATTTCCATGACGTCCAGGCCGCGCGACGCAAGATCGGTCGCCACCAGCACGTTGATGTGCTGCTTGCGGAAGCTGGCCAGCACCTTCTCGCGCTTCGACTGCATCAGGTCGCCGTGGATTTCCATGCACTTGAAGTGCAAGCGCCGCAGCCGATCCGCGACGCGCCGCGCGGTGTGCTTGGTGCGGGTGAAGACGATGGCGAGGGTCGGGTTTTCATGCTTCAGGAAGCCGACCAGCGCGTCGAACTTCTGATTCTGTTCGACCGGCGCGTACGTCTGAACAACGCTCTCGACCGTGAGCTTGTCGGATGAGACGTTCACCTCGACCGGCTCATGCATGAACGTCCTGGCGAGAGTGCGAATCTCATCATCGAGCGTGGCCGAGACGAAGATGGTTTGATGCGCGTGCTTGATGGTCCGCAATATGCGGCGGATGTCGTCGCGGAAGCCGATGTCGAGCATCCGATCGACTTCGTCGAGCACGGCCAGGCGGATCTTCGAGAGGTCGAGCTCTTTTCGGCCCATCAGATCGAGCACGCGGCCAGGCGTGCCGATGACGATCTCGACGCCGCGGCGCAGGGCGCTGATCTGCTGTTTCATTCCCTTGCCGCCCAGGATCAGCGCGGTGCGCAGCGGATGATCGGCAGCGAATTTCTGCACGTTCTCATCGACCTGGGCCGCTAGTTCGCGGGTCGGGACGAGCACCAGCGCCTGCAAGCCGGCCGCTTCCTGGAGCAGCTCGATCATCGGCAGCGCGAAGGCGGCGGTCTTGCCGGTGCCGGTTTTGGCCTGGCCGAGGCAGTCGCGGCGTTTGAGCGCGTGGGGGATCAGCTCGCGCTGAATGTCGGTCGGCTTCAGGAAGCCCATGCGCTTCAGCACGCCCAGCAAGGCGGGGCTGAGGCCGAGTTCGGCGAAGCCGGGTCCGGCCGGAGCGGGCGCGGGTGAGGGCGGCGCTGACGGAACCTGCGGCGGCGGCGCTGGCGTCACTTTCGACGCACGGGGCGGGCGTGGATTCGACGCCGGACGGTCGGGGGTCTTTTTCTTCGGTTGAGTCGGGGTTCGGACTTGTTTCATTGGTCTCGCCGGCCGGCCTACGTCCAATAAGGAACGGGCACTTCCTTTGCCAGCCATGCGTACTTTAGCTAAGTTTCCGGACTGCACAAGGGTCATGGCGGCGGGCCGTTGCATCCACACGCGACGCCGGCCGGTATAAAGCGATGGTTGGCGCGCACGTTTTTCGCGCCGGTTGCGTCAGCATGACCATGCGAAAGCCGTGGGAATGGCGCCCCGCGTGCGCGTTTTCGCGGCTGGTGCTTGAGGATTTGATGGCGACGTTCACGTACAGGGCGCGCAACAACTCCGGCGCGGAGATTCGCGGCACGCTGATCGCCGACACGACGCTGGCGGCGGCACGGATGCTCGACGAACGCTCGCTGGTGCCGGTCGAGTTGAGCGAGCTGGCGGCGCATAAGACGTCGTTCTTCACGGGCAGAGCTCGCCGGCTGAGCCTGTCGAAGGTCGGACTGCTGTACGAGCAGCTCGCGGATTTGCTGCGGGCGGGAGTGCCAATCCTGCGGGCGCTCAACGTACTTTCGAAACAATCGTCATCGCCCGCACTGACGCGCGTGCTGCGCGAGGTGCACGACCACGTCGCCGGCGGCGACGCGCTGGCCGACGCGATGGCCAAACATCCGGAGGGCTTCCCGGAATTGCACTGCTCGATGGTCCGGGCCGGCGAAAAGGGCGGTTTTCTGGAAGACGTGCTGACGCGGCTCTCGGAGTTCGTCGCGCGCCAGGATCAGCTCCGTAACAAGTTCATCGGCGCCCTGATTTACCCCGCGGTGCTCGCGATGGGCGGGCTGGGCGCGGTACTGGTGATCCTGCTCTACGTGGTCCCGAAGATTCGGAAGTTTCTGGACAAGCAGGAGCTCGGCTGGACCACGCAACTGGTCTTCGGCGTGAATGACCTGCTGAAGAACCACGCTCTCGAAGTCGTCGGCGTGCTGGTGGTGCTCCTGGTCGCCGTCACGGCGTATCTGCAAACGGCGGGCGGAAAACTGTTCAAGGCCCGGCTGCAACTGACCTTTCCGGGGCTGGGGAACATCTATACGCGCGTTTCGCTTTGCCGCTTCTGCCGGATTTTCGGCACGATGCTGGCCAACGGCATTCCCATCCTTCAGGCGCTGCGGATTTCGAAGGATTCGACCGGCAATCCGCTGCTGACGGCTACGATCGAGGAGGCGGCTGAGAACGTCAGCGGCGGCGAGTCGCTGGTCGGCCCGCTGAGCAAGAGCAAGTTTTTTCCGCCGGCGATCGTGGATATGATCGCGGTCGCCGAGGAGAGCAATACTCTGGAAAAGGTGCTGATCGAAGTCGCGAACACGCAGGAAGAGCGGACGGCGCACCAGATCGATCTGCTGGTGCGGCTGATCGAGCCGCTGATGCTGATGGTGATGGGCGCGGTGGTGATGTTCATCGCCGTGTCGCTGCTGCTGCCGATTCTGAAGCTGGCCAGCACGGGTTTGAAGTAACAGGGACAGAGGCACCAAAGAGGGTGCCACGGGCGGCTCGCCGCCCGTGCGGCACTGGCGGACAAGCCGCCAGTGGAAGGGCAGTGGTGGAAACAGGCCGTCGCGCGGTGCGACGGATGCGATAGCGGAATGGACGTGGCCGGAAAGTCGCGCTACTCGTGTGAAAGGAAGACAGACATGAAACGAATCGTGAGACGCAGGCACGCCGGGCGGCGCGGTTTTACGCTGCTCGAAATCATCATGGTGGTGGCGATTCTGGGCGTGCTGATCGCCATTGTCGCCGGGCAGTTCGGCGGGCAGACCGAGGTGGTCAAGAAGGACCTGACCAAAGCGGCGATCAAAACCATCGCGCAGAAGCTGGAGCTGTTCAAAGCGCAGGTCGGCCGCTATCCGACCAGCGAAGAGGGACTGGCGATCCTGCTCAATAAGCCGTCGGACGAGCGGCTCGCGGCGCGCTGGGGCGGACCGTACCTGACCGTCGATCAGGTGAAAGACCCCTGGCAGCATGACTACAAGTACGAATGCCCCGGCCAGTACAACCGCGACTCGTTCGACCTTTCCAGCCCCGGCAACAACGGCAACTTCGGCGACGAGGATGACAAGGGGCTGTGCAACTGGACGACGAGCTAGGCTGAAAGACCATAGGGTGGGCATTGCCCACCAGTTGACGCCGATGATGGATGATGATGAATCAGCGTGAATCGGCTTCCGACTGGCGAATGGTGGGCAGTGCCCACCCTGCGCACTTCTCACGCCGGGCCTTCACGCTGATGGAGCTCCTGCTCGTCGTCGCTTTGCTGGGGCTGCTTTCGATCCTCGTCTTTCCCAACCTCGGGTCGATCGGCCACGCCGAGGATTTGGTGGAATCCGGCCGGCGGGTGAAGACCACCATCGCCATGTGCCGGGCGCAGGCCATGGCCGACGGGCGACGCTACCGGATGACGATCCGGCAGGATGGGCGGATTCGCGTCGAGCGGCAGGTGGATCCGATCACGAAGCCGCAGGAATATGAGGCGATTCCGTCCGATTGGGCGCGCCTGGCGATCCTGCTGGACGACATCTGGGTCGATCAACTGCTGCCGCTGCCCGACGGGCCGCCGCCGATTCTGGTTGAAGACGACGAGATCGAGTTCACCGAGTTCGACGACCTCGAATTGACGTCCGTCACGGAATTGGAGGCCGAGTTTGCGCTCGAGTTCGAGCCGGACGGCTCCTCGACTTCGGCCCGCTGGATCATTCGCGACAAGCGCGGTGCGGGAATTCAGATGACGCTGGACGGAAGGCTGGGACGGGTGGACGTGGTGGACGCCCAGGCGATCAGCGGTGACCGGCTTTCGCCGCCGCCGCTGATCGAGGATGAGAACTTGAAGGGAGCGCCATCATGAGCGCGCGGGTCAGCGTCGGGATTCCCGCCCGGGGGCGTGCACGGGCTGCACTGCTGCTGGAAGTCGTGATCGCGCTCACCATCATGGTTGCGGCGATTGCAATGCTGGGTTCGCAGCTCGTCAACGGGCTTCAACTCGTTCAGATCGACGAGAAGCAGACGCGCGGGGCGGAGCTGGCTGACCGAATGCTGTCGCTGCTCGAGATGGACCAGGAGCTGCTTCAGCGCGTCTTCACGGATCAGGAGGACAGTGGCGATTTCGGCGAGGCTCACCCGGGCTATTTCTGGCGCGTGCATCTGGAGCCGACGCCGACGGTCGGGCTGGGGCAGGTGACGCTGACGATTCTCTTCAACGAGGACCAGGAGCGGCTCGACTCGATTGACGCAGCCAAGCCGGTGCGAACTGTTTCGCTACTGAAGGCCGACCCGGGAAAGATCAACCTGGCGACGGATTTCGGCCTGGCCGAAGACCAGATGGAGGCGCTGAATCAGGCGCTGCCGCTCTTGGGGATAGACCCGACCGCGCTGAACCCGCAGGACATTGTCTCGCGCGATCCGATCGAGCTGTTCCAACTGCTGCAAACGCTGCTGCCGATCATTCAGCAGTACACCGGCGGCCAGTTGCCGTTCGACCCGAGCCAGATTCAATCGCCTGAGCAAATGATGGAGCTGCTCAACCAGCTTCAGAACGGGCAGGTTCCCGGCGCTGCGGGCGCGCCGGGCGGGGAAGGACAGCCGGGCAGCATTGACGACCTGATTCGCCTGCGGGATCAGCTTGGTGGATCCGACGCGCCCGCCGGCGGTGCGCCCGGCGCGGTTCGCCCCGGAGCGTCGCCCCAGCCGCCGCCGCGCGGATTGCGGCCCAGCGCGCCGGGCCGCGACGGCAAGGAGGCCGACGACCGCGGGCCGGATAACGGCTCAGGCGACGGACCCCGCGGCCGAGACGGGCGCGGCGACGGCGGCGGACGGGCGCGCGGCGGCACCGGACAAGATCAGCCCATGTCGATCGAAGACCTGATGCGCCTGCGCGACGAGTTAAACGCCGGCGGCAACTTTCCGCCTTCCGGCGGCCCCGGTGCCGGCGGCCGTCCCGGCGGCGGGCGGCCCGGCGGCGAGGGCACGGGCGGCGGGCGCAGAGTGGGCGGCGGCGGCCGTGGCGGCAGCGGAAACACCGGCAGCACTCCCGGCGGCGGGCGGGGAAACCGCCCGACCGGCGGCGGACGCGGCAAACGCGGGGGTGGATGATGCGACGCACGCTCACTCTTGACGATCGGCCCGGCCGATTCGCGGGTGCGACGGGGTTGGGTGCCACGGCCGGCTGGTCCGCCCGTGCAATGGGTGCCACGGGCGGCTGCTCCGCCCGTGCTCGCTCCCGTGGATCACCGCAGGTCGCACTGGCAGCAAGCTGCCAGTGGCACCCGACGCCGCGTGCCGCGCTCGCTTGCGCTTCGCGTTCTGACACGCGCGGCCTGGCCCGCACGCGACGCCGGGCGTTGACGCTGCTCGAAGTCATCATCGCCGTCAGCATCATGTCTTTCCTCCTGACGGCCCTGCTGCTTTTCTTCAAGCAGAGCGGCGAAATCCGCAGCGAAGCGGCGCGCATGGCCGACCGCACGCAAGTCGCGCGGCAGGTGCTGGAGCGCATCGCCACTGAAATCCGCGGCTGTCTCGGCACCGAGCGGACGGGCTTTCCGGTGGAGCAGCGGCTGGTGGGCGATCGCCGCAAGATCAGCTTTCTGACGACCGGGCTGCCGGCCAAGTCGAGCTATCGGTTCATGCAGCCGTCAGAGGAGCCGCCGCCGGGCGCGCATGACCTGCGCGAGGTCGCGTACGAGCTGTGGGTGAACGACAAGACACCGACCGCGGAGGGCAATCCGACCGTGGGCGGGATCATTCGCACGGAAAAGAAAACGCTCAACCAGTTCATCGTGGACGAGGAAGACCCGCAGGCCGTGCGGACCGACCTCTGGTCGGCGGAGCTGGGCTTTCTGGAGTTCCGCTTTTTCGACGGCGTGCAGTGGGACACGAAGTGGGACATCACGGAAGGCAATTCGCTGCCGCAGCTCGTCATGGTGACCGTCGGTTTCAAGCCGCTGACGATCGACGAGCACAACAACACCGACCTGGAGTCGTTTCCGGTGGCTGAGTATCCGTTCGGCGACGACGTGTATCACCCGGACCGCTTCACGACCATCGTCCGCATCCCGGCGGCGGACCGGTTCTTTTCCAGCCGCGTGCAGCGCGTCGGCAAGCAGTTCAGCGAGCAGCTTGGGGTGGAGGGGAGCGGGAAATGAGACGCAGCCAGCGCCCGTCAGCCCCACAGAGCCTGAGAGCAATTCGGGTGGGACGGGCGTCTCGCCCGTCCTTGCGGTTGCCAGAACGGGCAAGATGCCCATTCCACCCCAAGTGGGGGACGGGCGTCTCGCCCGTCCCGGCCGCATCTGGAACGGGCAAGATGCCCGTTCCACCCGAAGAAGTTCTCAGGCTCAACGAAGCTCTGAGGCGCGCGCTCATTCTCCCCGTCGTTCTCGTGCTCATCGGCCTCTTGGCGCTGACGATGGCCGGGTTTGTCTACTTCATCCGGGCCGAGGTCACCGGCACGCGGGCCTTTGCCGACGGCCAGCAGGCGAGGTTGGCCGCCGAATCCGGACTTGAGCAGGTCATCGCCCTGATGCGGAACGAGCGGCTGAATTTCAAGGCGTGGTCCGACAACACGGCCGCCCTGCGGCACGGGCTGGTCTGGAGCGAGCGCTTCAAGATCGAGGAAGACCCGATCCGCGAGCGGAAGGGCGCCCGGGCCGAGTATCTGGCCGAATCCAAGTCGCTCGCGCCCGCCTGGCGCTTCAGCGTCGTCGCCGAGGGGGTGAGCGGCGTCCCGGACACCATGCGTTACGGCGTCACGCCGGAGTCGGGCAAGCTGAATATCAACGTCGCCCGCGACGAGCAGATCGCGATGCTGCTGACGCCGCTGCTTTTGAACCTCCAGCTCGAGAACCCGCAGGAGTTGATCAACGCGCTGCTTGACTGGCGCGATGACAACGCCGACGTCCGCGACGGCGGCGCGGAGAGCGAGTACTACAACACGCTCAAGCCTCCGTACAACGCGAAGAACGGGCCTTTTGACACGGTTGAAGAGTTGCTGCTGGTGAAGGGGTACACGGCGGCGGTGCTCTGGGGCGAGGACATCAACCGCAACGGAATTCTCGACCCTAACGAAAACGACGGCGATGCGTCGGAACCGCTTCACGACAACGGCGACGGCGTCCTGAACCGCGGCATTGCGCCCTACCTCACGATCTGGTCGCGCGAGCCGGACACGGCGGCGGACAACAAGCAGCGGATCAACCTCAACGCGGACGCGGGCGTCATCGCGGCGATGATCGCGCAGCAGATTCCTGACGGGCAGCTCAGCCAGGCCACCGTCGCGTACATCATGCAGCAGAAGCAGTCGGGCGTGAATTTTCAACAACTCGGCAGCCCGGCGGCGCTCTACACGTTCGGTGCGGCGACAGCGCCGGGCTCGGACCAGAATCCGGGCGGTGGGGCTGCCGCCGATGACGACGCCAAGGCGGACGCCAATCGGCAATCGCGCGACCCGCAACCGCGTCCGGGCGCGACCGGCGCGCGGCCCGGGTCGCGGACGCCCGGCGCGCAGCCCGGCGCAAAGCCCCCCGACGGGCAACCGGACGACAAACCGCCCGATGACCAGCCTCCAGGCTTGCCCCCCGTGGCGGTGCCGGGCGGCGCCGCGCCGGACGCCGAGCCGTCCGCAGCCCCGAATCCGGACGCCGACCCCGAGGGACAAGGCGGCCGGCGCCGCGGCGGCGGCGCCCCGACGCAGCTCACGAACAGTCCGGCAACTCTCGAAGAGATGTCGGTCATCATGGACCGCTTCAGTTGCCTGAACCCGCAAGTCGCCCAGAACGGCGTGTATGGACTGATCAATATCAATAGCGCCCCGCTCGAGGTGCTCGCGGTCATCCCGGGCATGACGCCGGAAGCCGCCGCCGGGATCATCGGCGGTCGGGCGGCGCTGGACCCGCTGGTGATGAACAACACCGCCTGGCCTCTGACGCAGGGATTAGTGGACCCTGCCACCTTCCGGGCCATTGCCCCGTATATTACGACGAAGGCCGTGCAGGTCCACGTGGAGGCGGTCGGATACGCCGACCACGTAAAGACCACCCGGCGGATGGAGTGGATTATCGAGATGATCGGCCCGGTGGCGCAGATCAAGTATCAGCGCGACCTGACGTCGCTGGGTATGGCGTGGCCGATCGACGATGATTCGGCGCTGGTGACGACGTCGCGATGAATGGTGAATGGCAAATGCTGAATGCAGAATGCCAAATGCCAAATGCCGAAAGCCCGGGTGCCATGCCGACGGCCTTTGCGTCGGCCTGCCCACGCAAAAGCCGCGGGCATGTCACCCACCATGGCGCCCGTGGCACGCGCACCCATTAAAGGAGCCTGATTGCCCCGCATCCCCCGACGCGTGCTGTGCCTCGACTGGGACAAGCGCTCGCTGCGCATGGTCGTGGCGCGACCCGGCGCCAAGCGCGTCGAATTGGAGGATGCGCATTCACATCGCCTGCCGGCCGGGGTGAACCCGGATGATCCGGCCGCCATGGGCGAGTTCGTTCAGCAGATGCTCAAGAAGCATCGCTGGCATCATCGCCTCGTCATCGTTGACGTCCCGCGCGACAAGGCCACCATCAACCGCCTGATGCTTCCGCCCACGCCGGAGAAGGAACTGGCGGCGGCGGTTCGCTTCCAGGCGATGAAAGAGCTGCCTTTCCCGCTCGACGACGCCGAGATCGACTTCGTCATCATGCAGCGCAACGACGACGGGCTGGTGGGCGAGGTCTTGCTGGCGGCCGTGCTGAAGACGACGCTCAACCGGCTGCGCGAGACGTGCTCGGCCGCCGGTTTGGAGCCGCTGCGGATCGGCCTGCGGCCTTACGCGAACCTGATGAGCGTGCAGCAGTTCGCGGACACGGCCGACAAGCGCGTGCTGTTCGTGGACGTTGGTCCGGCCATGACCGAGATCGACATCATGCGCGGCGGGCTGCTGGCGTTCTCGCGGGCGGCCAACGTGAACATCCCCGAGCCGGGGCCGGAAATCAGCCTGCACGAAGACTCGCGCATGTTCACGCCGGCCGACCTGGCCCGCGGCGACGAGGCCGTCAGCGCCGCAGTGGCTGACCTGCTGACCGAGATGGCGCGCACCATGCAGGCCTATCGCGCCACGGAGCCGAACGCGGTCATCGAGCACATCATGATCGCCGGCGGCACGGGGGCCGAGCCGCAACTGCTGGAAGCGGTCGAGAAGCGTTTTGGCTTGTCTTGCGGCTTTTTCGACCCGACCGAGGCGCTGGGCGTGCCCAAGACCGACGGGACCAAGCTCCGCTCGTTCGCCTCGTCGCTGGGGCTGGCGTGGGGATTACGAAAGGCCGCCGGCTTCGAAATCGACTTTCTGAATCCCAAGCGGCCTGCGCCGCCGGGGCACGACCTGCGGCAGCGGCTGCGCGTCGGCGGTCTGGCGGCGGCGATGGTGGCGGTGGTCGTGCTGGGCTCGGGCGTGACGCTGTATGCCCGCAAGGCCCGCGCGCTGTCCGCCGTGAACGGCGAGCTGGCCGACCTGAGCCGCGCGCTGCGCGAGAAGCTGGTGATTGACAACCGCGTTCAGGAGCTTCGCGAGTGGTCGCAATGGCCGGTCTGGAGCGACTACCTGCTGCACGTCACCAAGCAGGCCGTCGACCCGGGCAAGAAAATGCTCGCAGACGGGATTGACGCCAGCGGCGAGCAGTGGTCGCTGAAGCTGCGCAACACGGCGTTCATCGAGTACGCGACGTTCCAGGAGTTTCGGAAAAACCTGGACAACATGCGGCTGGACGACAGCCAGCACGTGTTCTGGGTGCCGACGCCGACCTGGACGGGGACGAAGCAGCCGGACGCAGAATTCAAGGGCAGCTCGGACATCACACTGATGCTGCGTGATCCGGGAGTGAAATGGACTGACATCCAGCAGGAGCGGGCGCGGGCCCGCGCCCGACGGCTGAAGGAGTTCTAGGCGTTGAAGCAGCGCGAGAAAATCCTGGCGATGCTGACCGGCGCGGTGGTCCTGGTTCTTTTCGGAACCAAGCTCGTGCAGTGGACCGTCATTGCGCCGTTCCGGGAGCTCGACAAACGCATCGCCGACGCCCAGACGCGCCGCGAGAAAATCAGCAAGTCGCTGAGCGACCTGGCCAGCGTCGAGCAGAAATGGAAAGACCTGGCCGGCCGCACGCTGGGCGAGACGCCCGACCCGGTGAAGGAGCGCTTCGAGGCCGACCTTCAGCAGCTCCTGCAGACGAACAACCTGCACACCGGCGCCAAGGTGACGCCTTCGCAGACGTTCACGAATCGCGACACCGGCATCACCGAGATCGCGTTCACGATCGAGACCATGGGCTCGCTCCAGTCCCTGACTGATTTTCTGTGCGCTTTCGAGCGGCGAAATTACATCTCGCGCATCGACAAGCTCACCGTCACGCCCGAGCGGCTGAATCGCAATCCGGCGGTCGCCGCCTCCCCACCCGCGGCCAGCCGCCGGCCGCCGCCGCGGAGCAACAAGCCAGGCCAGCCGGTGGCGAACACGGCGCCGCCGATCGCACCCAGCCACGGCGGAGATTCGTCGGTGGACGGTCCGCCGCTGAAGATCAACATGACCGCCAAGACGATCGTTGCGCCCATGGCGGGCGTGCTGACGTTCAAACCGGTGGAGGAGATTCAGGACCAGGAGCCGGGCCGCCTTACGCGGCCGCTGGACGCCTATCGCGAGATTTACGCGACCAACATCTTCCGCAAGTACGTGCCACAGCCCGAGACCAGGGTGCTGACGCCTGAGACGTCTCCGGCGGTGGCCCACCAGGACAAGCCCCCGCCTCCGCCTCCGCCGCCCCCGCCGCCGCCGAACCTGGTTTTGGTTTCGACCGTGTCCCTGAACAACGAGCCGGTGGCGTACGTGCGCGACAACGATAAGCGCACGGAGCCGCCAAAGGCCTATCGCGTTAACGATTCGCTGCACGACGGCACCGTGGTGTTGATCCACCCGTTGGGGATGGTCGTCCGCAGCGAAATGAAAGGCACTCCCGAGGCCGGAACGAAGGACTACTTCTACAAGCTCGGCGACGAATTCGGCAAGCGCCAGGAGCTCGACGCCGAGGCCATGCCGGACGTCAAGCGCCAGCTTGACGCCGCGCTGCGCGAGGAATAGGCGTTCCGATCACGCCAGTTTGTGACAGGGGTGGACACTTGCCAGCCGTCTGGTGGTGGGGACGCGGATTCCGCAGCGTGGCCAACGTCATTTGGCATACGTCGCCGGCCGAGCCGTTTTTCCGAACCCGCCGCGCCAAGCGGCGGGGTGACGTCCCTGGCGTTTGCAGCGCTGTTCGCTCTCGATCGTCACCCCGCCGCTTGGCGCAGCGGGTTCGGACATTCCCGTCGGATTCCCGCATGTGGGCCGGGCGCTTGAAACCCGTCGGCAGCGCCCGTAGGCTTTCGACCATTCCGTGGCCGCGGGCAAGCCGCGGCTCGCGAATCGAGCCGAATCGTTGCGGATTGGCGAGCAACCTCAATCCAGTCAAGGAGCATTGTCCATGCGTAGCACACTGAGCGGCGTGTCGTTGGCGATCCTGACCGTGGCCGCGGGCGCTCAGGCCCTGGCCGCTGAGCAGCTCTTGTACGGCAGCGGCAGCCAGAGCGTTCCGAGCTACTTCACGCTGGATTTCGGCCAGGCGGGCGGCGTGACCAGCGCGAACATCGCGCTGACCGATTTCACGCTCTCGATTGACCCGCAGACGCGCCGCGCCCGGATGGTGGATTACTACCAGGAGGTCGAGCCGCTCACGCTGCCGGGCGGATTCAGCACCGGCGACATCACCATCCAGACGATGCCGGAGTTTTCATTCGGAAAGTATGACGCTGCGAGCGGGGCGTTCGTGACGATCGACTATTACGTGATCAGCTTCACCGGCGACCTCAGCGCCTTCGGCCTGACGTCGCCCGCGATCCTGCCGGGAACGTCGAATGGCGTCGTGACGTTTTCGGATGCGCAGACGGGTGAGGTGGTAATGGAGTGGGCCGGCAAGGGCTGGCTGCAGAACCCCGGCGGTCCGAACCTGCCGCCGGTTCGTTTCCGTTACACCTGCGACGTGACGGCGGATTTTGTGGTCAACCCGTAATTGATTCGCGGTAGCGGCCGGCCCCCGTGCCGGCCGTAGACCGGAACGCGCGCCCCCGCTGGTCAGAACGCGAAGCGCCAGCGAGCGCGGTGGCGGAAGACGCCGGTGGCATCCGAGCCGCGACCGTGAGGGAGCGGATGGCGTTTGTTCGCCGAAGAACCGCTCCCTCACGGTCGCGGCTCGGAACGGCGGCGCTGAGAGAGCGTGATTTTGTCGCCGACACCCTCGAACATTGCCGCGGGCGCGGCGCTGGCCGCGCGCATCGCCGACGCCCGCCGCCGGCTGGATGAGCACACGCGCGAGATCGTCGCGTGGCATTTCGACCCGGCCAGCGGGGCGCCGTTCTGGATCGATTTTGCGAACAGGCTGGGTTGGGACCCGCGTCGCGAGATCCAAGGCTACGACGACCTTGACCGCTTTCCACCGTTTCAGGACGAGTGGCTGCGCGGCGGGCCGGTGCGGCGCTGGGTGCCGCGCGGGCTGGCGGGCCGGCCGGTGTGCGTGTTTGAGACCGGCGGCAGCACGGGCGTGCCCAAGTCGCGCATCAACATCGACGACTTCCGCATCGATTACGAGATGTTCAGCGAGACGCTGGACGACGCCTTTTTCCCGCGCGGCAGCGACTGGCTCATGCTCGGCCCCTCGGGTCCGCGGCGGCTGCGGCTGGCGGTGGAGCACCTGGCGCAGCATCGCGGCGGCATCTGCTTCGGGCTGGACCTTGACCCGCGCTGGGTGACGAAGCTCATCAAGAGCGGCCGCATGGACCTGATGCACGAATACAAGGATCACGTCATCAGCCAGGCGCTTACGATCCTGCGGGCGCACGACAACATCCGCTGCCTGTTCGCCACGCCCAAGCTGCTGGAAGCCCTGTGCGACAAGATTTCAATCGTCAAGGCGGGCATCACGGGCGTTTTCTGCGGCGGCACGTCGATGACGGCTCAGTTCTACCGCTTCGCGTGCGAGGAGCTGCTCGAGGGCGGGGCGCACTGGTGGAAACCGGGAAAGAAGAAGATCGATTTCGCTGCGACCTACGGCAACACGCTGATGGGCCTGGCGACGCACAAGCCGTTCGATCCGGCCGACAACTACAGCATCATCTATCACCCACCCCAGCCCCGGGCGGTGATTGAGATCGTCGATCCGGCATCGAGCCAAGAGGCGGGCGCGTGGCATGCGGCGCCGGCGCCCGGGTCGCGCGGCGTGCGCCATCGCGTCGTTGAGTATGGCCAGTCCGGGCGCGTGCGGCTGACGACGCTGACGCGCGAGTTCTTCATGCCGCGCTTCCTGGAGCGTGACGAGGCGGTGCGTCACGCGCCGTGCGAGCGGTATCCGTGGGACGGCGCGGGCGACGTGCGGCCGTTCAGCGGGTTTGCGACGCCGATCGTTGAAGGGGTGTACTGACTGGCCCATCCGAGCCGCGCGCGTAAGCAAGCGGTTCTTGAGCCTCCGCTCCCTCAAGGTCGCGGCTCCGAGCGGTCGGGTGGCAGTGGCATGTGGTGGCATGCTCTCGCGGTACTCCGCATTAGCATGCATGCCTGGATTACAGACGCCGCGCGATGCGGCATGCTTACGCGAGTACGCGAAAGCATGCCACCCGTCGCTCCCTCACGGTCGCGGCTCCGAAAACGCATCAGCAGTATTACGGTTGCCGGCGCGGATCGAGCGGCAGCCAGACGGTGAAGGCGCTGCCGGCCCCCTCGCGCGACTGCACTTCCAGCTTTCCGCCGTGGGCCGTCACGATGTGATTCACGATCGTCAGTCCCAGCCCGGTGCCGCGCGTGCGGCGGACGCGCGGGTCGGGGGCGCGATAGAAACTCGCGCCCAGCTCGCGCAGTTGGTCGTTGGTCATGCCGATGCCGTGGTCCTCGACCGTCATCACGACCAGGAACCCCTCGCGGCGGACGTTGAGGCGGACGTACTTGCCTTCGGCCCCGTAGCGATAGGCGTTTTGCAGCAGGTTGACCAGCACCTGCTGGAGCGCCTGGCCGTCGGCGTGGATGACGGGCAGGTTGTCCTCAATGTCGACCCGCGAATTGAACCCGCTGGACGCGAACTGCGGCGCAAAGAGCGTCCACGCCTGCCGCGCCACCATGCCCACGTCGCAGTCGCTGAAACTGTACTGCTTCATGCCGCGCTCGATGCGGCTGAAGTCAAGAATGCTGTCGAGCAGAACGGTGAGCCGCTCGCTCTCGCGCGTGATGGTCTCCAGGTATTCCTGGGCGCGGTGGGGATCGCGGATGCGCTGCGCCTGAAGCGTCTCGGCCAGCAAGCGGATGAGCGCCAGGGGCGTTTTCAGCTCGTGGCTCACGTCGGCCACGAAGCGCTGCTGAAGACTGACCAGCTCGCGCTGCCGCCGCACGGCCCGCACCAGCATCCAGGAGACCAGCGACCAGCCGGCGGCCATTCCGGTGACGGTGAGGGCCAGGAAGCCCGCGCGGCGCTGCCGCAGCTCCTCCTGGCGGCTGAGCGTGTACTTGCTGGCGACCAGGTAGGCGCCCTGAAAGGGGCTGCGCAGCGTCGTGAGCAGCAGGGTGTCGTCCGGCGGGCCGCCGACGTGCACATCCCAGACCGGCTCGACGTCCACAGCAAACCAGTAACGAGCGATGATGAAATCGGACGGCGCCACGAGCGCGATCGGCACGTTGCCGCCCAGCGTGTACATCGCGATCAGCACGCGCGTCGGCCCGTCGATCGAAATCCAGGAAAGCTGCGGCTGCGCGGGCGGCGGGGCGCTGGTGGCCCAGCGGGCGCGGATGACGGCCTCGCGCAGACGCTCCTCCGCGTGGCGAAGTCGCGCGGCGGCGGCCAGGGCGCGCGCCTGCGGGCCGACCAGGACCGCGCCGCTCGGCCGCGTCTCGGCGTGGGCGTCCTCCAGGGGATACACGCCCCATGGGATGCCGGGAAAGAGCTCGGTAAAGGCCAGCGGCCAGCCTGACTCCTCGGCCATCCATGCATCCAGTCCGTTGGCGCCACCGGCTGCGAACGCCCGCGACGCATCCTGAAAGGAGCGTTCCAGGTCGCGCTCGAACGCGGCCCGCCGGTCGATGGCCGCCTGCTGAGCCGAGTTGCGCACGTCGCTCCATTCCCGCTCCTGGATGGCGTCGTTCTGGGCGGCCACCGCCCAGATCGTCACGCCCGTGAGCACCAGGCCCACGCCTGCCGACGCCGCCAGCATCGCTGTTTCGCCGGTGCGCCTCATCCGCCGTCTCCGCTGCGCTTGGCGGCCGCGGTTGACGCAGCGGCAGCGGCGGCTGCCAGCCGCGCGCGAAGCGTCTGCTCGGCCCCCGCTCGCAGCTTGTCCAGCTCCGGCGTCAGTTCGTAGGAGGTGCGCGGCTCGTTAACGAGGGCCACATCCTGTTCGAGCAGGCGGACGGTGAGGATTGTCCGCTCCTTCTCGCCGTGCGTGCCGAAGACCGTCATGATCTCATCGCGCACTTCGATGCGGACGCCGAGCTTGACGTACTCGATTTTCGCCGGCAGCAAAGGCGGCAGCGTGAGTTTCAGCGTCCGCTGAATGGCCTCCCGGAGCAGGCGGCCCTCGACCCAGTTGGGCGGGTCGCCGGCGTCATCCACGCGGAACGTGGCGGTGAGTGAAGCGAGGTGGTTGCGTTCGATGGTCAGGTCGTCGATCACCAGCCTGGCGTTGCCGGTCATGACGCCCCATCCCAGCGCCTTCGTCACGGCCTCGAGCGAGACATCCTCGCAGCGTCCGCGGGCCACGAAGCGCTCGATGCCGGCGGGTGTGACGAGCGCGTCATCGACGTGCAGGTCAAGGCGCCCCTGAATTCCCGTGATCCCGAGCGTGGCCAAAACGTCGCCGGGCGACATGTCCTTGAGCAGTCCGTGAAAGCGGACGCGCTCGACGACGCGATCGCGAAGCGTGAGCTCGGTCAGCTCGATTTCCGGGCAGACGCCGGCCCAGGGCGAAGGCACGAGTCCCGCCGTGCATTCGGACAGTCGCAGGTCGAGGCACTTTCCCTGAAGGGTCATGCGGCGCGAGCCGCCCTCTTCGGAGTAATCGAGCCGGCCGGCGAACGACCCGCTCTGCAGCGATGCTCCGACAAGCGCGCCCAGGTCAAAAATGCGCAAAGGCAGCGGCGGCACGTCGAGCGAGAGCTGGTCGATCTGAACGCCGCCCACGGCCGGCGAGAACCGGATCGACAGAGCGACCGGCTCCGCCACGCTCTGCCCATTGAATCGCCGGCACGTCACAGTGGCCTGGCCGACGTGGTCGTTTACGAAATCGATCACGCCGGCGGCGTCGTCGAGCGACGCCCGAAACCGGTCGCGCTCAAACGCAACATCCATGCCGCTGAAGCGCACGCGATGCGGCCCGTCCGGATCAAAACCCGGCCGCAGGCCCGACTCGACCACGGTGCGGTAGTCGTTGCTTAGCCAGGTGCGGGTCGAAATCTCGCACTGGCCATCGCGCAACTCGATCTGATAGGCCGCGGGATCGTCGGGCGACGGCACGCGCCGCAGAACCGCCTCGTTGCAGTGCAGCGCCTTGAGCCGCCGGCCCGGCAGCCAGACGTCAATATCGCGGAATTCGCGGGCGCTGCGAGCGCGCGGAACCACCTGCCCGATGCGGCTGGGCAGCGCGATGGCGCGGCTGAGCGCCTCGCTGCAGGCGGTGCGATAGCCGTCGGAGCGCAGATACCACGCATAGCCGAGGCCGGTTGCCACCGAGCCGAGCACGGCGATGGAGAGCAGGGCCGCCAGGGCCACGCGCAAAGCTCGCATGTCGGCGGATTCTAGCGGGCGCGGCCCGGCGGGCGCAGGGCGCGGGCGGTTTCCGACAATCGCGGGCCGCCCCCCGGCGCCCGCGAACTTGTGCGCTCGTCCGGCTACAGGCTGCGCGGCGACTTGCCGATTTTATGGGCAGTCGAACCCGCCGATGTCCTAGGAGCTGCACATGAGATTCACGCGCCTTGTTCCAATCGCCGTCGTCGCCGGACTTCTGGGCTGCGCCTCGCCCGCGCCGCGCCTTAATGCGCCGCCGCACGGCAGCGCGTCCGAGGACTCGTCGATGCGCGGCACGTTCGTCTACATGGCCGACAACGCCATGCTGGCGGACATGACCGTCTCTGACGTTCATTTCGTCCCTCACCGTCCGATGCTCAACACCCTCGGGCAGGAGCGTGTCCAGCGTCTGGCCGGGCTGATCGACGCGTACGGCGGCGCAATCCGCTTCAGCAGCGACGTATCGGATGCGGGTCTGTTGAGTGACCGCACCCAAGCCATCCTGGCCTGCCTGACCGAGGCGGGTGTCGACGCGCGGCCGGAGCTGGTGCAGGCGGATCTGGCCGGCGACGCGGGCATGAACGCCGCCGAAGTGCTGCTGATTCGCAAGGACCTGGGCGTCTACACGCCGAAGAAGAAGCAGAACGGGGGCGGCGCCGCGGTCGACCTGTCGGGTTTGATGGGCGGCGGGACGCAGCGCTAGCCGTTGAAAAGGAGTTCACCCCGTGCGGAAAAATCTGCTGCGCCGGACGTTCACGCCGGTCGCTCTGGTCGCGGGCACGTCGGCGTGCCTGGGCGTGTTCGGATGCCAGAATGCTCAAACGGTGTCGCGGCCGGGTGAGCTGCCGCAGGACGCGGCCCGCAAGAGCGACGCGGCGCCGCGCCTGAATGCGTCGACCTATTTCGCGCACGGCCATCTGATCGAGCGGCAGGGCGACCTGAAGGGGGCCGCGGAGCAGTACCGCAAGGCGCTCGAAATCTCGCCGAAGTTTCTCTCCGCGCGCAACCGGCTGGGCATGGTGCTGAACGCGCTCGGGCAGCACGCCGAGGCCTCGGCCGAATTCCGCCACGCGGTCGCGGACAACGCCAACCAGGCGCATCTGCATAACAACCTGGGTTTCAGCCTGCTTCTGGAAGGCGACTACGAAGGCGCCCGCGCGGCCCTTGGGCGGGCGCTCGAGCTGAATCCGGGCTTCCGCCGGGCGCGAATGAATCACGCACTGGCGCTGGCGCACCTCGGCCACGATGAGGAAGCTCTCGCGGAGTTCCTGCAGGTCGTCCCGCCGGCTGATGCGAATTTCAACCTCGCCACGATGCAGGCGTCCAAGGGCCGATACGCCGAAGCCGCCCGCTCGCTCGAAGCTGCGCTACAGGCCAATCCCGAGTTTGAGGCGGCGCGGCTGAAGCTACGTGAAGTGGCGCGGTTGGCCGCCGAGACGCCGCCGCCGCAGATCGCGGCGGAAAGCGACGCACCGGCCGGCGAGGCAGACGAGTCCGTTCAGGCAGTGCCGGCTGAAGAGTCGCCGGCAGAGGTGGTCGCTGAGCCGTCCGCCGAGATGGGCGCCGTCGATCCGGCGAGTCCGGCATCGCCAACCGGTGCGACCGAAACGACCGAAGTCGCAGAAGCGGCGGCTCGGACCGCCGCGGTTGAGCCCTCGAGCGAAACGCACGCTGAAAAAGCGCCCGAGCCGTTGGAAACGCCGGTAGACGACACGACGGCGGTTGAGCAGGCAGGGGCAGCTTCGCCGGCCAATGACGGCGTCGCCGAAATCTCGACCGCCACGGACGTACCCGCAACCGAAGCGGTCGCCGCCGTTGCTCCGGCCGACGAGGCTGCGTCCGCGCTGACCACAGCAACGTTGGCTCAGGTTGGCGCCGAACTCGCGGCGAATCCTGCGCCGCCCGCGATTCCCGATCCGTGCGAAGGCGAAATTACGGATGTGGACGACGTGTGGGCCGATGCCTTCGTTGATCCATACCTCGTCGAAATCGTGGACTGGCTGGCCGAGGCGAATGTCGAACCTGACGCCGATTGCGGTTCGTCGGATGCCGCGGCAGAACCCGCTCGCGCCGACGAGGAGCCGGCCTTGGCGCTTCCGACAGTGGAGGAGACGTTCGCAACTGCCGGGGATGAGTATGCGGCGTTGGAAGTCGCGAGCTACGTTGAAGAGGCGCTGTCCGACGGCCTGGTGCGCATTCGCGAGTTCGGGTTCGCCGTTGGGCCCGAGTTCACTTTCGTCGCGGACTCAGAGGTCGTGGGTCCGATTCCTCTTGCGCAGGCCGACGAACTCGATTCCGCCGTTGAACCGGCGGAGCTGGCCGCGGATGGCGCGGCGATTGAGAACCCGGGAGCCGGGGGTGCGAGCGAAGCGGAATTGCACGCGCTTCTGGCTGACCTGGCCGCGGCGGCGATGAGCGAGCTGTCGGAGTGGTGGGAGCAGTTGATGTGCGAGATGGATGAACGCCTGGGCTCGTCGAATTGACTTGGAGCGCCTAACAGAACCCGCCAAGGGAGTGTCGGGCGACAGGCCCCGCACTTCCGTGCGGGGTTCTGATAGGAGTTCTTAAGACGCGAGTAGCGCGGGCCTCCGGCCTGTCGGGGCGGGGATGGCGGGTGCCGGCGAGACGCCCTCACACCCCGGTTCTTTCGCCGGTTCTCCGGCCGCTGCTGGCGCGCCCGCTCCACACGCCGCCGGCCGGGCCGTTTTTCCGAACCCGCCGCGCCAAGCGGCCGGTTGACGATCGCAAGCGATCGGCGTCGCACCGGCCGGGGGACGTCGACCCGCCGCTTGACGCGGCGGGTCCGGACAGCCAGTCACGTCAGCCTGCCACAATCTCGGTTAAACACCCGCTGTGACGGATTGGGTTGGTGAAATCGGCTGATTCGGTCCTTAATCAGAATATGATGTGGACATTCTGGTCACGGCGGAGGGGCTGGAGGCCGCTCGAAAGTCACTTGAAGGTCTGGAATACGTCGCGCCCTTCGACGGCAGCCGCGGTCTGCGGGACACGAACACGGGCGTGCGGATTCAGTTTCTCGTAAGCGGACAGTTCCCCGGCGACGGCAAGCCCAAGCCGGTCGCGTTCCCCGATCCCGCCGCCACGTCGGTTAACCAATCATGAAACGGCACGGACAAGCGGAGTACCGCTTGTCCGTGCCACCCCAATTGTGCCACCCAATTGTGCCGCTCGATGGTACGTCGAGCGCTACTCGCCGGCCGCGGTCGCGGTGGCGGGCCGCAGCGCGTCCGCCGCTGAGACCATCGTCTCCGGCAGGATCGTGCGCATCACGCCCGCGCCGCCCGGCGCCTCGACGAACGCCGACGGCGCCGCGACAGGCTCGCCCTTGTACCAGAGCTTCAGCTCCTGATAGCCCTTGAAGCCCGTGCCGGCCGGGATGAGGCGGCCGAGGATCACGTTCTCCTTCAGGCCGATGAGCTTGTCCTCGGCCGAGGCCAGCGACGCCTGCGTCAGCACCTTGGTCGTCTCCTGGAACGAGGCGGCCGAGATGAAGGATTCGCTCTGCAGGCTGGCCTTGGTGATTCCCAGGAGCAGCGTCTTGGCGCTGGCCGGCTTCGGCTTGCGGCCCTTGGGCGGCTCACCGCCCTCGGTTTCGACCTGGTCCACCTTGGCGTTGAAGTCTTCCTTGGAGACGACCTGGCCGACCGCCCAGTCGGTGCCGCCCGGTTCGACGATCTTGACGCTCTTGGCCAGGCGCAGGTTCTCGTCGCGGAAGCGGAACTTGTCGATCACCTCGTTGGGCAGGAAGACGGAATCGCCTTCGCTGTCGATCTTCACCTTGCGCAGCATCTGCGTCAGGATCGTCTCGATGTGTTTGTCGTTGATCGACACGTTCTGCTGACGGTAGACCGACTGCACTTCCTTGAGCAGGTAGCGGTGCAGGTCGTCCTCGCCGTTGATCCGCAGAATGTCGTGCGGAATGAGCGGGCCTTCGCACAGCGGCGTGCCGGCCTCGACGTAGTCGCCGGCGTGGACGAGCAACTGCTTGTCCTGCGGGATGTGGTGCTCCTTCTCCATGCCGGACTCGGAGCGGGCCACGATGGTCATCTTGCCGCGGCGCTTGTCGGTGTGCAGCTCGATCGTGCCCGAAATCTCCGCCATCACCGCCGGTTCCTTCGGCTTGCGGGCCTCGAAGATTTCGGTGACGCGCGGCAGGCCGCCGGTGATGTCCTGGGTGCCGGACATTTCGCGCGGCTGGCGGGCGAGCAGGGCGCCGGAGCGGACTTCCTGGCCCTCGCGGACCTCGATACGCGCCTTGGCCGGCAGGTGGTGGAAGTCCAAAATCTTGCCCTCGCGATCCTCGATGATGATGCGCGGGTGCTTGTCGCCCTTGTGCTCGATGCAGATCCACTTGCTATCCGTCTTGCCTTCCTGCTCGGGGCGGACCGTCTCGCCTTCGATGATCTCCTGGAAGGAAACAAAGCCGCCGGCTTCGGCCAGCATGGGCGTGAAGTGCGGGTCCCAGCGGACGACGACGCTGCGGGCCGGAACCTTGGCGCCGTCTTCCTTCAGCACGGCGGCGCCGTAGGGCACCTTGTAGCGCTCCAGCTCGCGGTCCTTGTCGTCGTGAATCGCGATTTCGCCGTTGCGCTTCAGGACGCGCCAGATCTTGTCGCCGCTTTCCTCGTCCTGCGTCTCGACCGCGTTCAGGTTGACATACACCACGCGGCCGGGCTGGTTGTTGGTGATTTCGCTCTCGACGCGCTCGCGGCTGGCGACGCCGCCGGTGTGGAACGTGCGCATCGTGAGCTGCGTGCCCGGCTCGCCGATGGACTGAGCCGAGATGATGCCGACCGCGAGGCCTTCCTCGACCAGCCGGCCGGTGGAGAGGTCGGCGCCGTAGCAGCAGGCGCAGACGCCCAGGCGGCTTTCGCAGGTGAGCGGGCTGCGCACTCGGATGCTGTCGAGGCCCAGGCCGCCGTCCTCGGGCTTGGCTTCCAGCTTGCGGGCCAGCTCATGGGTGATGAGCTGGTTCTCCTTGATGATGATCTCATCGGTGCGCGGGTCGCGGATCGTGTCGCGCGCGACGCGGCCGATGATGAGCTGGGACAGCTTCACGTCGACTTCTTCGCCCTTGTAGATGGTGCTCTTGGTGATGCCCTCGACGGTGCCGCAGTCGTTCTCGTTGACGATCACGTTCTGGGCCACGTCGGCCAGCTTGCGCGTCAGGTAGCCCGAGTCGGCCGTCTTCAGGGCGGTGTCGGCCAGTCCCTTTCGCGCGCCGTGCGTTGAGCTGAAGTACTCCAGCACCGACAGCCCCTCGCGGAAGTTGGCCTTGATGGGGGCTTCGATGATCTCGCCGCTGGGCTTGGCCATCAGGGCGCGCATGCCGGCGAGCTGCCGAATCTGGTCCACCGAGCCGCGCGCGCCTGAATCCGTCATCAGGTAGATCGGGTTCAGGTAGGGATGGGCCTTGGCCTCGCCCATGCGGGCCTCGCTGCCATCCTGGTTGCGCCAATCGTCCTTCAGCGTCTTCATCATCTCGGCCGTCACCTGCTCGCGGGCGTGCACCCAGATGTCGATCAACTGGTTGTGCCGCTCCATCGGCGTGATGACGCCGTTGGCGTAGTTCTTTTCCACGCGGTCCACGATCTTCTGCGACGCGTCCAGGATTCTCGACTTGCTGTCGGGAATGCGCAGGTCGGTCAGGGCGAACGACAGGCCGGCCAGCGTGCTCCAGCGGAACCCCAGTTCCTTGAGGCGGTCGAGCAGGCCGATGGTCCGCGAGCGGCCGAGCTGCTGGTGGCAGTCGGCGATGACGCGCGAAATGCCCTTGCCCAGAGCGTAGTTGTAGAACGGCATCTCGGGATCGAGCATGTCGTTGAAGACGCAGCGGCCGACCGTGGTCACGATCCGCCCGCCCGGCGGGATTCTCTCCGGACCCTTGTCCGAGCCGCCGATCACGTGCGACTTGTTGATCCGCACCTTGATCAGCGTATGCATGCCGATCGCGCCGCGGTCCAGCGCCCGCAGCGCCTCGGCGGCGTTGACGAAGGCGAGTTCCTCGCCCTTGGGCTTTTCGCCCGGCTCCCTGGGATGCAGGCCGGTCAGAAAGTAGATGCCCATGACCACGTCCTGCGACGCGGCCATGATCGGCTGGCCGTTGGCCGGGCTGAAGATGTTGTTGGTGCTCATCATCAGCACGTGCGCCTCGACCTGCGCCTCAATCGACAGCGGCAGGTGCACGGCCATCTGGTCGCCGTCAAAGTCGGCGTTGAAGCCCTTGCACACCAGCGGGTGAATCTTGATGGCGTTGCCTTCGACCAGCACCGGCTCGAAGCCCTGGATGCCCATGCGGTGAAGCGTCGGGGCGCGGTTCAGCAGAACCGGATGTTGGTAAATGACCTCTTCCAGAATGTCCCAGATCTGCTGATCGCGCCGCTCCAGCATCTTCTTGGCGCTCTTGATCGTGTCCGCCAGGCCGCGCTCGCGAAGCTTGCGAATGATGAACGGCTGGTACAGCTCCAGCGCGATCTTCTTGGGCAGCCCGCACTGCCACAGCTTCAGTTCCGGCCCGACCACGACCACCGAACGGGCCGAGTAATCGACGCGCTTGCCCAGCAGGTTCTCGCGGAAGCGCCCCTGCTTGCCCTTGATCATGTCCGTCAGGCTCTTGAGCGGACGGTTGCTGCTGCCCAGCACCGGCCGGCGGCAGCGGCCGTTGTCAAACAGCGCGTCCACCGCCTGCTGCAGCATCCGCTTCTCGTTGCGGATGATGACCTCGGGCGCGTTCAGGTCGATCAACTTCTTGAGCCGGTTGTTGCGGTTGATGATGCGGCGGTAAAGATCGTTCAGATCGGAGCTGGCGAAATTGCCGCTGTCCAGCAGGACCAGCGGACGCAGGTCGGGCGGGATGACCGGAATGACTTCCAGCACCATCCACTGGGCTTCGTTGTTGCTCAGCCGGATCGCCTCGACCAGCTTCAGCCGGCTCGACAGGTCCTTGATCTTCTGTTTGCTGCTGGTCTTGTTGAGCGCGTCCAGCAGCTCGACCGAGAGTTTTTTCAAATCGATCTGGCTCAGCAGCTCGCGCACCGCCTCGGCGCCCATCAGCGCCCGGAAGCCGGTGTCGCTGTATTCCTCGACCGCGCGGCGGTATTCCTCTTCGGTCAGAAGCTGCTTGGCTTCCAGCTTGCTCTCGCCGGGATCGACGACCACGTAATCCTGGAAGTAGATGATCTTCTCAAGGTCGCTGGTCTTCATGTCCAGCAGCGTGCCCAGGCGGCTGGGCATGGCCTTGAAGAACCAGATATGGATGACCGGCGCGGCCAGGTTGATATGGCCCATGCGCTTGCGGCGGACGCGGCTGTGCGTGACTTTCACGCCGCAGCGGTCGCAGATCATGCCCTTGTGCTTGGTGCCCTTGAATTTTCCGCAGAAGCACTCCCAGTCGCGCTCCGGACCGAAGATGCGTTCGCAGAACAGGCCGTCCTTTTCGGCGCGGTAGGTGCGGTAGTTGATCGTCTCGGGCTTCTTGACTTCGCCAAACGACCACGCACGGATGTCGTTGGGCGAGGCCAGCGAAATACGAACTGCCGTAAAGTCATTAATCCGATCGTATACCGTTTCAGCCATGCTGATTAATCCTCTCAGGGGGAGCATCGGCGTCTCGCCGGTGCGTCCGTCTTCAAGCCCCGGGGCTCACCGGCGAGACGCCGATGCTCCCCGATACAGGGGTCGCCGGCTGCTCAGCCGGCCGTCGCGGCAAAACCGCTCGAAGCGGATCCCGCGGAAACGCCCACCGGCGCCGCCGCGAGCGCGTGCAGGTCTTCGGCCCGCATGCTCATGCCGACCCACCCGCCGCGCTTGCGGAATCCAAGTTCCTCAAGGAAGTCGACCTCGGTGCCCCACGCCACCACGTCGATCCGCTGGACGCCCTGATCGCGCATCTTCTCCAGCACCCGCCGGGCCAGCTCGCGCGCGATGCCGAACGCATCATGTTCGATCCGGCCATCGGTGCGGCTCAGCGCCGCCGGGCCCTGGTATTCCGCGTCCAGCTTGCACTCGGTCAGGTAGCCGCGCAGCCCGTCAGCCACGCCGCGGGCGACGCCGATCAGCCGGCCGTCGGCGCGGGCCGTCACAAAAGCGGCGCTTTGCGACATCATCTTTCGAATCTGCTCCGGCTTCGCGGCCAGATCGTGTTTCAGCCGCGCGTAGAACTCGCCGAGTTCATGCGGCGTAATCTCACTGCCGCTGCCATAGGTGACGTTGGACATCCGACCGTCTCCTTGATGCGTGACTCGATCGTTCGCTCTCGTCGCATGCGCGTTTCGCGTTCATGCACTTCGGAACCCCGCACGACAGTGCGGGGGTGGTCCGGCGGCCCCGCACTGCCGTGCGGGGTTCGGAAAGACACGCTACACAATTCGCCGTTTCTCAAGCTGAATGTTCAGCCCAAGCCCGCGAATTTCGTTGCAGAGCACGTCGAAGGACACGGGCGTGCCGGCGTCCAGCGTGTGCGTGCCCTTGACCATGCTCTCGTAAATCTTGGTCCGGCCTTCCACGTCGTCGCTCTTGACGGTGAGCAGCTCCTGAAGGACGTACGCCGAGCCGTACGCTTCCAGGCCCCAGACCTCCATCTCGCCGAAGCGCTGTCCGCCGGTGCGCGCTTTTCCGCCCAGCGGCTGCTGCGTGATCAGGCTGTACGGACCGGTCGAGCGGGCGTGAATCTTGTCATCCACCAGGTGGTGCAGCTTGAGCATGTAGATGTAGCCGACCGTCACGGGCTGGTTGAACCGCTCACCCGTTCGGCCGTCGTACAGAGTCACTTTTCCGGTCAGCGGCATGCGCGCCAGCAGCTCGCGCGTCTGGCCGGCGACTTGCACCGCCTCCACATGCTTGCCGCGGGCGACGACGTAATCATTGGCCTCCTGCACGCAGGCACGGATCTGCTGCTCGGTTGCGCCGTCGAAGACCGGCGTCACCGCCTGGAACCCGAGCACCGCCGCCGCCCAGCCCAGGTGCGTCTCGAGAATCTGGCCGACGTTCATACGGCTGGGTACGCCCAGCGGGTTCAGCACGATGTCGACCGGCGTTCCGTCCTCGAGAAACGGCATATCCTCTTCCGGCAGGATGCGGGCGATGACGCCCTTGTTGCCGTGCCGGCCGGCCATCTTGTCGCCCACGCTCAGGGTGCGCTTGGTGGCGACGTAGACTTTCACCATCTCCAACACGCCGGAGGGCAGCTCGTCGCCGCGCTTCATGTGCCCGTCGCGGCGCTCCCATTCCTTGGCGATCTGGACGATCCGCGGCCAGTACTGGTTATACAGCTCCTCGGCTTTTTCGCGCATCGACGCCGGCTTGACCCACTTCACGTCGAAGGACTCGATCTGCTCGAGCAGGACGTCCGGGTTTTCGCTCTTGGCGACCTTCTGGCGCGTGTTGGGGTCGATGATCGGCTGATCGGTGTGCGACTCCATCACGTCGATCATCTGCTTGAACAGCTTGATCCTTTTTTCGTTGCACTCGTCCTTGAACGCCTTGCGCTGCCGCTCGACCTCTTTCTTCTGGTCCTCGCTCAGGTGCGTGCGGCGCGAGAAGTGCTTGGCCCCGATGACCACGCCTTCCTGGCCGGCCGGCAGCTCGAGCGAGTCGTTCTTCACGTCTTCGCCGGCGCGGCCGAAAATCGCGTGCAGCAGCTTTTCTTCAGGCGACAGCTCGGTCTTGCTCTTGGGGCTGACCTTGCCGACCAGGATGTCGCCCGCCTTCACGTGCGTGCCGACGCGGATAATCCCCCGCTCGTCCAGGTTGCGCAGGGCGCGCTCCGAGACGTTCGGAATGTCGCGCGTGAATTCCTCGCGCCCGAGCTTCGTCTCGCGGATCTCGGTGTCGTGCGCCTCGATGTGGATGCTGGTGAAGGCGTCGTTCTTGACCAGCCGCTCGCTGATCAGAATGGCGTCTTCGAAGTTGTAGCCGTCAAACGTCATGAACGCGACCAGCACGTTCCGCCCCAGGGCCAGTTCACCCTGATGCGTCGACGCGCCGTCGGCGATGATCTCGCCCGCCTTCACGCGCTGACCGGGCTTGACCACCGGCCGCTGGTTCTGGCACGTCCGCTCATTGAGGCCGACAAACTTCCTCAGCACGTACTCATCCGTATCGTTGATGACGACGCGCGTCGCATCGACGAACGTGACTTTCCCGTTCGTTTGCGCCCGAACCACCATCCCGCTGTTCTCAGCGACCGAGCGCTCCATGCCGGTCGCGATCACCGGCGGGTCGGTTCGGACCAGCGGCACCGCCTGCCGCTGCATGTTCGAGCCCATCAGCGCCCGGTTGGCGTCGTCATGCTCCAGGAACGGAATCAGCGCCGCCGACACGCCCACCGTCTGCTTGGGCGAAATGTCGATGTAATCGATCGTGTCCGAGCTGACCTGCTTCAGGTCGCCCTGCATGCGGGCCAGCACGGTTCCGTCGTCGATCCTCGACTGCCGGCCGTTCCTTTCGCCCTTCGCCCGCGCCGCGGCGTACTCCGCCTTTTCAACGTCCGCCGGGAGTTCACCCGGCTGCCGCTCCTTGCGCAGCACGTCCGGCGGCGCCAGCGTCGCGCGCATCTCCTCGTCGGCCCGCAGGTACAGCACGTTGCCGTTGACCTTGCCTTTTTCCACCTTGCGGTAGGGGGTGATCAGGAAGCCGTAATCATCGACCGCGCTGTAGATGCCCAGCGACGCGATCAGGCCGATGTTGACGCCTTCAGGCGTTTCGATCGGGCAGATGCGGCCGTAGTGCGAGATGTGCACGTCGCGCACCTCGAAGCCGGCGCGCTTGCGGTTCAGACCGCCGGGGCCGAGGGCCGAAAGCCGCCGCTCGTGAGTGAGCTGGCTGAGCGGGTTGGTCTGGTCGACCACCTGCGAGAGCTCAGAACGGCCGAAGAAGAAATCGATCGCGCTGCTGACGCTCTTGGTGTTGACCAGCTCGGCGATCTTGCCGATCGACTCCGGGTCCTTCAGGCTCATGCGTTCCTGGACCGTGCGGCGGAGCTTCAGAAAGCCCTTGCGCAGCTCGTCGGCCGCCAGCTCGTCGATGGTGCGCAGGCGGCGGTTGCCCAGGTGGTCGATGTCGTCCACCTGGCCTTCGCCGGCGCGCAGCTTGAGCAGGTAACGGATGGATTCGACCACGTCCTCGGGCCGCAGGACCATCTCGGATTCGGAAATGCCCACCTCGAACTTGCGGTTGAGGCGGAAGCGGCCGACCTTGCCGAGGCGGTAGCGGTTCTCGTCGTAGAATTTCTCGTGGAAGAGCTTGCGGGCCTTGTCGAGCTGCACCGGATTGCCGGGCCGCAGGCGGGCGTAGATGCGCTGCAGCGCCTCGTCGTGCGAATGGGCGCCGTCCTCTTCGAGCGTGTTGAGGATGATCGGGTCGTTCATCTTCGCGATCACGTCGGCCTGTTTCGCCGACGACTCGCGGATCTTGTTCAGACCCTCGCCGATCTGACGGCCCGCTCCGACGAGCTCCTCGCCCGTCTCGGGGTCGACAATCGGCGCCGCCGTCCACATCTCCGGCTTCAGCGCGCCGGCCTTGACCGACTTCACTTCGTAGAACGCGCGAATGATCGACTCGGTCGTGCCGTATTTCTCGGCCATCGCCCGCAGGAAGGTCGTCACCGGGATTTTGCTGCTCTGGTCGATGCGGACCGCCATCAGGTCCTTGCGCGTGACGTTGATCTCGATCCACGAGCCGCGCTCCGGAATGATGCGGCAGGCATGGAGCGCCCGGTCGCCTTCGGCCGATTCCTTCACGAAATCGACGCCCGGCGAACGGTGGAGCTGCGAGACGATGACGCGCTCCGAGCCGTTCACAATGAACTCGCCGCCGCCGATCATGATCGGGATTTCGCCCAGGTAGATCGCCTCTTCCTGCGTCTCCTCAATGTCCTTGCGGCGCAGGCGGACGGTGATCTTGAACGGCAGCCCGTACGTCAGGCCCAGCTCGCGGCACTCGTCCGGCGTGTAGCGCGGCTCGTCAAGCGCATAGTTGATGTACTCGAGCTTCATGTTCCCGTCGTAGCTCTCGATCGGGAACACTTCGCGCAGCAGCCCTTCCAGGCCGTGCCCTTCGCGCTTGGCGATCGGCACCTCCTGTTGCAGGAAGCGCTTGTACGAATCGGTTTGAATACAAATCAGGTCCGGAACAGCGATGGCGTCGCCGTGCCGGCTGAAATCGCGGACGTTTCGAATCTGCATACCTGAGAACCTCACACGTGCTCAGAGGGGTGGCGTCGCTAATCCGGAAATCCCCCGCGGGCGTGAAGCGGCCGTGGCGGGTAGCATACGTGCCAGAGCGATCTTCACCGTTTCTCACCGACGAGCGATGGAAGCGATCGTAACTCTCGCTGCCGCCGCAGGCTCGACACGACCTGTAGAGACACCAATAGCGCTCTCGCTCCATCGCGAACCCCAGAGTATAATGCTCGTTTCGAATGTCGCAAGGGCCAGATCAACGAGTTTTCGAATTTGGCAAGGAAATTGCATGGAGACCGGACCGGGCGTCCGCGGCGTCGCGCTTCAGCGCTGCAACGGCTCTGATCTATGACTGTAACACATTGTTATTAATAGTGTTACGATCGCAGATGCCGCGCGCATCGGGATGCCGGGAGAGACGCTGATGGCTCGTTACGCCGGCGTGGACTATGGGACGCGACGCATCGGACTGGCGCTCAGCGACTACGCCGGCACGATCGCCTCCCCCGCCGACGTGCTCGAAAGCGCCCGCGACCTGCCGCGCGACGCCGCCCGCGTCACCGCCCGCGACGCCGCCCGCGTCGCCGACTGGGCCCGCGCGAATGAGGCGACCACCATCGTCGTCGGCCTGCCGCTGAACATGGACGGTACCGACAGCGAGCAGACCCGTCTGACGCGCCGCTTCGCCGCCGCGCTGGCCGCCGCCGCCGCGTCGCTGTCCTCCGACCGCGCCACCCTACCGGCGTCAGCGCCACTGACCACCCCACCGGCGCCAGCGCCTCTGACCATCGAGCTCTGGGACGAGCGCCTCAGCTCCTTCGCGGCGGACGAGCTGATTTCCGACGGCCTCATCGCCGGCGCGAAGATTCGCCGTTCAAAAAAGAAATCCGCCCGCGACGCCATGGCAGCGTGCGTCACGCTCCAAGCCTACCTCGACGCGCGCCGAACTCCCCGCGGTGATGTACCCCGGCCGCCCCCGGCCGGACCGTAGCGTCCGACCTCCGAGTCGGACGGTGCGTAGCGTCGGCCCTTTGTGGCCGACGATGATGCGACCGCGCTGCCTGCCCGCTAGGGCGCACGACCGCTGCCAGGGACTTCAGTCGGGTAGTCGGGTAGGCTGGGCTTCGTACTCGAAGCCCAGCCGCCGCACGCCCTTGCTTTCCTACCATCGCTAGCTACCATCCCTCGACGCGCCCATTCCGCGTCGCATGGCCGGGCGTCAACATGCTCAATCTCGCCCCAAAACCGCCCGCAACGTCGCATAATAACCCTGCGCCCGCCCCGCCCGCCGAAGTCGGGTAGGCTGGGCTTCGTACTCGAAGCCCAGCCGCCGCACGCCCTTGCTTTCCTACCATCGCTAGCTACCATCCCTCGACGCGCCCATTCCGCGTCGCATGGCCGGGCGTCAACATGCTCAATCTCGCCCCAAAACCGCCCGCAACGTCGCATAATAACCCTGCGCCCGCCCCGCCCGCCGAAGGTGCGCAACTAGGCCTCGCGCACTTGCGCACCTTGATCCCCTTCCGTTCTCGCCCACCGCAAGCCGGCGCGCGTTTGCCCCGGCGGCGGCGTTCGCCGGCGCCTCCGTTCGACCGATTAGCGCCGCCGGAAAACTGCGACCAGCGCCGGGAGCAGCACCAGCGCGCCGGCTGGTTCGGGCACAGGCGTCGCGCTCACGTCATAGCTGCTCGGCAGCGAGATGGTCCCGTCGCCGTCGAGGAAAAGCTGGATCGTGGTCCGGATCGAGTAGATCGTCGGCAATTGGTTGAGGACGTTTGTGCCCGCCAGCGGCACGCCGAACGTGGGGATTCCGGGCGTGTTGAAAAATGACAGCGTCGGCAGCGACGTGCTGGAGCCGCCGAAGTCGTGCAGCGAGTCGCAGATGATGTGATTGCCGGTCGCGGTGGTCCACGAGCCGCTGACGAAGTGCGCCGCGGCGTAAGTGTTGCCGGATTGCTGCGTCGCGTAGTGCTGCAGCGCGGTGAGCGTGATCGACGTTCCGCCGCTGGGGGAATTCATGCCGGTGAACGTCAGGTTGGTGATGACCAGGTCGAACTGGTTGCCGCCAAAGTTGTTGGCGATCGCGTCGCCGCTGATGCTGCCGCGGCCGGGGACAATATGCTGAAACGGCGTCGTGCTGGATTGGTTGGCGTTCAGGAAGAAGGGCGTGTTGAAATTGACGCTGCCCAGGTCTCCGGAAAGTGTGATCGCGGCGGCGAGCGTGCGGTTCGATGCGACGTGTGCCGCGCAGAGCAGAGCCACGGCGATGGCGACGTGTCGAGCCATGCTTCTTCCCTTCCGGCCGGTCGGGCCGCTGCGGCGGCGTGCTGATGGGCTGCCCGGCTTCCGCCGCCGCGGCGGTGCGGGCGAAAGCTCATGATAACAAAGCTCTCGCGGCGGTCCAAACCGGGTGTGCCATGCAATTGTCGGTCCGCACAGCGGACCCTACCGTTACGGACGACGACGCAGCAACACCAAGCTCGCCGCGCCCAGCAGCATCAGCGTTCCCGGCTCCGGCGTGAACGTCGCCTCCGCGATCGGGCTGTCGCCGCTCGCGCCGCCGGTGTAGACCGTGCTCTCGTCGCCGAAGCCCAGCCTGATGAAGACGTCTGACGGCGGAATGGCGCCCGTCGGCGTGTATGTCGGCATCGTCAGGCCGTGCGAGATAAAGAGGCTTCCGCTGCCCGGAGACAGCTCGACATGGCCGACCAGCGTCGCGCGCGAGGCGCCGCTGCCGACGGTGTGCGGATCGCCGCCGACCGGAAGCGCGCCGCTTCTGATCCCGATGCGATCAGACAGGCTGAAGGCGAAGAACGCGATCCCGGATACGATCGGCGAGCCTTTCCCGATGCCTTCGTTGACTGCGTCCCAGCGTGGCAGTGTTTCATCGTCGCCGCCGCCGGGCGCACCGTCCGGGCCGAAGTCGATGATGAGATTCAGGTTGTAGAGCGAAACGTCGGTGATCACCGCCGTACCGTTGCGAAGCTCGAGCGAGTATTCCTGAAATCCGCTCCACAGCCGCGACGAAACCGGGTGGTTAAACCACAAGTACATCCGGCTGCCCGGAAGGCCGCCGTCAGGGTTGACTCGCGGCGGCAGGTTTGCCGGGGCCACGGCCGGGCTTTGCGGGTCGGACGGGTTGGACAACCCGTCGAGCGAGAAGAACCAGCGTCCCGCAGCGGTTTGGGCTGGGGCAGACAAGGGGACGAAAACAACCACCGTGAGCGCGATGGCGCGAAGTCGCCTGGGGATCATGTGGTATCTCCATTGATGTGGTGGCGGGTGTTCGGCAGTCGGCCCCCCGGCCGCGCCGCCGCCTCTTGGATTGTAGGTCGCTTCGCTGCCGAAGGACGGGTGTCGGTTCGTCTCGATTCGGGGCGCGGCGGCCGGCCCGTGCGACGGCGCGAAATGGTCCGCACAGCGGACCCTACGGCTGCCAATTGTCGGTCCGCACAGCGGACCCTACCGTTACGGACGACGACGCAGCGACACCAAGCTCGCCGCGCCCAGCAGCATCAGCGTTCCCGGCTCCGGCGTGAGCGTCGCCTCGGGGATCGGGCTGTCGCCGCTGGCGCCGCCCGTGTAGACCGTGTCCTCGTCGCCGAAGCCGAGGCGGATGAAGGCGTCGGGCGGCGGAATGACCGCTCCGGTGGTCGCCGACGCCGCCGTGAGACCGTGGCGGATGAAGACGCGCCCGCTGCCGGGCGAGACGTCGATGTGACCGACCAGCGTTGCGCGGTTTTCGGCGGCTCCTCGAAAGTGCGGGTCGCCGCCAATCGGGAGCGAGCCGTTCCGAATGCCCATGGTTCCCGACAAGCTGAGCATACTGATGCCGGAAACGACCGGAGTGCGCTCGCCGACACCCTCGTTCACGGCGCTCCAGCGCGTCGCGGTGATGTCGTCGCCGCCGCCGGGTGCGCCGTCGTCTCCCAGGTCTACGACCATGTTCAGGTTGTAGAGCGCGACATCCGTGATGACCGCGTCGCCGTCGCGGATGTCGATGACGTAATTCTGAAAGCCGGTCCAGACGCGTGACGACACGGGGTTGTTGAACCACAGGTACAGCCGGTTGCCCAGGAGACCGCCGTCCGGGTTGACGCGCGGCGGCAGGTTTGCCGGGGCGACGGCCGGGCATTGCGGGTCGGATGGGTCGGACAACCCGTCGAGCGAAAAGAACCAGCGGCCGGCGGCTGTCTGGGCCGCCGCGGCGGCGGCGAGGAGCGCGGGAATCATCGTCGCGAGGAGAGCGTTTCGTCGAATGGTCATATGGTGTTCCGTGGTGTTTGGCGAGTTTTTGGTCCGCACAGCGGACCCTACGGGTGTTGGTCCGCACAGCGGACCCTACGGGTGTTGGTCCGCACAGCGGACCCTACGGTTGCTGCGGTTGCGCGCCGCCGCACATAGGGTTATAGGCTGAGTGCCGCTCGTCGCGCGCATTTTTCACGAGTACGAACCGCGCTGAAAAGACGCCGGGCGCCGCGGACCGATGATCCGCGACGCCCGGCGTGTAAGGCTCGGTTTGGTCATCCCGTCGTCCGCCGCCGACCGTCGGTCGGCGGCGGATGGACAGGGAGCTCAGTGGACCCTAGCGACCGTTGCAGGCGGTCGACTGCGGGCAACCCGCGTTCTCGATGGCGAGAATGAACGGGTTGACATCGAGCATGTTGACGAAGCCGTCACCGTTGGTGTCGTTCGCGCAGCAGTAGTTGCACGGATACTCCGACTCCCACTTGGACGGATTCGACATGGCGGTGATGAACGCGTTGATGTCGAGGATGTTCACGACGCCATCGCAGTTCGAGTCGCCGCACAGGCCGCACGGACGCGCGCAGGGGCTGACGCCGGCGGTGTCGATGATCACCGACCAACTGACCAGCGTGCCGAGGTCGGCGCCGGCGTTGTCGGAGACATTGATCACCCACGCTCCGGCCGAATTCTGTCCGTCGAACGCGCTGAGCGGGTTGTTGGGACGGTAATTCGGCGGGCTGGTGAGATTGTCGGCGCAGGCGTTCTCGATGCCTACCACGCCCTCGTCATCGATGACGATGCCGTTGTAGTTGTCCGCGGAGCAGCCGAAGCCGCTGCCGGACTGACCCGGGCGATCGACGATCGTGACGGTGGTCGCGCCGTGCGTGACGCTGACGACCAGGTCGCCGACCCAGGTGTGCGGGATCGTCAGGCCGATGTTCACGTCGCCGATCGTGATCGAGTCGGGGACGTTCATCGTGTCGCTTACGCCGGACGGGACGTTGTCCGGAATGGACAGGCCCGGATTCGACGTGTAGGTCATCGGGTTGCCGCCCGAGCCGCCGCAGTTGGTGTTGTCGCCGAGGTAGCTACCGCCGGCGGCGCCGCAATCATGCGGGCTGAGGATCACGCAATCCCCGCTGGGCAGGCAGCAAGCGCCGGAGGTGATGCAGTTGAGCGTGGCGACGTAGGGCGTCTCACACGGCCAATCCTGCGTGAACTGCGGCGCGACGAAGAACCACCACGTGCCCGCGGGCAGCGTGGACGTGACGCAGACCGTCTGGCAGGGCAGGCCGGTCGCGAAGACGCGGAACGCGCTGACGCCGGCACAATCCGGGACGCCGCCGTTTTCGACGATGCCGACGAGCGAGTCGAAGGCCGCCGTCACGCACCACTCGACCTGGGTTTCACCGGTGAAGGTGACCTGGTACCAGTCGGTGTCGCGGAAGCCAAGTGCGGAGTCAAACGCGCCGCTGCCGCAAACGGTGGCGCCGCATTCGATCTCGGTGAACACAGGAGGCGTGCTGTTGCAGCCGCCGTTGACGGTGTCAGTCGGCAGACCGCAGTTCGGCTCGTTCTCGAGGATCGAGCCGGGCGGGCAGGCCGGCGGGGTGCAGGGTGCGCACGGGACGGGGTTGTCACAGGTGGTGCCGGTATCGGTCACCAGCAGTTCGAAGGCGCCGACGCTACCGCCGAAGCCCTGAACGAGGATGTAGTACGTGCGGCCGGCTTCGGTGCACCAGGTCACGCGACTGAGGAATCCGTCGATGCCGCAGGACGCGTCGTCGTCGTTACCGCCGACGCAGAAGAGGCCGTCGCAGGTTCCGCAGTAGACGTTCAGCTTGGTGTCGTAGCCGAAGAAGCTGACGCACGTGGTGGCATCGTAGATGTGGCCGTTGCCCACGATGGTGTACCAGACGCCAGGGGCCGAGATCGACGTGCCGCAGGTGGGCGGGGCGTCGAAGGTGGCGAGCGTGGTGTCACCGCTGACGACCTGGCCGGTGTTGATGGCGATTGCGTCGGGGCAATTGTCATTCGTCGGCGGGATCGGACAAGCGAAGCCGGGGCAGGTATTGCCTTCGAACCAGGTGCCGCCCATGTTGAGACACTCGGGCTGCTCGGTGGTGCCGACGCAGTTCCCGTTGACGCAGCATGCGCCGGTGGGCGGCACGCAGCTCGGCGGGAAGCTGCAGGGGAACCCGTCAGAGGACAGGTTCATGATGAACGGACCAGTGGCGCCGCCGAAGCCCTGAACCAGGATCAGGTATTCCTGACCCATGGCGGAGCACCAGGAGACGGTGCTGCTGAAGACGTTGGCGCCGCTGAAGCAGTCGTCGTCGTTACCGGTGACGCAGACCGGGTTCTCGCACGAGCCGCAGTAGATGTTCAGCTTCGTGTCGTAACCGAAGAACGCGCCGCAGGTGGTGGCGGTGATGGTGTTGCCATCGCCGATGACGCTGTACCAGACGCCCGGAGCGCTGATCGACGTGCCGCAATCGGGCACCGCGTCGAACGTGGCGCTGAGCGTGCTGCCGGCCACGACCGACGGCAGGCCGAGCAGGACGCGCTGGCTGCAATCGTCGTTGTCAGCCGGGGCGCACGGGTCAGGCGTGCAGCCTGAGCCATCGCCCAGGTAGATGCCGCCGCCGGCGCCGCACTCACCCTCGGTGAGGTTGGGGACGCACTCGCCGTTGAGGCAGCACGCGCCGCGCGGGGCCGTGCATGGCTCGCAGGTGAGCGTTGCCACATAGGGCGAGGGGCAGGGGATTCCCGGCGCGAAGTCAGGCGCCACGAACCACCAATACGTGCCGGCGCCCACGCAGGTCGACACGCTGACAGGCTGGAGCGGGGCGCCGATCGCAAACGGATCGAGCGCGGTCGCGAACGCACAATCCGGAACGCCGCCGGTGTCCACCAGGCCGATCACGACCGGGAAGGACGCCTGCACGGTCCAGGTGAAGAGCGTGTCGGAGGTCACGACAACCTGGTACCAGTCGGTATCGCGGAAGCCGATGCCCTCGTCGAACGCGCCGCTGCCGCAGATGGTCTGGCCGCAGGCGACGTTGCCGAACACCGGGGGCGCCGAGTTGCAGCCGCCGTTGACGGTGTCGTTCGGCAGGCCGCAATCCGGTTCCTGCTCGATCTGAGCGCCGTCGGGGCAGTTGATCAGGCAGGGGTTCGGATCGCAGGTGGACCCGTCGCCGAAGTAAACGCCGCCCTGCGCTGCACAGGTGCCGCCGGAGATGATGTTGCACTGTCCGGCCACGCAGCAGGCGCCGGTCGGGACAAAGCAAGTCTCGCACGAGAAACTGGTCACGTAGCTGGAGGGACAGGCGACCAGCTCAGCGAACTGCGCGCCGACGAAGAACCAGTAGGTGCCGGCGGGCAGGCAGGCGCTGATCGCGATCTGCTCATTCGCGCCGCCGACGGCGAACGGATTGAGCGCGGTGGCGAGGCTGCAGTCCGGAATGCCGCCGGTGTCGACGATGCCGATCACGACCGGGAAGGCGGCCACGCAGGTCTGCGTGACGAGCGTGTCGGTGGTCAGCACAAGCTGGAACCAGTCCGTGTCGCGCAGGCCGCCGTCGAAGGCGCCACTGCCGCAGATCGTCTGGCCGCAGGAGATGTTGGTGAACACAGGCGGAATGGAGTTGCAGCCGCCGTTGACCGTGTCGGTCGGCAGGCCGCAATTCGCTTCGTTCTCCTGAATGCCGTTGGGCGGGCACTCGATCACGACCGGGATGCGCTCGGAGAGCGTCAGCGAGTAATCGCCCTGTTCGCCGAAGTAACCGTCCACGACGATGTAGTAGGTCTCGCCGAAGGCCATTTGGAGCTGCGGAATCCGCGAGCGATACGCGTCCGGGGGAGAGCCGGGGCAGCCGTCATCGTTGCAGGCGATGGCGCCGCTGCCGCACGAGCCCTGGTAGACGTAGACCTTGGTGTCGTAGAAGGACGCGCAGAGGTTGATTTCGACGAGGATGTCCGTCGTGGGAGAGTAGGAATAGACCACGTCCGGCGAAGTTGAGCCGGTGAACGGGCAGACTTCGTCGTAATCATTTGCGTAGCCGATGGTCGTGCCGCTGACCGTGATCGGCAGCGCTCCGGCGAGCGCAGTCGCGGAAGCGCACGTGTCACCGCCCTGGCGCACGCCGCCGTCGTGCCCGCCGCCGATGTCGATCGGATGTTCCGGGCGAGTCGAAAGGCTGGCGTTTGGATCGATCGTCCCCCCGCCGGTGCGCGAGACGGGCTGCCGCGCCGAGACGCTGTCCGGCCCCGGCCGGCTGGCCATTTTGTCCGCCAGGTCGCCCTGTGACGGGCGCTTAGTGGCGACCGGCTGGCGCGTGCCGGTGGCGTGGCTCGCAGCGTCGAAGCTGGATTTGACGCCGGGTGGTGTGGAGTCGTTTGCCTGGACGGGTGTAACACACAAGCTACACGCCGCCGTGAGGGAAACTACCGCAATGCAGAAGCTTCGCATTGACCTTCTCCTCAGGCTGCGAACGGCCAATCTCGGTTGCGCCAAGCAACGGAGTTCGCCTCGATGCCCCTAAGCGGCGAGGCTGGGCGGCCGTTCAGATGTGAAAAATTCCATGTCATCAAACAACAATGAGACCTAGCGTAAACGCGATGTGCTTGGCCCTTTCACCTCCAAAACGCGGGCAATTGCACCCGCCGAACAGCAAACGGACGGCGGCCCGCGATGACCGGGCCGCGCCGCGCGGGCGCGAGAGGCGCCCGAGACAGGTTGACCGATGCTCCAGTTATCGCGAATCCGCCCCGGCGGGTCAAGGGTTTATTCCGCAATCCGCGGTCTGATTATGTCCGCGGCATGCCCCGCGATCCGCAAATAATTCTTCATGTTCGGCGACGCGCGGCCTTTCGTTTTTTTGCGTTTGCAGTAGATTACGCGGCTCGCCGCTCGGCGGTCCGTTTTGAACGCCGACCGTGGGTATTGCGGGTGCGGCGAGGCGTCCGGTCGTCTGAGTTCTCCGCCAGGTCATTTAGGCTCAACGTCTGACCAGTGAGGTTTCGTGGTCATGAATCGACAACCACCTTCCCAGCATGCAATTACGCGATCTTCGTCGGCGTTCGTGGCGCTTGCCCTGGTGCTCGGCACCGCCGCCGGCGCCCTGGCCCAGCAGGGAGATTCAAATCCCGCCAGCGCCTTGCTCTCAGGCCTCGAAACCGCGAAACCGGCGGTCAAGCACGGCGGTGAGGCCAGTCTGGTGCTGCCGGACCTCACGAATACGACCGTCAAGGTCGCGTTCCTGGGGATGAGCGGCCACACGCTCCTGCTGGCCGGTCTGGCGGTCAGCGCGCTGGGACTGCTTTTCGGAGTGACCACGTACGCGCGGCTCAAGAACATGGCTGTGCATCAGTCGATGCGCGACATTTCGGAACTGATCTACGAGACGTGCAAGGCTTACCTGGTTCAGCAGGGCAAGTTCCTGCTCATCCTGTGGGTCTTCATCACCGCGATCATCATGGTCTATTTCGGCGCCCTGGCCCCGTTTGAAGACCCCGCGACGCACGAGATGAAGAAGGGCATGCCCTTCGACCGCCTGCTCGTCATCATGCTCTTCAGCCTGATCGGCATGGCCGGAAGCTACGGCGTGGCGTGGTTCGGCATCCGCGTGAACACGTTCGCGAACTCGCGGACGGCTTTCGCCAGCCTGCGCGGCAAGCCGTTTCCGTGTTACAGCATCCCGCTTAAGGCCGGCATGAGCATCGGCATGGCGCTGATCAGCGTCGAGTTGCTCATCATGCTCATCATTCTGCTCTTCGTGCCCAGCACGCTGGCCGGGCCGTGCTTCATCGGATTCGCGATCGGCGAGTCGCTCGGCGCCGCCGCCTTGCGTATCGCCGGTGGAATCTTCACCAAGATCGCCGACATCGGCTCCGACCTGATGAAGATCGTCTTCAAGATCAAGGAAGACGACGCCCGCAACCCCGGCGTCATCGCCGACTGCACCGGCGACAACGCCGGCGACTCGGTCGGACCGTCGGCCGACGGTTTCGAGACCTACGGCGTGACGGGCGTGGCGCTGATTACGTTCATCTTGCTGGCCGTCGCGACCCCGGTTGTGCAGGTGCAGCTCCTGGTCTGGATTTTCGCGATGCGCGTGATCATGGTCATCGCGTCGGGCGTTTCGTATCAGGTCAACGAGTGGATGGCGATCGGCAAGTACGCCCACGTCGACAAGATGAATTTCGAGGCGCCGCTGACGAGCCTGGTGTGGCTGACGTCGATCGTGTCCATCGCGCTCACGTACGTCGCCTCGTACGTGTTGATTCCGAACCTGGGCGACGGGACGCTGTGGTGGAAGCTCTCGACAGTGATCACGTGCGGCACGCTGGCCGGAGCGGTCATTCCAGAGTTGGTGAAGATCTTTACGTCGACGGATTCGAAGCACGTGCACGAGGTCGTGACCTCTTCGATGGAGGGCGGGGCGTCACTGAACATTCTGTCCGGGTTCGTGGCCGGAAACTTCAGCGCCTACTGGCTGGGCGCGGCGATGATCGCGCTCATGGGCGCGGCCTACTACGTCAGCACATTGGGACTGGCTTCGCTGATGATCGCACCGGCGGTGTTTGCGTTCGGGTTGGTCGCATTCGGGTTCCTGGGCATGGGTCCGGTGACGATCGCGGTTGATTCGTACGGCCCCGTGACGGACAACGCCCAGTCGGTTTACGAGCTTTCGACGATCGAGACGATTCCGAACATCCAGCAGGACTTGAAGAAGAACTTCGGCTTTGACGTGCAATTCGACAAGGCCAAGCACTTCCTTGAAGAAAATGACGGCGCCGGAAACACCTTTAAGGCAACGGCCAAGCCGGTGCTGATCGGCACTGCGGTCGTCGGCGCGACCACCATGATCTTTTCGATCATCATGACGCTGACGCACGGGCTGGCTGAGAACATCGACAAGCTCTCGCTGCTGCACCCGCCCTTCCTTCTGGGGCTGATCACCGGCGGCGCGATGATTTACTGGTTCACCGGCGCCTCGACGCAGGCGGTCACCACGGGAGCGTACCGCGCGGTCGAATTCATCAAGCGCAATATCAAGCTCGAGGGTTCGACCAAGGCCAGCGTCGAAGACAGCCGCAAGGTCGTCACCATTTGCACCGAGTACGCCCAGAAAGGCATGTTCAACATCTTCCTGGGCGTCTTCTTCGGCACGTTGGCGTTCGCCTTCTTCGAAAGCTTTTACTTCATCGGCTACCTGATCTCGATTGCGCTCTTCGGCCTCTTCCAGGCCATCTTCATGGCCAACGCCGGCGGCGCCTGGGACAACGCCAAGAAAGTGGTCGAGGTCGATCTGAAGAAGAAGGGCACGCCGTTACACGATGCCACCGTCGTGGGCGACACGGTCGGCGACCCGTTCAAGGACACCAGCTCCGTCGCCATGAATCCGGTGATCAAGTTCACCACGCTCTTCGGCCTGCTGGCGGTCGAGCTCGCGGTCAGCCTGAAGCTCAACGGGGTCGACCACACAACGCTTACCGGCTTCCTGGCGGTGGCGTTCCTGCTGGCGTCGATGACCTTCGTCTGGCGCTCGTTCTACGCCATGCGCATCGGCGGGCAGACGGCGGCCGCGGGGCATTAACGCATCCGCGGGAGAGTCGTTTGTCCGAACCCGCCGCGCCAAGCGGCGGGTTGACAATCGGAGGCGAGCGGCGGCGCATAAACCGGGGACGTCGACCCGCCGCTTGGCGCGGCGGGTTCGGACAGAAAGGCCCGCCGAGCTTCATCGCGTCATAGAGGAGCCATTCGATGATCCGTCACCCGATCCGTTCCGTGATCGTCTGGTGCGCCGGCGCCGTCGCTGCCTTGGGCGCCGATGCTCCGCCCGAGCAACTCGCGGACGCCCTCCTCGCCGCTGAGCGGATCGCGCTCACGCCGGCAAACCTCGCCGACTGGCGGGCGCTCATCCTGCCGACCGCCGACGAGACCGCCTGGGAGCGCGTCGCGTGGCTGCCCACGTTCCGCGATGGGTTGCTTGCCGCTGACGCCGCCGACCGGCCGTTGCTGCTCTGGGTGATGAACGGTCACCCGCTCGGCTGCACCTGAGGCAACGGACTTGCCGACAGACGGTCCGTCTGGTCAAACCCGAAAGCGATCGAGATGGCTAGCCGCTTCGTCGCGGCCACGGATGAGGTCTGGCGGCTGCAGACCGGGTCCGGCGCGGAATGCCGCTTCTTTCAAGCGATGGCCGACCGCGGCCACTACCGCGCCGCCGGCGGGACGCGACAGGGCATCTACATCTGCACGCCCGGCGGCAGACTGCTGGCGTCGATCAACTCCCTCGACGCGGATGAGGTCTGCAAGACGCTCGCTTCGGGATTGAGCGCCTGGGACGCGCTCAGCCCGGCCGAGCGGCGGCTGCCCGCCGACCTGGCCGCCCGTTTCGAGCCGCGCTGGGAGCATGCCCGGCCGGAGGGTGGGCTGATTCTCGAAACGACCAACCGCGACCTTCGCGGCGACCCGCCGACGCCGCAGGAATCGCCGGCACAGCGCGAGTCGCCTGCCCTGCCTGAATCGCCCTCCGCGAGCGACGCGGCCTCCTGCCGTGATTCGCGCTGGAATCGCGACCACGCCTGGTTCAGCCGGGATGAAGCCCGCGCGTGGTTGCCGGCGGATGCGACGCGCGGCGCCGTTGTCAACGTCCCGACAGCGCTGGTTGAGCGGCTGGCGCGATTCCACCTGGTCGACAATGTGCGCGGACAGACGGTTCCATTCACCCGCGCCGACGTGGCCGGCTCGCGGATCGAGTCGCGCGTCACGGCGCGCGACGGGGCTTGCGTCGAGATTGAGCTCCGCGGCGAGACACGGGCCGTCAGCGGCGATCAGTGGGACATGAGCGAGGCGGTGTGGAAGCCGGAGCGGGCGCATCCGCGTGGAATTGTTACGCGGCTGCTCGGGCAGGCGACCTTCGACTTGGATGCGGGCCGGTTCACGCGTTTTGAGATGGTAGGTGTGGGACAGCGCTGGGGTTTTTCGGAGAACAACGCGCGGCGCGGCCAGCCGGAGCGCAGCGCGATCGGCTTCGTCATTCGGCTGGCGTCGTCCGGGGCGGCGCAATCCGTTCCGCCGGCGTTTGTGGATGTGTATGACGCGGCCTGGTTGGTCCGGCCGGCGGCGGCGCCCGCCGCCGCCCCGCCCGCGACAGGGCGCGATTGAGCGGGAGAACGAGAGAGCAGTTCCGCAAGCTGACTCGCCACTGAAACGGCTATCATGGACGTCATCGGCGCCCGTCGTAGCGGGACGCGATCGAGGACAGACGCATGACCTCGCGAATCCTCCTGGCCGCGTTCATTGGAATCTGCGCTCTCGGTGTCGGGCAGCGGCCGGCCGGCGCGCAGACCGGACACAAGCTCGTCATCCCGCCCGTGGGCGTCGAGATGGACTCGGATCACGACGGCCTGATTGACACCGACGACGACTGTCCGAACGTGCTGTACCTGCCGCTCTTCGACTGGACGGCGTGCGCGCCGATGGACCTGAACCCGGCCAACGATCCGCAGCCGGAGTGCCGCGCGCGAGAGCGCGTGGCGAACCTGCTGATGACCGACCCGACGTTCGTGACGCAGATGTCTTTCGCCGTGGTCAAGGAAGGCAGGCTGCATTTCGCCGATGCGTTCAATTATGTCGGCGACGGGCAATTCGTACGCGACGCGTCCGGCGTTCACCGGCTCTACCGGATCGGCTCGACGACCAAGTCGATCGTCGCGGTCGCCGCCAAGGCGATGGAGGAGAGAGGCCAGCTCTCGCTGGGCGATTACGTGAGCGATGAGGATGGAACGCAGGCGATTGCGAATCCACAGCGGACGCTGCGCCATCTTCTGACACACCAGGGCGCATTCCGCACGGACTACGGCGCGATCCACCTCTTCTGCTACGACGGCGATCTGGCGGCGTTCTGGCTCGATCCGGACGACGTCGTCAGCCCGCATTACAACAGCGCTCAGTACGGAAATCTCGGCGGCGGATACCAGTACTCGGCCTTCAACTACTCGCTGGCCGGAGCGTACCTCGCGCATCGCGCCGGACGCCCGCTGGCGACGCTGCTGCAGCGGCGCGTGTTCAACAAGACCGGTATGTGCACTGCCACGCTCGATGGAACCCGTGCGGCGAACTCGCCCATCGGAAACGGATGGGGCGTCTCAGAGACGGCGACCATGCACGTCGGTCCGTATGTCAACTACTACAGCCAGTTTGATCCGCGCTGCGCGGACAACTACTACAGCAGCGACGACCTGCCCGGCGATGCGTATTCCTGGCAGGTTTACCGGATTGATGAAGCGGCCGCCGAGGCGCGCGACCCGGCGGGCGGCGTCATCGCGTCGGTGATTGACCTGGCGCACTTCGCCGAATCGCTCCTGGCCAGCTATCACGGGCGCGGCGGTCTGCTTTCACCGGCGGGCATCCGCGACCTGTGGGCGGCGACGACCGACCTGGGCTGCTCTCCGAATTGTCCGTATGAGCGCTACTACGGGATCGGGTTTTTCACGAGTTCACTGCCCGGCCAACCCGTCGTACAGGTCGGGCACGGCGGGGCACGGCCGGGCTTCGCGACGGCGTTTGTTCTTCGTCCGCAGTCCGACGCCGCCGTGTGCATCTTTGCCAACGCGGATGTCAGCACGCAGACGCTCTCCAATCTGGCTAAGACGATTCTCGACGACTTTGCGGATTGATCGGGCGACGGGACTTGCGGCGGTCAGACATCCTTGCAACGGGGCTCATTGCGACGACTGCGGCGTGCGGAGCGCCAGCGCGCCGGATTTGTGCCGCGTCGCCAGCAGGTCTTCGACGGACCCCCACAGCGCGGGAAGTGACTGCGTCGTCAGCCGGTAGTAGGCCGAGTTGCCGTCGCGACGAACTTCGACGACGCCGGCGGCGCGGAGCATCGCGAGGTGCTTTGACACCGTCGGTTGTCCGGCGAGCAGCAAGTCGGCCAGCTCGCCGACGCACATCTCGCAGCCCTGAAGAGCGTCGAGGATCGCGATTCGAATCGGGTGAGCGATGGCGCGGAGAATCTCGGAGCGGGCGGTGTTTCTGATGTGGGCGCCGGTGGATTGCATGCGTGGCCTCGCACCTGCGGACGTTGACCAGAAGCGACCTCGCGCGAACATGCCAAGATGCGCATATTAGCATAGAATATTCGTCGTCAAGACCCGTTTTTCGTTGACGCATCGCTGGAAGCTGCTAACCTGCCCGGATGTTACAACACAATTATCGCGACCATGACCCCTCCGAGACCGCCGACTGGCTCGAATCCATCGAGGCGGTGGACCGTGCCTCCGGCCCTCAACGCAGCGCCTTTCTGATCGAGCAGTTGCAGCGCTGGGCCCACCGCCGGCAAGTTCCGATCTCGTTCAACGCCAACACTCCTTACATTAACTCCATCGCGCGCGAAGACCAGCCGCCATATCCCGGCGACCGCAAGATCGAGCGCCGCATCAAGAGCGTCCTGCGCTGGAACGCGATGGCGATGGTGGTTCGCGCGAACAAGCTGTCGGACGGCATCGGCGGCCATATTTCGACTTACGCTTCTGTCGCGACGCTGCTCGAAGTCGGGTTCAACCACTTCTTCCGCGCCGGAGATCCCGAGACAGCCGGCGACCAAATCTTCTTTCAGGGTCATTCCTCGCCCGGCATCTATGCCCGGGCGTATCTCGAAGGCCGGCTGGACGAGCGTCACCTGGTCAACTTTCGGCGTGAGTTGGCCCCGGGCGGCGGACTATCGAGCTATCCGCATCCGTGGCTGATGCCGAAATTCTGGTGTCATCCGACGGTCTCAATGGGACTGGGGCCGATCACGTCGATCTACCAGGCGCGGTTCAATTCGTACCTGGTTGATCGCGGTGTTCTGCCGCATGACGGTTCGCGGGTTTGGGCGTTTCTGGGCGACGGCGAGATGGATGAGCCGGAGAGTCTGGGCGCGATCACGCTCGCGTCGCGAGAGCAGCTCGACAACCTGACGTGGGTGGTGAACTGCAATCTGCAGCGGCTGGACGGCCCGGTGCGCGGCAACGGCAACATCATCCAGGAACTGGAGGCGGCGTTTCGCGGGGCCGGATGGAACGTCATCAAGTGCATCTGGGGAAGCGACTGGGATCCGCTGTTCGAGGCCGACGCCGACGGCATTCTGATCGACACGATGGATGAGATCGTCGACGGCCAGTGGCAGCGTTACGCGGTCGAGCCGGGCGGCTACGCGCGCGAGCACTTTTTCGGCCGCGACCCGCGCCTGGCGAAGCTGGTCGAGCAGATGAGCGATGACCAGATTCACCGAATGCGCCTGGGCGGGCACGACCCGGAGAAAGTCTACGCGGCTTTTTCGGCGGCGCTGGCGGCGAAAGGCCGGCCGTCGGTGATTCTGGCGCGGACGATCAAGGGTTACGGACTGGGCGAGGCGGGCGAAGGCCGAAACGTCACGCACCAGCAGAAGAAGCTCAACGAGCAGGAAATGAAGCACTTCCGCGATCGGTTTGAAATCCCGGTCAGCGACAAGGACATCAAGAACGCGCCGTTCTATCGCTTCGAGAAGGGCAGCGCGGAATACGAATACCTGACCGAGCGCCGCCGGGCGCTGGGCGGCTCAGTGCCGGCCCGCAGGGTCCAGGTGCAGAAACTCGAGGCCCCCGGCGTCGAGCTGTTCGACGAGTTCATGGGCGGCAGCGGCGATCGCAAGGCCAGCACCACCATGGCGCTGATGCGCATGCTGGCGCGGCTGCTGGCTGACAAGCGGCTGGGCAAGCTTATCGTCCCGATCGTCCCCGACGAGGCCCGCACGTTCGGCATGGAGGCGCTGTTCCGCACCTACGGCATCTACGCCCACGCCGGCCAGCTCTACGAGCCGGTCGATCACGCCCAGCTCATGCGCTACGAAGAGCGGCAGAACGGCCAGATTCTCGAAGAGGGCATCACCGAGGCCGGGTCGATGGCTTCGTTCACCGCGGCGGGGACGGCGTACGCGACGCACGGGCTGAACATGATCCCGTTTTTCATCTTCTACTCGATGTTCGGCTTCCAGCGCATCGGCGACAGCATCTGGGCGGCGGCGGACATGCGCTGCCGCGGGTTCCTCGTGGGCGCGACAGCGGGCCGCACCACGCTGAACGGCGAAGGGCTGCAACACCAGGATGGTCACTCGCATCTGCACGCCAGCACGGTGCCCAACTGCATCTCGTACGACCCGGGATTCGCGTACGAGCTGGCGATCATCATCCGCGAGGGCGTTCGGCGGATGTATTTCGAGCAGGAGAGCGTGTTCTACTACCTGACGGCGTACAACGAGGTGCATGAGCAGCCGGCCATGCCCGACAGCGCCGAGCAGGGGATTCTGAAGGGTCTATACAAGTTTCGCGCCGCCGAGAACGTGGCGGCGGGGGCGGCGCGGGTCCATTTATTCGGGAGCGGCCCGCTTATTCGCGAGGCGCTGCGGGCGCAGGAGATCCTGCGGGACAAGTTCGGCGTGGCGGCGGACGTCTGGAGCGCAACGAGCTACACCGAGCTGTACCGCGAGGCGCTGGAGGTCGAACGCTGGAATCGCCTTCATCCGGCCGAGACTCCGCGCACCGCGTATGTGCAGCAAATCCTGGCCGGCGAGCCCTGGCCGATCGTCAGCACCGGCGACTACGTTAAGGCCCTGGCGCAGCGTATCGCACCGTGGACGCCGGCGGGACTGACGGCGCTGGGCGCCGATGGTTTTGGCCGCAGCGAGACGCGTGAAAGCCTGCGACGGCATTTTGAGACCGACGCCGAGCACATGGTCTACGCGGCGCTCTGTTCGGTCGCGGCGCGCGGACAGTTTGAGCGGAGCAGGCTGGCGGGCGCGATGAAGACGCTGGGAATCGACGGCGACGCGCCGTCGTCGGCGAACGGGTAAAACGTCGCCGGACCTGGAGGTCTGGCGCCACAGGGGAGCATCGGCCTCTGGCCGGTGCAAACGCACGGGCGCTCGGGAGACGGCGGCGCACCGGCGGGACGCCGATGCTCCCCGCGCGAACACCGATCATCCCCGCGCTGGGCTCGGGAGACGAGGTGCCGCAATTCGGACATGGGCTTGTCGGCGCGGCGCTGGCCATCGCGACCAGCCGCGACCCGACTTCGCCGCGCTTGCGGCAGGCGTGGCTGGGAACGGGAGTTCTGCTTGGCTACTGGCCGGATATTGCGGAGTGGGGGCTGACGCTCTGCGGAGTGCGTCTGCCGCATGCGGCGCCGGCGTCCATCTGGTGCGCGGCGGCGTCGGTGCTGCTGGTGGTCGGGTTGCTGCGCGGCGGGTTTGGCGAGAAGTCGCGCCTGACGCTGCTGGCGGCGACGCTGATGATTGCGTCGCATTCGTTGCTCGACGGGGTCAGCGGCGGAATTCCGCTCTGGTGGCCGATCGACAGCGGCGTCACCGGTCCCGACTGGCTGGGGCTGGACAATCTTCCGCTGGACCGGCGGCTGAGGGCGGAGACTCTTGCGTTCGTGCCTGTGCTGGCGATCGGGCTGGCGGTGCGCGCCGTCCGTCGCCGTCCGCCGGCGGTGGCGGTCGCTGCGGCACTCGCTGCGGCTGCTGCGGCGGTGATTTCGGCCGGCCTCGGATCGGTTGTGGGTGTGCTGATGGCGACGGCGGCTCTGATTCTAGAGAAGTTCTGGTTTTTCCGTAGCGTCGGATCTCCGCGTCCGACGCTGGAATCGCCGTCGGACACCGAGGTCCGACGCTACGGGCTCGTCGAGCCGCGCTGGGCGCTCAACCTCGTGCCGCTGATGCCCGTGATCCTGCTCGCGGCAGTGCAGGTTTATGCGTGGCGCAACATCCACGCCGGACTGACTGCGATGCAGCGGGGCGATTTCGAGACCGGCCTGCAGTGCAATCGCGAGGCGGCCCGTTTTCGGCCGGTTGATCTGGAGGCGACGGCGCGATACCGCGTGGCCGAGTGCCAGCTTCACCTTGGGCGATTTGTCGAGGCGCACGAAGGATTCCGACTCGGGCGGGCAGAGTTTCCCGGCTGCGTGATGTTCCTGGATGGGCTGGCGCAGGTTTACCTGGCGGCGGATGATCCGGCGCTGCGACGGCCGAGCGAGGCGCTGGCCTTGGCGCTGGAGGCGCAGGAGCGTTCGCGCGACCCGGCGTATCGTCGTTGGATTCAGCAGTTCATCGATCAGGCGCGTGCCGCCGGCGGCACGAGCGGCGAGAAAGGCAGGCCGTAGCGTCGGCCCTCAGTGGCCGACGCCAGAATCCCGCGGCTTCATGCACTCGCCGTCGGCCACAGAGGGCCGACGCTACAGTTTTTCGCGACCCGCTACCGCGAGCGCGCCCCGCGCTGGCTACGCTCCAGCACCTGCTCGAAGCGCTCCTTCTGCTGCGGCTCGAGCAGCCGCTCGATTTTCTCTCGAACCTGCGAAGCCAGCGCCGCCTGGGCCTCCTTGTCGCGGCGGTTCAGCTTCTTCTGTGCCGCGAGCGACTCCTTCTCGATGTCGCGCAGCTCGTCCTTCTGCTCAGACGTGAGGCGCGCCCGACGGGCGGCGCGGAGGATGGTCTTCAGATCGGCGGTTGATCCGCTCTTGCCGGCGGCCTCGCCGGTGAACTCGGCGCGATACTCGGCCAGCAGCTTCTGCTGGTCGGCGTTGAGAATTGCGGCCAGTTGCTCGAAGAACTCGTTCTGCATCGAGGTCATGTCGGGCTGGCCGGCTTCCATCTGCTTTTCCAGCTCAGCGACGCGGGCCTCGTCGCCGGCCTCGCGCGCGGCGCGCATCTCCTCCATCAGCGGCCGCATGCCGGACATGCGCTCGCGCATGGACTCGCGCCGTTCGCGGAGCATGTTGTCAAACTGCTGCTCCTGCTCGGGGGTGAGCTGAAGCTGCTCGGGCAGCTCCTCGCGCATCCGCATCATCTTCTGCATCTGATCGCCGCGGCGGTCATTGTCCTCGCGGATGCTGTCCAGTTTTTCGAGCTGCTCCTCGCGGAGCAGCGGCTCGAGGTCGTCGAAGAGCTGCTGCACCGATTGGTTGGGAACGTCGCTGTCGCGGAGCTGGTTGCGAAGCTGCTCGGCGGTGTCCGGGCTGCCCTCGTCGGCGGCCTGCCTGGCCTCGCGCATCTGCTCGCCGAAGGCGCGCATCCGTTCGCGATGGGCGGCGAGCAGCTCTTCGAAGCGGGTTTTCTGCTCGTCGTCAAGCTGAAGCTGCTGCGGCAGCCGGCCGAGCATGCGGCCGGGGCCGCCGAACATCATGCCGCCGTCGCGGCCGCGGCCCATTCGTCGCGGGCCGTCTTCGCCGCCGGGGGGCGGAGGGGGTGGGTTCTGGGCCAGGGCCGCGAGCGGGAAAAACGTCAAGCAGGTCAGGGCGAGTAGTCGGAATCTCATGGGGCTCTCCTTACGCCGATCCACGCCGGGCGCGCAATCCAGGGGTGTCGGCGATACATGGCTCAGGTCAGCATAACAATCTATCGTCGAGTGTGTTGCGTTGCGAATTTGTCGATTGATGTCGAATGGCGTGGGGTGAACGTGGGAACGTTGGAAGGCGGGAACGGGAGAGCGGGGGAAACGCACGGGCGCTGGCGGCGGTACGGGCGAAGATTGGTCCGTGGCGCGGGGCTCCTGGCCGGCGCGCCCGCGGGCGGCGGTGTTCAAGGTGCGCAAGTGCGCGAGGCCTGGTTGCGCACCTTCGGCGGGATGAGCCGCGGGGCGGCTCTTATAGGACGCTGCGGTCGAGAATGGGCGGACGTTGCGCATGTTGGCCCCGGTTTCATGGGCGCGGCGGGCTGCGCCCGCTCATAGAGTAGCATGAACTTGTAGGAATGCAAGAAAAGTGGGGTGCGGGGCGGGGGAGCGGCGTGAACGTCCGCTGAGGCGGCGGTAGGCCGTCGTCAACTCGGTTCGGTCGTTGTAGCCGTAAGAGGTGCGCAGGTCGCGATGCTCTTCGAACCCGGGGCGTCGTCCGTAGCGGGACGGCGTTCACCCGTCGCCGAAGACACGGCCCGCAGATCCGCGGCACAGGAAACGTCACTCCCTGCTGCAAATACTCTCGGGGCGTTGGCGCCACCGGGCCCACTTTAGAACCGCGGACGGAGAGGCTGGGCTTCGAGTACAAAGCCCAGCCTACACAACTTTAGAACCGCGGACGGAGAGGCTGGGCTTCGAGTACAAAGCCCAGCCTACACAACTACACAACTGACCCGAGTGCGGCGGCACGCGGGCCAGACGCTCGCCGAGCGGCGGCGGCAGGTCACGGAGTACCGCGACCTGCCCTACCCGGCTGATAGCCTGCGGTGCGGGCGGGACGTCGCGCTCCCCGGTTCTGATAGGAGTAATTAATTATTGCTGAGGCGGGAGCGGATGAACGTGGCGCGGGCGATGCTGCGCTGTTCGCCGTTGAGGCGCTCCCCCTGCAGCTTCTGCAGGTGCGCCGGCTGGGTTTGGAGGAAGAGCTCGTTGAGCGTCTGCAGGTTGATGTCTTTGACGCGCCCGACGTGCAGCCCCATGCGCAGGTGCGACAAGCACTGCATGGCCTCGTTCGAGCTCATCAGCCGCGCGTGTCGCAGAAGCCCGATGGCGCGCCAGATCTTGTCGTCCAGGGCGTGAACGCGGTTCTTGAGCAGCGCCTTGCGGGCGTTCTGCTCGTACTCGACGATTTTCGGAATCACGACCGTGCGGAAGTCGTCGATAATGTCGAGCTCGCAGCGGCCGAGCGTGGTTTGGTTTGAAATCTGGAAGAAGTCGCCGAGGGCTTCGGTGCCTTCGCCGTGCAGGCCGCGGATCGCCAGGCGCATGTCGCGGGCCGCCTGGGCCACTTTTTCAAGCTCGTTGGTCAGCCGCAAAGCGGGCAGGTGGAGCATCACGGAGACGCGGATGCCGGTGCCGACGTTGGTGGGGCAGGCGGTCAGGTAGCCATACTGGGGGTGAAACGCGAACTCGAGCTGATCGGCGAGGGAGGTGTCGATCTGGTCGATCTGCTCCCACGCCTCGCCGAGCTGAAGGCCGCTGCGCATCACCTGGATTCGCAGGTGATCCTCTTCGTTGATCATCACGGCGGAGGTTTCGGTGGCGTCGAAGGCCACGCGGCGGGCGCCGGAGCTTTCGGCGTGCTGTTTGCTGATGAGGTGCCGCTCCACCAGCAGGGTGCGGTCCAGCTCGTCGAGCTTCTCGACGTCGACGTGAATTAGGTCGCCGAGCGTGCGGGCCTTCTTGATTCCCGACTGGGCCGCGTCGGCGATGTCGGCGCGCATCTTGGCGTCGGCCCGCGAGAGGAAGAAAAATCCGCGGATGTTGCGCGCCAGGCGAATGCGCGTGGAGATGACGATTTCGTGCAGCGGCCCGACGCCGCGAAGCCATTCGCCGGCCTGCTTCGCGAAATCGCCCAGGCCGGCGCTCATGCCTTCTCCAGCTCGCCGATGCGGTCGCGGAGCTGCGCGGCGCGCTCGTAATCTTCGGCGGCCACAGCCTCTTCGAGCAGCTTCTTGAGCCGTCGCACTTCGGCCGGGCCGGGCTTGCGCGTCGCCGGGGCCTTGGGGGTTTTGCCGACGTGGTGGGTCGCGTTTTCCTGGGCGCGCTCGATCAGCTTGGCGAGGTGCTCCTTGAAGGCGTCATAATCATCCGGGCAGCCGAGCATGCCCTGGTTGCGGAATTCGATGTAAGTGATGCCGCAGTTTTCGCAGACGAGGTTGCTGGCGGCGGCGGCCCCGGCCTTGCTGGAGGCGAGGAAGGTCTCGACGTACTCGTTGACCGAGACGGGGGACTTGGCCTGCTGCAATCCTTCCTCGATGGCGCAGCGCTCGCAGAGATGCTGCTCCATCTTGTTGCCGTGCGGGTCGATGTTCGTCAAGTGGAAGGTGGCCTGGGCTTTCTTGCAGCGCTGACAGAGGCCCATCAGGATTCTCCGGCGAAACAGAGCCGTCCAAGGCGATGGTAGGTGCGCGGCGTATGAGCGTCAAGCAAACGTAGCCGGGCGCACCGGGCGCGGCATGCGCCGGAGGCTACCGCCGGGTTTGGCCGGCGTTCTCCGCAGGCGCCGCCGGCCGGGCCGTTTTTTCCGAACCCGCCGCGCCCAGCGGAGGGTTGACGATCGTACGCGAGCGGCGCCTCATGGGCTGGGGACGTCACCCCGCCGCTTGGCGCGGCGGGTTCGGACAGAGCTGCGCACCGAGCCCGCCGCTTGGCGCGGCGGGTTCGGACAAAGCTGCGCACCGAGCCCGCCGCTGGGTGCGGCGGGTTCGGACAGAGCTGCGCACCGAGCCCGCCGGTTGGCGCGGCGGGTTCGGACAGAAGTGCCCGCCGAGCTTGCCAAGTGCGTGAATCCGTCGGCCGGGCTGATTCCCGGCAAGCCGCGTGTAGAATGAGTCAAGCAACCCCGGCCTGCGGGCTTGCTCAAGGAGTTCCGATGTCGGCTCGAACGTGGCTCGTATTCGTGCTGCTGGCCGGTCCGGCGCTGGCCGCGGCCCAATCCAAGAATCAGCAGATCCAGTGGGAAACCAACTCGCAGCGCGGCATCGCCACGGCGCAGCAGTCGCACCGGCCGCTGATGATCTACGTCGTCGGCTCGACCGATGAGCGCGAGAACCAGTTGGAGAACGCGCAGCGCCGCTCGTTCGCGAATGCCGACGTGCTAAGCGTGTCGCGGCGATTCGTCTGCGTTCGCGTCTCGCGCAGCCAGGGGCGCAACCTGCTCCGCGACCTGGACCTGTCGGTGCTGGGGAACATGGAGATCGTCTTTATCTCGCCGGACGCAAAGATGATCGACCGCGTTGCGCCCAGCGAAGTCGCGGCGCCGGACGCCTTTTGTCAGAAGATGGCCGCCGCGTTCGACTCCTACCGCACCGGCCTTTTCAACAACGAGCTGAAGCCCAAGCTGGAGGACAAGGAGGCCAAGGCGGCCGATCTCAAGATCGCGCTGGGCTTCATTCGCGAGTTTACGATACTCAAGGCGGATGAGACGGTCGTGAAGGTGGCCAAGGACCAGGCCGTCACCAAGGACGTTCGCGCCGCCGCGTTTGACACGCTGGCGCTTCTGGCGACCAAGCCGGCGGTGGAGACGCTGCTGGAGGCGGCCCGCGCCGGCGACGCGGACGCGGGCGCGCGGCTGGGCGACGTGCTGCCGGGCGGGGCGGAGTACATGCTGGAGGCGCTGGAGGACAACGACAGCAAGTTCGCCATCAAGGTCTACGACTCGCTGCTGAAAATCTGCCAGATCAAGAACAAGAAGCCGGCGTCATTCTGGGAGAAGGCGCCCGAAAAGCAGCGGCGCGACGAGCTGGAGCGCGTCAAGCAGGCGGCGCGCGAGACTGCCAAGCGCTGGAGGGACCAGTATGCCGAATATCGTTGATCTGCGCAGCGACACCGTCACCAAACCGACGCCCGCCATGCGGGCCGCGATCGCGGCGGCCGAGGTCGGTGACGACGTGCTGGGCGACGATCCGACCGTGATCGCGCTTCAGGAGCGGGCGGCGGCGCTGCTCGGCAAGGAGGCGGCGCTGTACGTTCCTTCCGGCAGCATGGCGAACCAGATCGCGATCCGCTGCTTCACCGAGCCGGGCGACGAGATCATCTGCGACGTGACCACGCACAGCTACAACTACGAGACCGGCGGGCCGGCGGCGCTGTCGGGTTGCAGCATGCGATTCATCGAGGGGCCGCGCGGCATCTTTTCGCCGCGCGACGTGGTTGGCTGTCTGCGGCCGAATTCGATGCATTTTGCGCGTTCGCGGCTGGTCATTATCGAGAATACGAACAACCGCGGCGGCGGGAGCGTGTGGCCGGCGGCGGCGGTCGCGGCGGTGGCCGAGACGGCTCACGAGCACGGGCTGAGCGTGCATCTGGACGGAGCGCGGCTGATGAACGCCTGCGCCGCGAGCGGGCTGAAGCCGACGGACTACACGCAGCATGTGGACTCGGTGTCGATGTGCTTTTCGAAGGGGCTGGGGGCGCCGGTCGGGTCGATCGTGGCCGGGACGCGGGCGTTTTTTCAGAGGGCCCAGAGGTTCCGCAAGATGTTCGGCGGGGCGATGCGGCAGGCGGGACTGCTGGCGGCGGCGGCGATCTATGCCTTGGATCACAATGTCACGCGGCTGGCGGAGGATCATGCCAACGCGCGCTTCTTTGCGGAGGCAATCGCCGGGCTGCCGGGCATTCGGCTGGATCCGCGCGAGGTGGAGACGAACATCGTCATCTTCGGCGTGTCGGCTGAGCTTGGCGCGGCGCAGGAGTTTGTGGACCGGCTGCGCGAGCGGGGCGTGTGGATGTTCGCGACGGGGGCTGACAAGGTGCGGGCGGTGACGCATCTGGATGTGACGCGCGGGCAGATTGAGCGGGCGCTTGGGGTGTTTCGGGAGGTGTGCGGGGCGAAGGCGGGAGTGAGAAGTTAGAAGTCAGTTGTAGGCTGGGCTGAGCTTGCGAAGCCCGGCCCGGGTTGTCGCTGGGCTTCGAGTACTCAGCCCAGCCTACGACTACGACTCTGGCCCGGGTTGTCGCTGGGCTTCGAGTACTCAGCCCAGCCTACGACTGCGACTCAGCCCAGCCTACGAGAACGACTACGACTCTGCGAAGACACGGACAAGCGGAGTACCGCTTGTCCGTGCCACCCCGCTCGCGTAGCTTGCGCGGATCGTGGCCAAGCAGAAATCCATGCCGCCGGTGATCGTGGTGTTCGGCGATGAGCCGTATCAGAAGGCGCTGGCGCTGCGGGCGGCGCTGGATGAGCTTTTGCCGCCGGAGGTGGATCGGGCGATGGCGCTGGGGGAGTATGACGGGGCGGCGGCGGGCGGGGAGGAGGCCGGCGGGCCGGCGTATGCGACCGTGATGGACGACTTGGCGACGCTGCCGTTTCTGACGGATCGGCGCGTGGTCGTGATTCGCGAGGCGGACCGGTTCGTCTCGGCTCACCGCGAGCGGCTGGAGCGCTACGTCGAAAAACCGTTCTCGACCGGGTGCCTGATTCTGGATTGCCGCAGCTTTCCGAAGACGACGCGGCTGTACAAGGCGGTTGCGGCGGCGGGGCGGGTGGTGGAGTGCAAGAAGCTGAGCGGGCGGGCGCTGGTGGATTTCGCGATGGGTGAGGCGCGGGCACGCGGCAAGCGGCTGGACAGCGGGACGGCGGCGCAGATCGTCGACCTGATCGGGCAGGAGCAGGCGATCGTGGCAATGGAGATCGAGAAGCTGGCGCTTTTCGTCGGGCCGCGGGCGGAGATTACGTCGGACGACGTGGGATTGCTGGTGGGGCAGACGCGCGAGGAGCGGATTTTCGCGGTGATGGACGCCGCCGGGGCGGGGCGGACGGCCGAGACGCTGAAGCTGTGGCACCAGACGCTGGCAACGGACAGCGCGGCGGTCTACAGGGCGATCGGCGGGATGGCGTTCGTGGTGCGGAAATGGCTGACGGCGCATCGGATGATCGCGGCGGGGGCGGGCGTTGCGGAGGTGGCGCCGAAGGTGATGATGTGGGGGCGCGAGCGCGAGCTGGAGACGATCTTGCGGCGCGTGCCCGCGCGGCGGGCGGCGGGGACGCTGGCGGCGCTGGCGGGGGTGGACGCGGCGGCGAAGTCGGGGCTACGGAGTCTGGAGAATGGGATTGAGGGAGTTCTTGTTGGAGTATCGAGTATCGAGTAGCGAGTGAATACAGAATGGCGAATGGCGAACGCGGAATATCGAACTGCACGCGAACGCAACGCCGCATGTTCCCGCAGGCGCCGGCGTCGGACGCGGCGGTTTGGCGCTACGGATGAAGTCTGAGAGCTGGTAGCATTGATGCAGCACTATTCACTTGACAGTCTGCTTAATCGCCGGGTGGTGATGGATACGCAGGGGCCGCTGATCTACATTGGGACGCTGGCGCAGGTCGATGCAAGCGGGTACTGGCTCATTGATGCGGATGTGCATGATCGGCATGACGGCCACAGCACCAAGGAAATCTACATCAACGAGGCGCATGAGCTGGAGCGGCACGGGTCGCGGAATGTCAATCGGCGGCGGGTGTTTGTCGAGCGGGCGGCGGTTGTGAGTTTTTCGGCGCTGGATGACGTGGTCGCGGAGTCGCAGACGCTTGAGCGCGAGGAGCGCGGCTGATGCGGCTGAACTGGCGGAGGCAGACGCTCCGGCTGCGGCATCGTTTCGCGACTTCGCGCGGCGGAATTGACGAGAAGGAGACCATCGTCGTCGAATTGGAGCACGACGGCGTGGTGGGGATGGGGGAGATCGCGCCGTCGGCGCTTTACGGACAATCGCTGGAGAGCAGCGAGGCGATGCTCGCGGCGGCCGGGGGTGCGATGGGGGATGATCCATTTCAAATCGAGCCGATCGTGGCGGGGCTGGCGGAGCGATTCGACGATCAACGGGCTGCGATCGCCGGGATTGACGCGGCATTGCATGACTGGGTGGGCAAGCGCCTGGGCGCGCCCGTATGGCGACTGTTGGGGCTCTCGCGGCCGCGGCAGCGGACGTCGTTTACGATCGGCGCAACGGCCACGGTTGCCGGCGTGCGTGAGAAGCTGCGCGAGGCGCTGGAGGCGGGGTTCGACCTGCTGAAAGTAAAGGTGGGCACACCGGACGACGCGCGCACGCTCGAGATCGTTCGCGAGCGCTTCGACGGGCCGCTGCTGCTGGATGCGAACGAGGCCTGGACGCCGGCCGAGGCAGTGCGGGCGATTCGGTCGCTGGAGCGCTTCAGACCGGCCGTGATCGAGCAGCCGCTGCATCGCCGCGATGATGCGGCGCTGCCGGAACTGCGAACGCTGGGGGTGGCGCCGATCATTGCGGATGAAAGCTGTCAGCGGCCGGCGGACGTGCTGAGGCTGCACGGACTGGTGGACGGCGTCAGTATCAAGTTCACCAAGTGCGGCGGCGTGCGCGAGGCGTTGCGGATGATCGCGCTGGGGCGCGTGCTGGGGATGCGCGTGATGCTGGGGTGCTTCGTCTCGAGCAGCCTGGCGATTGCGCCGGCGCTGGCGATCGCGTCGCTGGTGGACTTCGCCGACCTGGATGGGCATTTGCTGCTGGCGGAGGATTCGTTCGACGGGATCGGGCGGCAGGGGGGTGAGTTGTTCTTTCCGTCCGTCGAGCCGGGGTTGGGCGTGGTGCTACGCACTTAGCGATGGACGTTGTCCGAGCCGCGCCCGTAAGGAAGCGGTTGCTCCGGTGCGGACCGCTCCCTCACGGTCGCGGCTCGGAAAGACAGCGTGCACGGCGTCGGACGCGGAGGTCCGACGCTACTCGATTGGATACGCCCATCGCGAGGCGGAGGTCCAGAAGAGGTGCGCGTGGGTTTCTGCCGGGGGCTGCGTGAAATCAACGCGCAGGCGGCGGACGCCGGTCGCGTCGGCGTCGAGGATCGAGACGCGAAAATCGGGCTGGCCCTTTGAGTATCGCTCAAAACGTCCGAACGGGCCGACGCGGATTTCGCGGCCGGTCGCCTGTCGCACGAGCAGCCCGAATGCGCCGGCCAGATACGCATCGCCGGAGATGGCGACTTCGATTTCGCGATCCGATAGCCGCGTCAACCCGGTGTGAATCCCGGTCTGCCGCAGGCCGAGGACGCGCGGCGACCAGGTCAGGGCGGTCGCGTGCAGATCGCGCAGGCCGGTGCGCTCTTCGACGGCGTAACGCACGTAGTGAGCGATGATCGGGAGGTTCAGGAAGTAGAGCCGATCGCCGCTGCGCAGGCCGCGGGCGTCGGCGGCTTCATCGGCGACGGCGTCTTCGACGCGCTGCGCGATGTCGAGCGCCAGGCCGGAGAAATAGGTCGCGAAAGAAAAGCCGGTCGCCAGGAGGACGACTCCGGCGGCGGCGAAGCGCTGGCCCCAGCGCGTCGGGTGCGGCGTGTGGCGCAGGCCGGCCACGTCGCCAAGCAGCGTCGTCATCACGATCGCCCAGCCGACGCCGGGCAGGTACAGATGATGCGGCGACTCGAAAGCGGGGAGAACCGGCAGCATGAAGCCGATCAGCCAAGAGAAGCCGATCCAGCCGGTGGGCTGGCGGCGGTTGCGGATCAGCACGATCGTGAGGATGAGAAGAAGCGCGCCGGATGCGCCGTAGAAGAGACCGGCGCGGTCGCGCAGGTAGGGCAAACCGCCGATCGGCACGCACGGGACGAGCAGAAACTCGCCGAGCAGGTAGTAGCATGCCTTGTCGAAGATGTACCGAACGAATCCGGGATCGGCAGGGGGGTAGACGTACGGACGCGGCGGAAGGGCGCCGCCGCCCAGCGTGCTGGTGCGCAGCCAGGCGTATGCGGCGATCAGGAGCGCCGCGGTTACGAGGCTGGTCGCGAGCCGGCTGGAGTTCCCGCCGCGGCGGCGGATCAGCGGCTCCAGTCCGATCAGCACGGCCGGCAGAGCGATGGCGTTTTCGCGACAGCCGAGGGCGGCGGCAAAGGCGAGGGCTGAGAGAAATCCGCAGACTGCGGAGCCGGGAGCCGCTGTAGCTGAGCGTTCGGCCGATTCGGAGATTCCGCGGTAGCGAAGATAGGCCAGCGTGGCGGCGAGCAGCAGGGCGGTCACCATGAGTTCCGACTGGCAGGCGATCCACTGCACCGTGCCTACGTGCGCCGGATGAATCGCAAAGAGCATGGCCGCCGCCCATGCCAGCAGCCGCGGCGTTCCCAGGCGGGAGAGCAGCGTCATGAGCAGGACGCAGTTGAGCAGGTGCCAGCCGAGGTTGGCGACGTGCATGAGCAGCGGCGACCAGCCTCCGAGCTTGTAGGTTAGCTTCATCAGCGCGAACGCGACCGGGCGGAAGAATCGCAGCGTGCAGGCGGGAAGCCACCAGATGTCGATCACGCCGCCGACCAGATCGAGCCGGCAGGCGTCGACCAGACCCGCGAGCGACCAATCGCATTCGCGCAGTTGGCGGAAGTGGGCGTGGTCATCCATGAACAGGCCGTAGGAAAGCGATCGGCCGTGGGCGATGAAGATGACCGCGGCAAGCGCGAGCAGGGCGGCGGCGCGGCGTCCGACTGAGCGTGAGGGGCCAGGAAGCTGGTCAGAACGCGAAGCGCAAGCGAGCGCCTGCGCGCGATCGCGCTCGCTTGCGCTTCGCGTTCTGAAAGGCGGCGCCGGTTCGCGCGGGTTCATTTTGTCGCCGTCGCCGCCTCACCGTCGGCGCGCTCGAGCGACGCCAGCTCGCCCTGCGTCGGCAGGTGCGCGCCGAGCAACGGCACGAGGATTCCCGGCAGGGCCCAGACAAGCTGGATAAGCCGAATCGCAAGGGCGAAGACGAATGCCTGCGAATCCGAATTCAGCCGGCCGCCGGCAAAAAACTGCACGCAGAAAAATTCGAGAATGCCGACGCCCTGCGGCGGAGCGATGGGCACGGCGGCGATCAGGAAGACGACCGGCACGTAGACCAGGTAGAGCGTGAAGTCGCCGCGCATGTTCAAGGCCCGGGCCATCGCAAAGGCGCTCACCATCACCAGAAACTGAAGTACTGCGGTCAGACCGAGCGATGCGGCGACCAGCGACTTCTGCTTGCGCATCGCGACGGTGGCGCGGCCGACGCGCAGCAAGTGCTCGCCGGCGGGCAGCTTCGCGGCCAGCTCGGGCAGGCGGATCGCGTGCCGCAGCCGCCGGCTGAAGATGAAGAGGGCGGCGACTGCGAGTCCGGCGCAGGCCAGTCCCATGATTCCGGCGACATTGCCGAAGGCCTGCGTGTCCCAGCGCGAGAGCATCGTGATTCCGGCCAGCAGCACGAGGCCGAGCAGGCCGACGACGCGATCGAGGAAGACGGTCGTGACGGCTTCCGTCTTGCGATGGGTGAAGCGCGTCAGGTAGTAGGCCTTGATCAGGTCGCCGCCGGTCGTGCCGGGCAGGGCGAAGTTGAAGAAGTTTCCGGCAAATGAGAGCTTGATCGCCTGCCAGAGGGACAGGCGCACTTCCTGAATGCCGAGCATCCAGACCAGGCGAAGCGATTGCAGCAGCGGAACCGGGGCGAAGAGCAGCAGCGCCCAGACCATGTCCATCAGATCGGCCCCGCGGACCACGCTGGCGATGCCGTAGTTGATGTCGGGCAATCCGCCGGCGACACGCCGCACGGCGTCGGGAGCGACGACTTGGCGGCGTCCGTCGCGCTCGATCAGGAAGCCGTCGTCGCGCTCCTCGACCAGCCGGACGAGAGTGCCGTCCGCATCATTGAGATGAACGTGGTCATGCCATTTGACCGCCCGCACGAGAAATACAACTGCGGCCGCGCACAGCAGCCAGGGGATGAGCTTGAAGGTGATCCGCAGGGCTGGTTGCATCAGACCTCAGTGCGCCGCCGGCACGGCCAGGATTTCCAGTTGATCCGTGGAGAGACTGCTTCGCCGCAGGCCGGCGGATTGCAGCGCGGCGGACCAGACGGGCGTCACGACCTCCGGGAAGCCGTACGTCCGCCGCAGCCGCTCGATCTCCGGCCACGAAAATACCAGATGCGAGACGCCTTGGGTACGCAGCCAGGCGATGCACTCCATGGGCGACACTCCGCCGCGGGCCAGTTCGAGCAGCGGGTCACGGTTGAAAACCACGGTGTAGTGCAATGGGCGGTCGATGTAGAAGACGGCCGCGTCGCCGATGAGATGGATTCGCGTGTCGGCGGTCGGGAGCTGATTGAGCACATGCATCTGAAGGCGCAGGGCTTCGGTCTGGCCGACCAGGTCATTGAAGCGGACGTCGCTTTGGGTACGTGACTGAAGGCGGCGCTGGTGGTCGTCGAAGACGCGAAAAAGCGTGGCGGCGTTGACGACGGTCGCGGCGCTGAGAATTAGCGCGACGATCAAGAAAACGCGCCAGGCCACGAGGACGCCCAGCCGTTGCTCAAGCCGGACGCCGAAATCGACCAGCGTCCACGCGAGCGGAATCAGGAGCGGGAGCGCGAATCGTCCGGGGCCGTGCGTAAACAGAATCCACACGAGCGGCGCGGCGATGAGCCAGAGCAGTGCTCCTGGGAATGTTCCGGAGCCGAGCAGCAGTGCGCCGACGATCAGCAGCGCGATCGCCGAACGAACGGCGATTCCGTAGGGCGAGCGCTCGGACAGCTCTTCGAACGCCAGGACGAAACGCCGCGGCGCGCTGTCGTCAGGCGATTTTGGTCGATGTCCGGCGGCCCACTGCGCCGCCTGATCGGCGCTCCACGCCTTTCCGCCGAAGACTTCGTACGCGAATGGATAGACCGGATTGCCGGTGAAGGCCGCGTTTCGCACCAGCCAGGGCGAGAAGCTGAGCAGGCTTGCGGCCGCGATGATCAGGCTGCGACGGAGACGTTGAGTGATCGACCCGGCAGCCCCGAGAGCACACAACGCCAGCGGCGCAGCGACCAGTGCGACGGCGGTGTACTTGCAGCCGCAGGCCAGTCCGGCGCAGAGGCCGGTTGCCCAGAAACGGCCCGAGTCGTAATTGGGGGACCGGCCTCCGGCCGGTCTCTGTCCAGTGGCAAGCAACCGGTCGGAGGCCGATTCCCCAGAGGCGTCGGGCGAAAAGCATAATCCCGCCGCGACCGCGGTGAAGAAGAGCATCGCCAGCTCGACGTACGCCAGCGCCCCGACGTACGCCAGCCAGGGCACGCCGCCGACCAGGAGCAGCGCTGCGACACGGGTTCGTTCGGGCGCCCATGCGCCGACGGCGGCGACGGCGAGAACACCGAGCATGGCGTGAAGAAGTTGCGCGGGGATCGCTCCGGCGTACGGCCCGCCGGCGAGGTGCATGAGAAGCAGGTAGAGGACTTCGGTCTGTTGTGGAAACGAGGCGTACGCGTTGTGCGGCAGGAAAGCGATTCGCCCGGCGTCCCAGTATTCGCGCTGCACTTGCAAGTGGTATTCCAGCGCGTCGTAGCCGTTGGCTTCGTCTTTCCAGATCAGGCCCGGGGGCAGGGACGCACCGATGAGCATGATGCCGAGAGGGAAGCCCAGCGGAGCGGCGAGAACTGCGGCGAGTTTGCGCGACCGCGGACCGCCGGCCGGGCCGGGCGCCGACTGAACGCCGCGTGAAAGCGCTCCGGCGAGCGCGCGGAGCATTCCGAGCGTGAGGATGGACCATGCCGTCACGCGGTTCAGACCGCCGGCGATTCCGAGGACGAGCGCCAGGACGCCGACGATTCCCAGCCCGAGAGCGATGTTGAGAAGCGCGCGCCGCAGCGTGCCGGCGGGCGGCGCGGCGAGCAGCGGAGCGAGCAACAGGCCGTAGCCGAGCGCGGCGGCAATGAGGGCGGCGGAGTAGAGTCCGTCGGTGAGCAGCACGAGAAGGCAACGCGGTGCGAGGGCGGCGATCGTGACAAGAGCGACCAGTGCAACGGCGGCGGCGGCGAGAGCATCGGCCGGCCAGGGCGGTCGGCGCGCGGTGATTGGCGGGGCGAGGGTCACGGGCGGCAGACGTACCCGCCACGCGGTGGAGCCGTCAAGTGCGACCAGACGTTCGGTAGTGGCCAAATGGCAGGTTCGGCAGAACACACCGGTCCGAACCCGCCGCGAGCTAGCCCGTCCGAACCCGCCGCGCCAAGCGGCGGGGTGACGTCCCGAGCCGGTGTGGCGCCGCTTGCTCACGACCGTCACCCGGCCGCTTGGCGCGGCGGGTTCGGAAAAGCGGCCTGGCCGGCGGCGCCTGCCCAGAATGCTGGCGACACGCCCGAGCACGGACCCGCGCGGCGGAAGTTGACGATTCCAACGTCGCCTTGTAGCGTGCCGGAATTCTGCCATGGCGCGGCAGGTCTGAGACCCTATGCAACACTGGCGCTTTCGCGACGTGCTCAGCTCCCTGATGCGAAGCCCGGCCGAGCGACTTCCGGCTCAGTTGGAGGGCCGGCTGCGCGAGGCGCCGCGCTGCGCTGTCGCCCGTTATCTGCTCGCGTGCCACTGTTTCGACCGCGGCCGGGTGGCAACGGCGGTCCGGCACATGATGGTGGCGCATCGCGCGGAGCCGGAACTTGAGTCGGCCGCGTTGCTGGTCTTCGCCGGTTTGAACTGGGTCAGCCGGCGTCAGGCGCTGCTTCTGCCGGTGCTGCTGGACACGTGGGAGGAGTTCCGCCGGCCGGAGTTTGACCGTTGTCCGCGCGAGCGACAGCTTCTGGATGTGCTGGCTGAGCCGGACCCCGGCGTGCAGACCGTCGCCCCGCTGGCCGGACGGTTGTGGCGGCTTCCGATTCAGACGCTGCGGGCGCAGATTCGCGAGGCGATCGTGTCGCGCGACGCGGGGCTGTATCCGCTGCTGACGGCGCCGGCGTAGGCGAAAACAACCACAGAGGCACAGAGGCACAGAGAATGCGAAGAAGAGGGATAAAGGGTCAAAGGGATAGAGGGCGCGCAGGATCGCGCAACCCTGCGCGCCATCTATCCCTTTGTCCCTTTATCCCTTCTTCTCTGTGCCTCTGTGTCTCTGTGGTTGGATTTCTTCAGCCGAGGGCCGGCGTGATCCGCGGAGACGAGTGACCTGATGCTGCTATCGGTGGTGATCCCGGTTTACAACGAGCGCGAGACGCTCTTCGAGATCATTCAGCGCGTGCTCGACGTGCCGCTTCCGATGGAGCGCGAAATCGTCCTTGTCGATGACTGCTCGAAGGACGGGACACACGAGTTGTATTCGCAGCTTGAGACGCGATTCCCCGGGGCCCGCATCCGGCTGTTCAAGCACGCGGTGAACCAGGGCAAGGGGGCGGCGCTGCGGACGGGCTTCCGCGAGGCGCAGGGTGACATCGTCCTCGTGCAGGACGCGGACCTGGAATATGACCCGAAGGACTACGGCCGGCTGCTCGCGCCGATCCTCGACGGCCGGGCGGACGTGGTGTACGGCTCGCGCTTCGTCGGCGGGGACGCGCATCGCGTGCTCTATTTCTGGCACATGATCGGCAACAAGGCGCTCACGAACCTGTCGAACATGTTCACCAACCTGAACCTGACCGACATGGAGACTTGCTACAAGGTCTTCAAGCGCGAGGTGCTGGCGAAGATCCGCATCAAGAGCAACCGCTTCGGCGTCGAGCCGGAGCTGACGGCCAAGGTTGCGAAGGGGCGGTGGAAGATTTTCGAGGTGGGCATCAGCTACAACGGGCGGTCGTACGATGAGGGCAAGAAGATCACCTGGCGCGATGGGGTGAAGGCGATCGTGTGCATCGTGCGGTTTTCGTTTTTCGACTAGACTCACTTGATGATCAACGCGGCGGCGCCAATCAGAACGCGAAGCGCAAGCGAGCGCGACCGGGGGAGACGGTTCGGTCTGCGAGCAGCCGCGCCCGCTGCCGTATTCATCGCGCTGATTGCATCCGTCAGCTTCGCCCAGCCGCCGGCGGGGGTGGCTGAGCGCGTCAATTCGCTCGTGACGGCGATGCCGGCGGGGACGCGCGTCGCGATCGTCGTCGACGATGCGAACGGGCAGCGCTGGATCGAGCAACAGCCGACGGCGCCGTTCAAGCCCGCCAGCGTTCTCAAGCTCTTTACAACGGCCGCCGCGCTGGATCACTTCGGCCCGCAGTTCGCGTTTCGCACGCGAGCGGTGCTGAGCGGGCGCGAGCTTTGGATCATTGGCGGCGGCGATCCGGGCTTCTGCGACGGGCGCATCGCCGAGCGCCACGGCCGGCCGCAGTTCGCCGCGCTCGACGAATGGGCGGCGGCGCTGCGCGAGCGCGGCGTGACGCAGATTGACAAACTCGTACTGGACGACACGATCTTCGATCAGCAGTTCCGCCACGCGGACTGGCCGGAGGATCAAGCCGACCGCTGGTACCAGGCGCCGGTGGGGGGGCTGAATATCAACGACAACTGCCTCGACGTGCGCGTGCGCGTCGAAAAGAAGGCCGTCGCGGCCCTTCTGACGCCGGAACTGCCGGGGGCGTTCGTGCGGAACCTGCTGAAAGCCGGCAAGTCGCACAACCCGTCCGCGCGGCGCGAGCCGGACAGCGACATTTTCGAGTTGAAGGGCGTGGTTGGAAAAAACGACGACCTTGGCCCGGTCAGCGCCGGGCGGCCGAGCGTGTTTTTCGGCCACGTCGTGAAGGCGGAGCTGGAAAAGCGCGGGATCCGCTGCGGCCGCGACGTGGTCCGCCGCACGATCAGCGCCGACGAGGCCGCGGCAGCGACGCCGATCGGCTCGGCGGAGACACCGCTGACCGATGTCATCTGGCGGGCCAACACGTTCAGCCAGAACCTGTTCGCCGAGTGCCTCGCGAAGTCGCTGGCCGCGTATGACCGCGTGGGGCGGCCGACCGGCGCGGCGGGAAGCTGGGAGACGGGCATGGAGGCGATTCGTCGGACGCTCGGGTCGCTCGGCGTCGATCTGAGCGGCGCGACGCTGCGCGACGGCAGCGGGCTGAGCCACTCGAATGCCGTTAGCGCGGCGCAGATCGTCTCGCTGCTGCGCGCGATGGATCATCACCGGCATCGGGACGCGTGGCGAGCGAGCCTGGCGGTCGCCGGCCGCGACGGCACGATGCGGCGACGGCTGTCGAATCCGCCGCTGGCGGAGCGGCTGGTGGGGAAGACGGGGTCGATTCAGGGCGTGACGACGCTGGCGGGTTATCTGCGCCGGGAAGACGGCGTGGAACTGGCGTTTGCGATTCTGGTGAACGAGGGGGAGGAGCGGGGGTTGTGTGAGAATGTGTGCAAGGCGCTGCTGGAGTGAGGCGGGCGCGGGGCACACCGTGGGCTGGGGAACCAAGATGTTCAAGGTGCGCAGGTGCGCGAGACCTAATTGCGCACCTTCGGCGGAAGGGGTGAAGGGCGTGGTTATTATTGGGCCGAAGCGCGACATTTCAGGTTGGCTGCGCATGTTCCCCCCGTTGGCCGTGCGGCACGCATGGAGCATATCTATCATAGATAGGAAGTCAAGTACGCTGCACGCCGGCGGGTGGCATGCTCTCGCTGAACTCGGCGTGAGCATGCACTTGCTGCTCAACCTCCGCAGCTCCAGAATCTCCAGTGCCGCGGCGGCGACGGAATCGAATGCACGTCCGGAATCAACGGCGGCTGGCCCGTGTCGGCGGAGTTCACGGGGAGGCGCGCGCGGGTATCATGGGAGGCGACGAACGGATAGGAGCGGTGCTCGCTGCGGCGCTCTGCGAGACGCAGCGATGACACGCTCCGCGCTCCGCTGGGCGTTGAGAATCATCTTGACGCCGAGTTCCTTGGAGTCGTACACTTTGAGCAAGCAGTTCCACATCCTCTCGGAGGAAGAAAAATGTGGCGGCATTTCTCATGTGCAACGGTGCTTTTCGTTGCCTGCGGCGCGAGTTGTCCGAGCGAGATCACGTTGCCGACCATCAACGTCCCGGTGTCGGGCGACATACCGGAAAGCGAACGGCCCGCGACGAACGACAACGACTCTGCGAACGATCAGAACGCCGACAGCGACGGCGGTTCGGGACTCGTCAAGGGACTCTATTCCGGGACGCTGACGTTTGACGTGACGATTACCGCCACCGGGATTTTCATCAAGGGTGACCCGGCAAGGTTGGACGTCAACGATCCGCTGCGGCGAGCCTGCGTCGGATACGCGGACCGCGACGCGGACATCAACTCGTTGATCGAGGCCGTGGAGGCCGATCGCCTCAATGGGTATTCGAAGGCTGACGAAGTCAACACGGCGGCGACCATTTGCGTCGGGCCGTTTCCGGACCTGAATGTCGCGTGTGCGAGTTGCAACATCGCGATCATCGATCAGGTGTTTTCAATCGAAAGCACGAGTCAAGAGCGAACAACGGAAGCTTCGACGTTAGAGCAGACGCTTCTGGTTAACAGTGACGGATCGCCGTCCGATGTGACGACGCTCACGAGCACGGGCATCTTTCGCTTCAACATCGTCGCGACGCAGCTCGAAAAGCAAGACGGCATAGTGGTCGTTAAGTATGACTTCGAGATCGACTTGCTCGACACGTCGACTGAAGAGGTAGTTGTCACATTTCCCGGTCAAGGAATCGACACGTTCGAGCAAACCGGGGAGAATTCCATTACGTACCGAGGGACCGTTAACGCGGGTTATTCCTCGCAAGTTGGCGCGTTTCAAATGGCCGTCGCAGGACGAGGGATATTGGGTCGCTGATCTCGCTGCTACGCCAGCCCTGCGGGTGGCATGCTCTCGCTGTACTCAGCGTGAGCATGCACTTGCTGCTCAAACTCCGCAGCTCCCGAATCTCCAGTGCCGCGGCGGCGACGGAATCGAATCAACGATTGGAATGAGCGGCGGCTGGCCCGGGCCGACCGTCCGCGGCTTGTAGGGTGGGCCGTGCCCGCCTTCCGCCGCGCGCGGGGGCAGGACGAGCCAGCGCGCGTCAGTGCATTCCCGGGATTTCGGTTCCGGCGTTCGCTTGAAATGACGGTCCGCTGCGGCGCGTGGGCGTTGAAGAGGTGGGCATGGCCCACCCTACGCCGGACCAGCCGCTTGTAGGGTGGGCCGTGCCCACCATCCGCGGCGCTATCGGATCCGGAGGGGCGGGGTGGCACTGTTCAGACTCCAGTGTTTCTCCACGTGTGCCACTGCTCTGCGAGCAGTGTCTTCGGCCGTCGGCCACGCCCGCAACCCGTGGGGTTGTTCATCGGCGGCGAAACGCCGGGTGCGTTCGCAGAACCGCGCGCCGCACCACTCCCAGTCGGTCGGGCAGCCCGTGCCGAACCGGGTTCGCGTGGTCGCGCCTTGCGTATCGTGCTGCCCACGTCGGCACGATACCGAAACATCGCCGAGGGTCCAAGAGCACTGCTCGCAGAGCAGTGGCACACGTCTCGTCACTCACTTGTGGCGCTTTCTCCCGACCGTGCCAGCGACGGCATGCTCGCGCTGTACTCAGCGTGAGCATGGACTTTCTGCTCAACCTCCGCGGCTCCAGAATCGCCCGTGCCGCGGCGGCGACGGAATCGAATCAACGTCCGGAATCAACGACGGCCGGCCCATGCCCGCGAAGTACGCCGCGCTGGACCAGCGCCAGAGTTCCGGTCGCGCGACAAACGGGACATGGCGGACTCTTCGCCCGTAGGGCGCACGGCCGTTGCCAGGGACTTCAGTCCCTGGACGCTGAGACCTCTCGTATCGATCCCGCGCGGAGGGCGGACGAAGCTGCGGCGTTTCGTCCGCCCTCCGGGCGGAAGTGCAGTAGGGGAGCCGAGTTGCCAGGGGCTCGAAGCCCCTGGCAACGGTCGTGCGCCCTCCGGGCGAAGCGCGGTTGCCGAAATCTGTAGCCACAGTTGCGTATGGTGCGTTGGCGTCGCATCGGCGGAGGCGTCGGTGTCCGAGAGACCTTGCCGCGACGCCAACGCACCAATGGCCCGGGCCCCCGCCATCTCGCACCCGTGCCACCTGTCACTTCTCACCTGTCACCCCACGCCCGCCTTCCGCTGCGCTCGGCGGCAGAACGAGCCGGCGAGCGTCAGAGCGTCTCCGGTCGTTCGAGGACGATGGGTTGCTGGCACTGACATTTCACTGCGACCTGCGCGCGTAGAAGACGTGGGCGCGGCTCACCCCGCGCCATGGCTATGCCGCGGCAAGGTAATCCGGGGGTGCGTAGATCTTTCGGCGACGAAGCGGTTCGGGGGACTCGCGCTGGCACAGGCTGCGCAGCCGCGGCATCGTCGCGGCAGCGCGGACCAGGTACAGCGGTTCATCGAGCGCGCCGACGCCGGCCGTCCAGGCCGGCGGCGATACGCCGGCGCGGAGCGCGAGGAGTTCGGCAAGTGCGGCGGCGACGGCAAGCACGCGCGTCTCCGCACGATCCGGGCGAGGGATGGCGGTCAGGGCGCAGCCACTGGCCAACAGGTCTTGGGTCAAACTCCGGACGGCGAGCGCGTCGCCGGAAAGCGCGGCGCGGGCGATATCTTCAATCCGCGGCATGCTGTTCATCCCAGAGGTCGTCAAACGCCATTTTCGCCTTGAGTTCGCGTCCGGGCGCGACGTGTCGGGCGACGCGCGCCCAGATTTCCTCGCGCGTGTCGCGCAGTTCCGAGAGCAATCTCCGCGCGTCGCTGATATCGACGTCGTCTCGCCACGCGCCGAGTTTCATCGCCAGCAGTTGTTCGACAATCGGAATCCGCGCGGTCAGGCCGGCGACGGACAATAGCGTGTTTCCCGGCTGCGGGTCGATCAGGAAACCCTTGGCGCCGTCATTCATCCAATCGGCCGGCCAGCCGCGTTCCTGCCCCACTACTTCGATCATGCGGCGCACCGCAGCGCGATCCGCGGGCGACAGAATCACGGCATCGACGTCGCGGGTCGATTCACGCGCGGAGAACCCGAGGACCATGGCCCCGCCGCCAAGCAGAAGCAGTTCGATGTGCTCGCCGGCCTCCGCGGCGAGGCGCCCCAGGCGGGTCAACGCCGAAATCAGCTCGGGCTTCGAGAGGGTGGCCATTCGCCGCATTATAGTCGCGGAGCGTGCGTTGGCTTGGCATCGGCGGACGCGCCGGTGTCCGAGAGACGTTGCCGCGACGCTGCGCGCAGTTGCGACGCGGAAGCGAGACTGTCGAATTCCACGTTCGGCTTTTGGCCTTTGGCTCGCGCGTTCGCACAGCCGAGCGTTCCGCGCGCCCTACAAATGTCCCCGCCCTACGGCTTGTACCCGAGCAGATCGTACAACTCCTCCCGCGTCTGCATGTCGCCTAGCAGCGATTGCGTGCCGCCGTCGTTCTTGATGGCGAGCAGCACGCGCTCGACGGCTTTCATCGCGGCGCGTTGCAGCGAGACGGGGAAGATCACCATGCGGTAGCCCATCTCGGCGAACTCGCTGACCGAAAAATGCGGCGTCTGGCCGAATTCGGTCATGTTGGCTAAGAGCGGGGCGGGGCCGGCGCCGCCGGTGGAAAGGGAGCCCGTGGAAAAGGAGGCCGTGGAAAGGGAGGCCGTGGAAAGGGTGCCTGTGGAAAGGGAGCTGCCGGCGGGTGTCAGGTCGCGGGCGAAACGGGCGAATTCTTCGCGGGTCTTGAGCGCTTCGGGGAAAATCGCGTCGGCGCCGGCTTTCAGATAGGCGTGGGCGCGGGCGACGGCGTCGTCGTAGGTCGTGACGCCGCGGGCGTCGGTGCGGGCGATGATGACGAAGTCCTTGTCGCGGCGGGCGGCGGCGGCGGCGGCGAGCTTGATGCAGAACTCGTCGGCCGGCACGAGCCGCTTGCCGGGCAGATGGCCGCAGCGCTTGGGGAATTCCTGATCTTCCAAGTGCAGGCCGGCCAACCCGGCGTGTTCATATTCCTGCACGGTGCGGGCGGCGTTTTCCTCGGATTCGCCGAAGCCGGTGTCGGCGTCCATGATGATCGGAATGGTGGTGACGGCGGCGCAGCGGCGGGCGTGGGCCGCGGCCTCACTCAGCGTGGTCAGGCCGGTGTCGGGCACGCCGATGACGCTGTTGGCGAGCACCGCGCCGGAGAGGTACATGGCCTCAAAGCCCATCCGCTCGATAAGGCGAGCTGTGAGCGCATTGGTTGCGCCCGGCATGGCGGTGCAGGAGCGCGCCAGCAGGGTACGCATCCGCGCCGGTCGACTGTTCGCCGATGGATTCATGTGGTTCCTCGCCGCGGTGTCGGGTGTCTCGCCGGGCGCCCGCGCGGCGCGCGGCGCCGGCGGGGATTTTAACGCCTTGGTCGGCGTGCGCGGGGCGTGTGCGCTGCGGCAGTAGAGGCTATCCCCGCAAAGCCCGTTTCGAACCGAGCCGCGCGCCTGAGCAAGCGGATGTTTTCAAGCCTCCGCTCCCTCACGGTCGCGGCTCGGAAAGAGGTCGCGGCTCGGGAAGAGGTCGCGGCTCGGAAAGAGGTCGCGGCTCGGAAAGAGGTCGCGGCTCGGAAAGAGGTCGCGGGTCGGAAAGCCGGCGCGGCGGCGGCGGCGCTTGACAGTTGATGCGGAGTGCGTTTAGGAATCGCGGCGCACTGCGCGGGCCGCAGTGACTTTCCGTTTCCATTTGTCCGCGCGAGCGCGCGGGAATTCGCCGACTGCCTGAGAGGCCGCGACGATGCGAGAGATGGAATCGTAATGCGCGACGCCCGTTCAAGCGTACGCCGCTGGGCGCTGGGGCCGTGGGTGTCGACCGGGCTGGTCGTCAGCCTGGTCGTCCTGGTCGTGATTACGGCGCTGGCGGGGCGCGAATTCCAGTTGATGTCTGACCAGCTCGAGCGCGTCGATCGCACCTATGACGTGATTTCCTCGTTGAATGAAGTGCTCACGCTGCTGGTGGACGCCGAGACGGCCCAGCGTGGCTATCTGCTGACCGGCGACGAAGCGTATCTCTCGCTGCTGGAGGCGGCTGGCCCGCGGCTGGTCCGAGCCCGCGGCGTTCTCGAAGCGCCGGCGGACGGCGATGCGGCGCTGCTGGAGCGGTTCCGTCGATTGGGCGCGCTGGCCGAGACCAAGCTGGAGCACCTGGGTAATGCCGTCCGCCTGGCGCGAAGCGGCGACGTGGACGCGGCTCACGAGCAGGTTCGATCCGGGCGGGGCAAGGCCATCATGGACGACGTCCGCGCGCTGCTCGCGCAGGCGACGGCGGATGTGCGCGACGACCGCTCGCGGCAGCGAGGCGAGGCGGCCGGCAGCCGGCGAAGCGCGACGACTCTGGCGGCGCTGGGGCTGGTGCTGGGCGGATCCGTGCTGACGGCGGCCGTGGCGCTGAATCGCCAGTTTCGTCAGGCGGCGATCCGCACGCACGCGGCCAACGAGAGCCTGATCGAGATTCTGGAGACCATGGGCGAGTGCTTCGCGCACCTGGATGATGAGTGGCGCTATCGATACGTCAACGCGCGCGGGCTCAGCTACATGGGCCGCGGCTCGGACGAGGTGCTGGGAAAAGTCATGTGGGATGTCTTTCCGCAACTGCGCGCGTCGCAAATGGAGGCGCAATTCAGGCGCGCCGCGCAGGAACGTGTGCCGGTTGAGTTTGAGTCCCCTTCGATCGCGTTTTCCGACCGGTTGATCGAGGTTCGCGCGATACCCACGGCGGCCGGCATGAGCATCTTCTGGCGCGACATTTCGGAGCGGAAGCGGATGCGCGAGCAGCTCCTGCACGCGCTGAAGCTCGAGTCGGTCGGACGACTGGCCGGCGGCGTGGCGCATGACTTCAACAATCTCCTGACCGCCATCACCGGCGCGGTGGACCTCGCGGCGCAGCAGATGGCCGAGGAGCATCCGGCGCTGCCGCACCTGCGGCAGGTGCAGTCCGCCGTGCAGCGCGCCGCCGAGCTGACGCGGCAACTGCTGGCGTTCGCGCGCAAGCAGGTCATCGCCCCGCAGGTCGTGGACATCAACGCGATCGTGCGCGAGACGGAGCCGCTGCTGCGGCGGCTGCTGAACGAGAACATCCTGGTCAGCGTGGTCTGCGCCGAGATTCTGTGGCCCGTGGAGGTGGATCCGGTGCAGATTCAGCAGGTGCTGCTGAACCTCGCGGCCAATGCGCGCGATGCAATGCGCGACGGCGGCCGCCTGCTGATCGAGACGGGCAACGCCCGCCTCGATGAGAACTACACGCGGCAGCACCCGGATGTTCACATCGGCGACTATGTCATGCTGACCATCTCGGATACCGGCGCCGGGATGGAGGCCGCCATTCAGCAGCACATTTTCGAGCCGTTCTTTTCGACCAAGCAAGCCGGCGAGGGGACCGGGCTGGGCCTGGCCAGCGTGCACGGCATCGTGCAGCAGGCCGGCGGTCACATCTGGCTTTACAGCGAGCCGGGGCGCGGGACGACGTTCAAGATCCACATCCCGAGGAGCACGCGCGCGCCGCATGCGGACGAAGCCCGCCCGGAACCCGCGGTTCCCGCTGTCGGCAGCGGGACGGTGCTGGTGGTGGAAGACGAGCCGATGATCCGGCAGATCGCGCAGATGATCCTGTCGAAGAAAGGGTACACGGCGCTGACGGCCGGCACGGCGGAAGAGGCGCTGGTGCAACTGGAGGCTCGAAACGGAGCCATCGACGTGGTCGTCACGGACGTGATGCTGCCCGGGCGGAGCGGCCGGCAACTGGCCGACTTGTGCGCAGCGCGCTGGCCGGCGGTGCGGTTTCTCTTCACCTCGGGCTACACGGAGAACGCGATCGTGCACGGCGGCGTTCTGGCGAGCGGGGTTCAGTTCATGCACAAACCCTACTCGGCGACGACGCTGCTGCAGCGGGTGGCGCAGGTGCTCGCCGGCGCGGCGGCATCAACGACGCGCGGCACGCCGCGGTAGCCGCGAAGAAGCCGTAGCGTCGGCCTTTGGTGGCCGACGGGGCGCGAAAACCCGGGGAGAACCGCGGGTGGAACGGGCATATTGCCCGATCCTGACGCGGCCGGGACGGGCGAGACGCCCGTCCCACCCAATCACTTCCATGCCCCTACGGGGCTGAGCGCCGGATTTCTGGAACCATCGGCGTACCGAGGTCGCGGCGTCGTCCTAGCCGCGGCGCTCGATCGGCACGTACGCCCGCGGCGTGGCGCCGGTGTAGACCTGCCGCGGGCGCGAGATGCGGCCGTTCGGGTTCAGGTTGACCTCGCGCCAGTGGGCCACCCAGCCGGGCATGCGGCCGATGGCGAAGATGACGGTGAACATGTCAGTCGGGATGCCGAGCGCCCGCATGATGATGCCGCTGTAGAAATCGACGTTTGGATACAGCTTGCGCTCGACGAAGTAGCCGTCGTGCAGCGCGACTTCTTCGAGCTTCTTCGCGATTTCGAGCAGCGGGTCATTGATGCCGAGCTTCACGAGCACGTTGTCGCAAGCTTTCTTGATGATCTGGGCCCGCGGGTCGAAGTTCTTGTAGACGCGGTGGCCGAAGCCCATCAGCTTCACGTGGCTGGTTTTGTCCTTGACCTTGGAGATGAACGACTGGATCGACTCGCCGCCGGCGTGAATCTTGGTCAGCATGTCGATCACTTCCATGTTGGCTCCGCCGTGCAGCGGCCCCCACAAGGCGCACACGCCGGCGGCGGCGGAGGCCCACAGGTTGGCCTTTGACGACGCGACCATTCGCACGGTCGAGGTGGAGCAATTCTGCTCATGGTCGGCGTGCAGAATCAGGAGCTGGTCCATGGCGCGGACCACGTCCGGGTCGGGTTCGTAGGGCAGGTTGGGCTTGCTGAACATCATGTGCAGCAGGTTGGCCGTGTAGACCAGGTCAAAACGCGGGTAGACCATCGGCCGGCCCTTGCTCTTCTTGTAGGCCGCCGCCGCGATGGTCCGCACCTTGGAAAGCAGCCGGGCCGCCGACTGCATGAAGTGCTCGCCTTCCGCGGGAGTGATTAACTCGGGCTGAAAGCAGCTCGCAGCGTTGATCATGGCCGAGAGAATGGCCATGGGCGGGGCATTGGGCGGGAAGCCGGCCAGCGTGTGCTTCAGGTCTTCGTGGACGAACTGGTGCTCGGTGAGCAGCTTGCGGAACTCGGCCAACTCGCCGGCCTCGGGCAGCTCGCCGAAGATCAGAAGGTAGGCCACTTCGGGGAAGGTGGACTTCTCCGCGAGATCCTCGATCGCGTAGCCGCGGTAGCGGAGGATGCCCTTGTCACCGTCGATGAAGGTGATCTCGCTTTTGCACGAGCCGGTGTTGGCGTAGCTGTCGTCGAGTGTGATCATGCCGCTCTTGGCGCGCAGATCGCTGATATCGACGCCGATTTCCTTCTCGGAGCCTTCAACCACCGGCAGTTCATAGGACTTGCCGCGAAATGAGAGTGTCGCAAAGTCTGCCATGATGCACCTATCCTGTTCTTCCCGAACCCGCACACGCCGATGGGGCGTGCCCGTATTACCGAACCCGCCGCGCCAAGCGGCAGGGTGATGCTCGTATTTCCGAACCCGCCGCGCCAAGCGGCGGAGTGACGCTCGTATTTCCGAACCCGCCGCGCCAAGCGGCGGGGTACGCTCGCTACTTCGGCACGTCCTGTCCTTCGCGGACGTAGGCTGCGGCGGCTTCGACATCCGAGTCAGTCCACAGGTATCGCCTGCTGCCGACGCCGTCTGCCCAGACCGGGCGCGTCAGAAAGAACCCGGCGCGTCTCAGTTCACGCGTTGCATGCGACTTCAGTTTACCAGCCATCTGTTCCGGCGGAAGCTCCGCAAAGCCCAACACTGCATGAACGTGGTTGGTTCTCACGGCCAGTTCGATCAGGTTCCAGCCGCGGAAACTGCATTCGTCGTGGAGGGCCTTCTCAATAACTCGGCGCATCGGGTCGCCGAGTTCCACGGGCGGCGCGCGCAACCGGCCCTTCTCCCATTGCCGCCATGCGTCGTTTCGTTCCCACAACGGATTGTCAACCAGGTTATTTCGATCATCGATCGACCCGCGATCGTCGCCATGCAGCCAAGTGCCGTACGTCCTGAACGTGAGCAGGTAGGCGAGCGGGTCGGACATGGCGAGCGGTCCTCTTGTCGCCGTCTCAACTTACCCCACCGCTTGGCGCGGCGGGTTCGGACAGACGCACGTCACCCCGCCGCTTGGCGCGGCGGGTTCCGACAGACACACGTCACCCCGCCGCTTGGCGCGGCGGGTTCGGACAGACGCACGTCACCCCGCCGCTTGGCGCGGCGGGTTCGGACAGACGCACGTCACCCCACCGCTTGGCGCGGCGGGTTCGGACAGACACACGTCACCCCGCCGCTTGGCGCGGCGGGTTCCGACAGACACACGTCACCCCGCCGCTTGGCGCGGCGGGTTCGGACAGACGCACGTCACCCCGCCGCTTGGCGCGGCGGGTTCGGACAGACGCACGTCACCCCGCCGCTTGGCGCGGCGGGTTCGGACAGACGCACGTCACCCCGCCGCTTGGCGCGGCGGGTTCCGACAGACACACGTCACCCCGCCGCTTGGCGCGGCGGGTTCGGACAGACGCACGTCACCCCGCCGCTTGGCGCGGCGGGTTCGGACAGACGCACG